>CAXTPP010000051.1:0-24299 GCA_964246185.1 uncultured Acetobacteraceae bacterium
GTTCTTCTTCTGTGCCACGAACCGTGCTATCCTGCCCGTCCTATGGCGTACCCCCAATGCAGGGCCGCACTCTCCACGACCGCAGTCCAAGCGGCAAATCCTCCACCACACTCCTGCCCGCGCAGTGGCCGCATCGCCAGCACCAGCACCTCTGGGATTGTGGCCGCTGGGCTGCGAGCCATGCCGCAGCCCAGGCGAATTGGGGTTGAGATCACGCCATCTTGCGGGTTGCCTCGCTTGCCGCTGCCTTCGATCTGTTGGAGGGAGTATGTCCGAGTTGCATGAAAGCCGAAGCGTTGTCACCAACCGTACGAATTTTGCACCGAAATGACTGTTACTGGTCAGCACGCGGTAATTACTGTGGTATGTTAAAGCAACCTGTCCAATAACCTGGCCAGCGACGATCCAACGACTAAGGAGATTGATGCAATGCGCACGCTTGATACCTGGGATGGCCGTCCAAATGATGCCGAACGGACCGCCTGGCATTGGATCGAGGACTCGGACGGGCTGCGGCCGCTGCTATGGCGTGGCAATGACTGGCCAGATCAGATGGACCGCGATGAGTGGCAGGATGGTTTTGCATTGCTTAGTGCGCATGACCTTCGGCGGGCGCGCTACCATGGCCCCGTCGTGGTGCCTCCCCGGCTTGCAACGCTTATCCGGCATCAATTGCTTGGTACTGTGACGTAACAGCGCAATTACTTCTGCGACGTGGCCATTAATGCTGTAAATTATCAAATTTCCCGCAACACTGTTGCAATTAAACGTCAAACGTAATGGCAATTTTCACTACCGGCAGCTTACGTAAATTTAGCTGTTACCAATCTTTCATGTATTGGTCTATCGTTAATAAATCGTTAAATAGTAATATTACCTGTTTTCTTTTGTAACTATCGGTGCTTGCAAGCCCTGCCACCCTCCAAGGCTTTCACATCATCTCATACTGTGGCGGCAACACCGCACTCTGCGCGGAGTTGCATCCTCAGGAGAGTAAACATGACTTTCTGGTCTCCCAACCCTATCACTGCCGAAGCGCTGAGTTCGAGCACGACTGTGCTGGCAGCGAACCCTCGAACGGCCATGCATGAAAGGCTGCCTGGACGGATACAGCCATTCCTGACTTGGCTGACTGCGCAACCTGCACCGGGCGAACAGCACTCTGAGCGTTCGCCGCTGCGCTATGTTGCAGTTTCACTCGTGCAAGTCCTGCTGGGTGCCGCTTTAAGCATCGCGGCGTTGCATTTCTGTCCTGTTCTCGTGCCGTTCGGCATGTTGCTCACCACCGCAGGCCTTGGATTGCTGCAAGTCGTGGTGTTTCATCACTGTTCCCACGGCACCGTGTTCAAGGACCGGGAAACCAACGTGCGGATCGGGCGGCTGGTCTCGGCCATCCTGCTGTTCAAGCACTTCGACAGCTACAAGCACGAGCACATGCTGCATCATAGCAACAACAAACTGTTGACTGAGGAAGACGAGTTCGCCGACTTCGTGTTCAACACGTGCGAACTGGTGGCCGGCGCAGCCTTGCCGGTGCTGCGCCGCCGGGTGCTGCTGGGATTGGTGTCCCCCTCGTTCCACGCCCGCTTCTTCGTGCGCCGGGTGCAGGCAGCCTGGCGTTCGGCGGACCGCCGGCACAACCTGATCGGCATGGCGAGCTGGGGCGTGCTGGCGGGCCTGGCGTTGGCGACCGGGCAGTGGCTCGGCTTCCTGCTGGCCTGGGTCATCCCGGTCACCGTGCTGCTGCAAGCCGCCACGGTGGGCCGCATCCTGTGCGAGCACAGCTTTCCTGACATCGAGGTGATCACCGCCAGGGGCCGCGATCTCACCTGCCACGCCACATCGGGCGTGTTTCCGGGTATGGCTCCCCCGTCGGCCTCGGGCAGCTCCGTTCCCGGCGCGTTGGCTTGGCTCGGCTGGTGGGCGAACATGCTGACCGTCCAGGTTTTCGTGAGGATCGTCGTGCTGGTCGGCGACGCGCCGTGCCACGACTATCACCACCGCAAGCCTGCGAGCCGCCGTTGGACGAACTACATCCAGGCCCGGCACAACGACAAAGAAGCCGGTTCGGCGACGTTCCAGACCGGCTACTCGGAGATCTGGGGCTTGTTCAGGGCGATTGACGCGACCTTGGCCAGCCTGTCCCGGCTGCCGCCCGGCACGCCGTTCTAAGGCGTCAAGTTGCCGCACCCGCCGCCGAATTCCGGCTTGGCGGCGGGTTCAGGCCGGGTCGTCATACTCCCGGGCTATGTGCGCAGGCAGGATGATGCGGGCCTGGGTTCCCCCGCTCATCCGGGCCTCGGTGACGAGCACGCCGTCATGGGCCTCCACGATCCGCCTGGCGGCTGAGAGCCGGTCCGCGTCAATCTCATGCAGCGGGGAGAAGACATGCGCCGAGTCGCTTGAGACCACCGACTCGACCACGTGGGCGGCCGCGATCTCGACCGCGCAGCTCACCAGGATCTCGACCGCCCCGTCGCCGCGGCGGGCCGCGGACAGCTTCACCGCCGAGCGAGGCAAGGCGCGCGCGAGGGAGTCGCTCACGATCGTCTGTATCGCCCGGTGCAGGCTTTCCCGGTCGGCGCAGATCGACACGTTGCGCTGGGGCAGGCTGACGTCGAGATCGACGTCGCTCTTGACGCTGACCGGGTAGCTGGACCGGAAGACCCGGCGCACGACTTCCCCAAGGTCGATCCACTGCACGTCCGGCAGGGCGAACTGCTTGACCGGCGTCGCGAGCCGGCCGGCGTCGTTGGCCAGGCGCAGGAGTTCGCGGGAGCAGGCGGCGAGTTGCTGGAGCGTGTTCTGCAGCGGCTGGGAACCGAATGTCGTGTCCGCCGGGGGGGACATGGATTCCACAAGACTGGCGATGCTCTCTGCCGGGGCCTTCAGCTGCTTCGAGAGCGACTTGAGGAAACGGGCCTGGCTGCGGGTCACCTCCTCGGCAGCTTGCTTGGCCTGCCGCAGCTGCACCTCGGCGTATTTGCGGTAGATCACGTCCAGGTAGACGGTCAACGCCGCCTCGATCAGCTCCTGGTCGCCGGACGTGAAGGCGCGGGTGACATTGCCCTCCGACCGGTTGCCGATCACCAGCGCATGGCCACTCGACTTGTCATAGGCCCAGAGCACGAATGGCAGGTGCAGCACGTCGAGCAGCCCGGCCGGCGCACGGTCGAAGCGGAGGGAACTGGTGAAGAAGAAAGCCGGCGGGCTCGGAATGACCATGGCTTCGCCCGACTCGACGCTGGTGCCGCCGATGGCATGGGCGACAATAAAGCGGCCGCTGCCGAGCGGCTCCTCCCGCAGCAGGGCGGCGCGGTCGCAAAGCGCATTCTCGACCACGACTTGCAGCACCGCGCCGCCGATGTCCTGCATGACCTGGCTCGGCTCGGCAAGGAGATAGGCCTCGCGCACCAGCCGCACTACCATCCGGCTGCGCCGGGCCTCCAGGAAGGCCTGGCTCTGCTCCTCCTGCAGGCGCAGCAGCCGCCCGCCGAGGTCGTTGCACTCGCTCCGGTAATACTGCAATTCCCGCTCCAGCGGGTTGCCGATGCCGGGCCGGTCGCTCACCGTCAGTCCACCCGCAGCAAGGTCAGGACGCCAGTCCAGTCCAAAGGTCGGCTGTAACCTTCGAACGGTGCGACTTCGACGCCCGAGTAAAAGCCCAGCAGCGGGAACGACAAGTCTAGGGATTGCATGACCAATTCCGCCTCCTCCCGTACTGCGCCGCTTCGGGCGCTTGCCCTGCCGGCGCAATCTATGTAGAGGCCCAGGATCGGCTTACTTGATATGCACCCGGCCCGCAATGCGGCCGTCCCGTCGCGGACCGATTGCAGCATGAGCGAGTTGTCCCGCGCCATGATCTGCACCGTCGTGCCCTGGCGGAAGTCCGGCTCGAACAGGGTGATCGAGCCGCTAGCCCGGGTGGCGCCCAGGATCAGGCGGTTGACGTACTTGTTCTCGTCATAGGGAGCGAACGGGTCGCCGTGCTTCTCGCCCAGGGTTGCGACCAGGGAGATGTCGGTGCCGTCCGTGCTGCCGAGCCGCATCCCCAGCATGCGCTCGATGACTTCGAGCGCGGGCTGGCCGTCCAGCTCGAAAACCTCAGCGCCGTCGATGCGGGTGATGTCCATGAAGCTGCTGACCGGACGGCAGCCGTGCAGCACCGCCGTCTCCGCCTTCACGGCGGCGGGAAACACCATGGCGACTGCAGCGTGCTTGCACACGTTCACGCCGTCGAACACCCAGCCGTCCGAGAGATTCATGTCGGTCAACAGCCCGCCGCCGATCAGGTTCACCTTCTTGCCGCCAAGCCCGGCATGAAAGCCATCGACGATCGCGCTCGCGTAATGCAGCTGCCGCGGGGTGGTGGACGCCACGCTATCGAAGAACAGCAGTACAACCGCGCCGTCGGAGGCTTGCGCCGCCACCTTGCGCGCGAGCGCCTCGCCGGCCTGGAACTCGCCGCCAAGCAGGTCATGAGTCGTGTGGATGGTTGGCACCACCTCGGACGCCGCGAAGGCGACGATGCCAAGCTCCAGGCCGCTGCACCCGAAGCCGTCGCATCCGATTGCCCCGGCGGCGGAGCCTCCGACGATCGGGACGGGGCCGAACACCGAGCGCAAGGCGGCGAATGCGACCCCCGGGTCATGCTTGCCGCCGCAGAACACCAGAAGCAGCACGGGCCGGATGCCGTCCAGCAGCGTGCGGCAACGCTGGACCGCGGCTGCGATGTCGTAATGGCTGGCGTAGGCGACCCTGATCATGCAGCGTCAACTACGGGCGGGATCGGTTGCGAAAAAATACATGGGATACCATTAGCACAAAGCGGCACGTCCTACATCCGTGTTCATGGGCCCTTGTTGATAGGGAGGCCATACTTAATACGGTGGTAATCGGGTTTTGGAGCCATGGGCGTTAGCTGCCGTCGTAGCTGCACTCCTCGCCGGTGCTGTCCCGATACAGCGTGATGCGGGCCAGGCCGGGCAAGTCCGGCGCGAGGCCGCGCCAGATCCAGCTGCAGAGCCCTTCCATCGTCGCTGCGCCGAGGCCGGGCACGTGGTCCAGGAAACGGTGGTCCAGCCCGTCCCGCACCTGGTCCAACGCCCGGTCGAACAGGGCGTAGTCCAGCACCATCTGGCTGCGTGGCTCCGGCACGCCCCGGATCGTGACCCGGGCGCGGTAGCTGTGGCCGTGGATGCGGCGGCTCAGCTCGGCCTCCACCGCGCGGTCCAGGGTGTGGGCGGCCTCGAAACGGAACTGCTTGCTCAGCTCGTGCATCAGTCGATTCCGATGATCTTGTGGGTTTGCAGGCTCAGCCGCCATTGCGGGTGGCGCATGCAGTAGCCGATGGCGGCCCGGGTGTTGCTGGCGGCAGCCTCGCCCGCCATCGGCTGCAGGAAGAAGCGCTCGAACGCCATGCCGGCGAAATGCGCCGGGTCCAGCCCCGGCTGCGGGTACACCAGCTTGATCTCCTGGCCTGCCGTCACCTGCAAAGGCGCTCCGGCCTTGGGGCTGACGCACAGCCAATCGACCCCGGCGGGCACCGGCTGGGTGCCGTTGGTTTCCACCGCCACGCGGAACCCGCGGGCATGGGCCGCCGCCGTCAGCGCCGCATCCAGCTGCAGCAGCGGCTCCCCGCCGGTGAACACCACCAGCCGGTGGCCGGCGCCGCCCTGCCAATGCGCCTCGATGTGGGCCGCCAGCGCGTTTGCCGTCTGGAAGCGGCCGCCGTTCTGGCCATCGACGCCGACGAAATCGGTGTCGCAGAACTGGCAGACGGCGCTGGCGCGGTCGGCTTCCCGCCCGGTCCACAGGTTGCAGCCGGTGAAGCGGGCGAACACCGCCGCGCGGCCAACCTGCCCACCCTCGCCCTGCAAGGTGTGGAAGCACTCCTTGACCGAGTAGGCCATGCATTCACCCCATTCCGGCCTGCGGCCAAAGCCCCCTCGCCAAGCATGCGGAAGCCGGATTAGGCTTTCCGGAAGAGAAAAAACAGGGGGAGCCATGTCCATCGCCGCCACGCCGCGGGTCAAGTCCATCCAGCGCACCGCCTTGGCCATGCTGGTGCTGGCCGGGGTGGTCAACTACATCGACCGCGCCACCCTGGCCGTCGCCAACCCGCTGATCCGCAGCGAGATGGGGCTGTCGATCGCCGACATGGGATACCTGCTGTCCGCCTTCCTGTGGGCCTACGCGTTCTCCCAATTGCCCACCGGCGCCATGGTGGACAAGCTCGGGCCGCGGCGGCTGCTGGCGGCGGGGCTGACGCTGTGGTCGGCGGCGCAGCTGCTGGGCGGGCTGGTGGCCAATTTCGGGCAGTTCTTCGGCGTGCGCCTGCTGCTCGGCGTGGGCGAGGCGCCGCAATTCCCCGCCGCCGCCCGGGTGGCGCGGGACTGGTTCAACCCGCGCGACCGCGGCCTGGCCACCGGCGTGTTCAACTGCGCCTCCACCCTCGGCACCGCGATCTCCCTGCCGCTGCTGACCTTCCTGATGCTGGCGTTCGGCTGGCGCTGGATGTTCGCCATCATGGGGATCACCGGGCTGCTAGTGGCGGTGCTCTGGTATGCGGTCTACCGCAACCCGCAGGAGGCCGGGCTGACTGCGGCGGAGCACGCCTACCGCACGGAGGGCGACCCGGCGGGCCAGCGCACCAAGGTTACGCTGGCGGAGTGGAGGCAGCTGTTCCGCTTCCGCACCACCTGGGGCATGATCCTCGGCTATTTCGGCACGATCTATCTCACCTGGATCTACACCGCCTGGCTGCCCGGATACCTCGAGATCGAGCGGCACATGAGCGTCAAATACACCGGCTACGCCGCCGCCATCCCGTTCGCCTGGGGCGTGGTGGGCGGGCTGCTCGGCGGCTACCTGGCCGATGTGCTGGTCCGCCGCGGCGTCTCGCCCATGCGCAGCCGGCGATACCCGGCGGCTGCGGCCCTGCTCGGCACGGCGCTGTTCACCCTGGCCGCCGCCTTCGTCGCCAGCAATGCGCTGGCCATCGCGTTCATCTCCGCGTCCCTGTTCCTGGTCTACATGACCAGCACCTGCGCCTGGGCGCTGTCCTCGGTCGCCGCCCCGACTAACTGCACCGCCTCGATCGGCGCCATGCAGAACTTCGGCGGCTATCTGGGCGGCGCACTGGCGCCCACTGTGACGGGGCTAATCGTGCAGCGCACGGGATCGTTCGTAGGGGCGCTGGTGGTGGGCGCCGCGATCGGCATCGTGTCGGCAGCGTCCTACCTGTTCATCGTCAAGGACCCGATCACGGCGGACGATTTGGGCGTTGCCGGGTTGCCGAATGGGGAGATCGGGGCTCTGCCCCGAACCCCGCCAGAGGACGGTCGTCCTCTGGACTCCTATGTATAGAGGGGTGAATGGGACGACTGTCCCCTTCTGGGTACAGGGCAGAGCCCTGCCGAAGCTGGCTGCGTAGTAGACCCAGCGCAGCGCCGCCCGCGACGAAGCCGAGCGCCGCCTGCCAGAATGCCCAAGTCTCAGGTAGCCAGTCGTCCGCGAGGTTGAACGCGAACGCCACGGCTGCCACGATCGCCGCCCAGCCGGCATACAGCGCCACGTCGAACCCGGGACCCTGCCGCAGGCGGTCGCGACGGCCGGCCCAGGACAGCGCCGCCGCCAGAGTCAACGCCAGGCACACCAGCAGGACCTGGCCGGCCGGGTGGGGACCGTAGGCGATGTCGGCCTCCGCCGTCACGGCGCGCAGCGGGGGGATGCTGGTGGCCAGGGCATACCAGCCGTATTCCAAGCCGATCGTCAGCGCGGCCGTGGCCAGGCTCAGCGCCAGCAACGGGAGCGGCTCGCGGTCCGGGCCGGACGGCAGCAACCGCCAGCCGGCCAGCCAGAGGAACAGCCCGGCGGCCAGCGTCGCCCCTGCCACGTTCGCCTTGGATTGCAGGAAGTAGTGCAGCAGGGCGATGGCGGCGAGCCCGTAAACCAGCTTGTGCAGCCGCTTCCAGGCGGAGCCGAGCCCGCGCAGCGCGCGGTCGGTCGAGGTGATGCCGAGCACGGCCAACCCGACCAGCGCCACGAGGCCGACCTCCAGATAGACCCGGCGCAGGATCTCCACCGAGACGGCCTGCATGTGCCAGCCCTGGTCCCAGCTGTAGAGCACGACGTGGGCCAAGGCGTAGCACAGCGCGGCAAGCCCCAGCTGACGCCGCACCAGCACGAGGCGCGGCCACTGGAACAGCAGCCGCACCGGCGTCACGAGCAGCCCCAGCAGCACGAAGCGGATCGCCCACAGCCCGGTCTCGTGGATGGCCTCGGTGATCGGTCGGGCGCCGAAGCGGTGCGTCAGCAGGGCGAAGGCGATCCAAGCGGCTGGCGTCGCCTCCAGCAGCAAGGCCGCGGCCTTCAGCCGGGAGAACCGCCCGGAGCGGTCGTGCCAGGGCCAAGGCAGTTTGCCGGAAGGTTGGGGCGAGCGGCGCGGGCTCAGCCGCTCACGGGCCGGCGCGGCTTCGCTCATGGGGTGTCGCCCGAGACGTGCTGGAACCCGTCGGGCGGGACGAACGCCGCCGGGTCCTGCGCGCCGTAGCTGACGGCCACGGCCTCCAGCAGCACGTGCTCGCCATGGCTGGCGCGCAGCATGACGCCGTCCGCGGTCAGGCACAGCACCGTGTCGCGGCCGCCCGCGTCGGCGGTCTGCCAGTTGGTGCAGGGCAGCCCCGCCACGTTGCCGGCGTCCCGCTGCGTGTAGGCGCCGGGCAGCCCGGGGTCGGCCGAGGCCATGTCCAGCACCGCCCGGGCGGCCGGCTTCACCACGGCCATGCGCTTGGCCCGGTAGTCCATGATCATGTAGATGCCGGGCGTCGGCGGATCGACCCGCAGCCGCCCCGTGCTGACCGACCAGCGGTTGCGCTGCGTCATCGCCGGGGTGCCAGGGGCCGCTTGCAGCAGGCGGTAGGTCACGTCCACGTCCCGCTGCGGCATGGTGGGCGGGTGCTCCGCGGCGGCGGCGGGGGCTGCAGGCAGGGCGAGCATGGCCAGCATACGGATCGTTTGGCGGATCACCGGCCACCCATCAGCGGCAGGCGGAAATACTGCTCCGGCGTCCGGAACGCCGCGGGGTTGGCCGGGCCGCGCGTGACGGAGGTTGCGACGGCGCTGCCGGGCCGCCCGTCGAACCGGCCCTCCGCCCGCAGCACGATGCCGTCCGCCGTTACGCAGCCGGCGGCGTCCACGTTGGGCGCCTGGATCGCCCAGTCCGTGCATTCGATGCCGAGCACGTGGGACACGCCGCGCCGGGTGAAGCGGGCGTCGCTGCCGGCCAGCAGCGCCTGCGGGTTGCCACCGCGCAGGGGCAGCTCCAAGATGGAGGACTGGGCCGGAAAGACGATGTCCGCGACTCGGCGCTGCAAATCGGTGATGGCGTACACGCCGCCGCCCACCGGCTCCGCGCGCAGGCGCTGGCCGCGCGCGTCCCATTGCAGCCGCACCCCGTCCGGCACGCCGCCGGGAATTTGCTCGGCCGCCGCCCCGGACAGCCGGTAAGTCACGTCCACGTCGCCCTGCGGCACCAACCGGGGCTGCGCGATCGCCAGGCTGGGCCACAGCAGCAGCGCGAACGCCAGCCTCATGACTGGGCCATCCGCCTGATCTCCGCCTCGATCGCCGATTCGTCGGACTCCCAGTGCGCCGCCTCGTCCACCGCGGCGGCGAGGCGTTCCTTGTAGCGGTCCCGCGGAACGTCCTCAGTGCCGAACTGCTGCAGATGGGTGGTCAGGAACTGGGTGTCCAGCAGCCGGTAGCCGCCCAGGCGCAGCCGCGCCACCAGGTGCACCAGCGCTACCTTGGACGCATCCCGCGCCGTGCTGAACATGCTCTCGCCAAAGAATGCCCCGCCGAGGCTCACGCCGTACAGCCCGCCCACCAGCGCCCCGTCCAGCCGGCACTCCACGCTGTGCGCGAACCCGGCGGCGTGCAGCTCGCTGAACAGCCGCTCGATGTCGCGGTTGATCCAGGTCTCCTCCCGTTCCGGCCCGGGCGCCGCGCAGGCCGCGATCACGGACGGGAAGTCCTGGTCCGCCGTCACCGCATAGGGGCCGCGCAGCACGGTGCGGAGCAGGCGCTTGGGCAAATGGAACCGGTCGAGCGGCAGCACACCGCGATGCTCTGGGTCGAGCCAGTAGAGCCGCGTGCCGCGCCGCGTCTCGGCCATGGGGAACAGCCCGGCGCGGTAGGCACGCAGCAGCAGGTCGGGCGTGACCTCGAGGGTGCGTCGGGACATGGCGGCACCATAACACGGCCGTGGGCGGTCCGAACACCTGGCGGAGGGCCGCGGACGGTGACTTGCCCATCGCCGTCACATCCACAGCGTGACCGCCACGGGCACGTGGTCCGACATGCGCGGCCAGTCGCGCGCCTCGGTCAGCACCGTGTGGCTGCGCAGGGCGGGCGTCAAATCCGGCGTGACCCAGACGTGGTCCAGCCGGCGGCCGCGGTTCGAGGCGCGCCAGTCCTGGTTGCGGTACGACCACCAGGTGTAGAGCTTCTGCTCTGGCGGGACGAAGTGGCGCACTGCGTCGTGCCACCCGGCGCGCAGCCAGGCGGCCATGTGCTCCACCTCGACCGGGGTGTGGCTGACCACGTCCAGCAGCTGCCTGTGGCTCCACACGTCGTGCTCCAGCGGCGCGATGTTGAGGTCCCCCACCAGGACGCCCCGGCGCAGGCTTGGCCGGGCCGCGAACCATTGGGTGGCCTGCGAGACGAAGGCCAGCTTGTGGGCGAACTTGGCGTTTACCGCTGGATCAGGCAGGTCGCCGCCGGCCGGCACGTAGAAGTCGTGCAACTCGACCGGCCCGGAAGGGATTTGCAACGTCACCTGGAGATGCCGGCAGTCGCCCTTTTCGCACCAGTCGGGCGCCGCGCCCTCCACCACCATGGGAATGCGGGACAGGATGGCCACGCCGTTGTAGCCCTTCATGCCGCGCCGGGCGACATGCGGGTAACCCAGCGCGGGCGGCCCGGCGTCAGGGAACAGCTCGTCCGGCACCTTGGTCTCCTGCAAGCAGATCACGTCCGGGTCGAGCGCGTCCACCAGCCGTTGCAGCAGCGGCAGGCGCAGGCGGAGGGAGTTGATGTTCCAGGTGGCGATACGAAGGGACGGCATGGCGCGGGCATGGCGCGGCGGGGCAGGTGGCACAAGCGGCGGCAGGCCGGGCGTTCGGGGGGAACCTCGGAAAAATGATCGTTTTTGTTACAAGCCTGCCGCAAATTGGACACGGTGGCCAGGTATTATCCTCATATGGCGATGGACGGCCCATCCCAGGCTTATTCAGGAGTTAGTCATGAGTCCGAAGATCGGTCTTCTGGTCGCTGTTCCGGTAGCGTTGGGGCTGCTCGCGGCCGCGACCCCGGCGAGCGCGGACTATTATCATGGCGGCTATGGCTATCGTGGCGGCTATGGCCGCGGCTATGGATACCGCGGTGGCTTCGGGGCTGGCCCGGCGATCGCCGGCGCCATCGTCGGCCTGGGAGTGGGAGCTGCGATCGCCGGCGCATACGCCCCGCCAGCCTATTACGCCCCGCCGGCCTACTACGCCCCGCCGCCAGTCGTGTACGCGCCGCCGCCGGTTTATTACGGCTACCCCGGCTACTACCGCTGACGGCAACGCCCTCCGCTTGTCGGCGGAGGGCCACCCGCTGGTTCAGTCCGCCGCGACGCCCATCACCCCGAGACGGGACCGCACTGCCTCGCCGAACGAGGCAAGGATGTTGCGGGACACCGCATCGGTCGCCCAGTCGTACTCCGGATGCCATTGCACCCCCACCGCGAAACCCGGCGCCGTTGCAACCCGTACCGCCTCGATCGTGCCATCCGGCGCCACGCCTTCCACCACCAGTCCCGTCGCGAGCCGGTCCACGGCCTGGTTGTGCAGCGAGTTGATGGCGATAACCCCGCTGCCCGCGATCCGGTACAGCCAGCCGCCCGGCGTCACGGTCACGGCGTGGGCCTTGCCGATCCGCACCCGGCTGTTCGGCTGCATCGGCGTCGAGTGGTCCATCCGGCCGGGCAAATCCTGCACGCGTTGATACAGCGAGCCGCCCAGCGCCACGTTCATCTCCTGCATGCCGCGGCAGATCGCCAGCAAAGGAAGGCCGGCGCGGATGGCGGCGCGGATCAGCGGCAATGTCACGCTGTCGCGCGCCGGGTCCTCCGGCGTGCCATCGGCGTGGGGCGGGCCGTCATACAGGCTCGGATGCACGTTGGAGCGGCTGCCGGTTAGGATGATGCCGTCCAGCCGGGACAGCAGAGTCGCAACGTCGCACCGGTCTCCGCTGGCCGGCAGCAGCACCGGCACCGCGCCCACCACCTGGTCGGTCGCGCGGACGTAGGTGTCGGAAGCAGCATGGTTCGGCATCCCGAAGGCGCCGAAAAGCTTGGTGCAGCAAGAGATTCCGACCAGCGCCTTCATGCCGCTATAATGGTCAGCTATTGCGACGTTTTGAAGTCAAATACGCAGGCTCAATGAAAATCATCAGGCAGACCGGGGCTCCGCCCCGAACTCCGCCATAGAACGGTCGTCCTCTGGACACCTTTATATGAAGGGTGCAGGGCAAAGCCCTCGGGACCGTCAATGGTTGTTGTTTCCGAAGAACTTTGGGTCGATGAAAGTGAATAGCGCCTGGTCGAATTGCCCGCCCAGCTGCGGGTCGATCAGGCTGACGCGGGTTTGCTGGCGTTGCGCGTCGAGCACCACCCAGGACCGCAGCACCAGCGGGGCATCGGCGAACACCAGCGTCAATGAGCCTTCGGCTGGCGATGCCGTGCGCAGCAGCGTCACCTGCAGCTGGCCGGGATAGCGCACGACCTGCGTGACGGTGATGTCGCCCGACAGCTTGAGGTTGTCCTGCAGCAGCAGCCCGAGCGGGGTACGGGTCAGCGGGACGTTGCTGGTCTGCCCCAGCTTCGAGTCGTTGAACACCAGCAGGCCGTGCCCGGCCACCAGCAGGAACGGCGATGGCGGGTCGTATTGGAACCGCATCCGGCCCGGTCGCTGCAACCAGGCGACGCCGCCGCTGGTGCCACCGTTCGGCGCGATCTGCTCGAAGCGCGCCTTCAGCGTGTGGACGCCGTTCAGGTAAGCCTCGACCCGGGCAATGTCCGCCCGGTCCTGCGGCGTCTGCGCTACCTGGGCCGGCTGGGCCTCCGCCGCGGCGGCAAGCATCATGGCAGGCGGCAGGGAGAGAAAGGCTCGACGGTTCATGAAACGCCATTATGCCATTCCAGGGCCGTCCCGACTAGGGACCGACCCTGACCGCCTCGATGGCGACCGACTTCACCAGCGCCAGCACGGGAGCGCCCGGCGTCAAGCGAAGGCGGCCCACCGCATCCGGGGTGACGCGGGACAGCAGCGCCGGGCCGCCCAGCTCGATCTCCACCAGGGCCGAACGGCGCGCCGGGTCAGGCAGGATGGCGCGGACCACGCCGGGCAGCACGTTGTGCAGGCTGAGCGCGCCAGACACCGCCGCGGCTTCCGGCCCGGCCAGGATCACCTCGCGGGCGGGGATGCGGACGCGGACGGCGGCGCCGGGAGACGCCGCCAGCGTGGGCAGCAGCAGGGCCACGCCGTCCGCATCCAGCCGGGTCAGGCCGCTTGCGCCGTCGTGCCCGGCCACTCGGCAGTCCAGCACCGCCGCCGCATCGTCCCGCGCCGCGAGCGGCAGCCCTGCCTGGGCCGACACGGCCGCCAGCGGACCGGCTGCGACCACCCGGCCGCGTTCCAGCAGCACCAGATTGGCGGCGAGCTGAACCACCTCGTCCATCGCATGCGTCACGTACAGCGTCGGCACGGCGAGGATGCCGCCCAGGCAGTGCAAATAGGGGATGATCTCCGCCTTGCGCGCCGCGTCCAGGCTGGCAAGCGGCTCGTCCAGCAGCAACAGGCGGGGCTGGGACAGCAGGGCGCGGCCGATCGCCACCCGCTGCCTCTCGCCGCCGGACAGGGTGTACGGACGGCGCGCCAGCAGCGCCTCCAGGCCGAGCAGGCCCACCACGTCGTCGAAGCGTGTCGGGCCGGGCGGGGCGCGGCGCTGGCCATAGCGCAGGTTGGTGGCGACCGACATGTGCGGGAACAGCCGCGCATCCTGGAACACCAGCCCGGCCCGACGGCGCTCCGGAGGCAGCCACACCCCGGCAGCGCTGTCCGCCAGCACCACGCCGTCTACCGTCACGCGGCAACTCTTGGGCCGCAGCAGCCCCGCGACCGCGGCGATCACCGTCGATTTGCCCGCGCCGGAGGGGCCGAACAGCACCGTGACGCCGATTCCGGGCACTTCGAATCGCACGTCGATCGTCGCGTCGGGGAAATGGTGGACAAGTTCGACCGCCAAGCTCACCGGCCGAGCACTGCGCTTAACCGCCGCCCCAGCCATTCGGACGCCAGCAATCCGGCCAGCGCCAGGGCGATCGAGACGAGCGAGAGCTGCGCCGCCCGCGCCTCCCCGCCCGGCGCTTGCAGGGCGGAATAGATGGCGAGCGGCAGGGTCTGCGTCTGGCCGGGGATGTTGGCGGCGAAGGTGATGACGGCGCCGAACTCGCCCAGGCAGGTGGCGAAGGCAAGGACGCCGCCGACCAGGATGCCGGGTGCCACCAGCGGCACGGTGATGGTCAGCCAGCGGTCCAGCCGGCCAGCGCCGAGCGAGCGGGCGGCCTGGTCGAGCGCCGGGTCGGCCGCATCGAAGGCGAGGCGGATGGCGCGGACGGCGATGGGGAACGTCATCACGCCGCAGGCCAGCGCTGCGGCGGCGGTGGTGAAGGCGAGTCGCACGCCGAACCAGGCGAGCAACAGCCGTCCTGCCGGGCCATGCACGCCGAACACGATCAGCAGCAGCCAGCCGGTCACGACCGGGGGAAGCACCAACGGCAGATGCACCGCGGCGCTGAGCAGGGCCCTTCCTGGAAAGCGCCCGCGGGACAGGCACCCGGCGACCAAGATGGCAAGCGGCAGAGACACGCCGACCGCGCGGGCCGCCACGCCAAGCGTCAGCCGGACGGTCTGCCAATCGTCCGGCGAGAGGCTCAGCAGCGCCGGATCACTCGGCGGCGCGCATCGGGTCGCCGGGCTGACCGGTCTCCTAGGAGGAAGACTGGGGTCTTGCCCCAAACCCCACCAGAGAACAGCCGTCCTCTGGACACCTTGCTTCGAGGGGTCAAGGGGATGATTATCCCATTGCGGGTGCAGGGCAGAGCCCTGCTGATCACAGCGTCGGCGACTGTTCCGGCGGCAGCCCGGCGGCGGCGGCCACGTCGGCTGCGAAGTCCCCGGTCTGCTTCTCGATGCCTTCGCCCAAGGTGAAC
The DNA here is from genome assembly GCA_964246185.1 of uncultured Acetobacteraceae bacterium. GTDB lineage: Bacteria > Pseudomonadota > Alphaproteobacteria > Acetobacterales > Acetobacteraceae > LMUY01. Next base: position 15,320 of record CAXTPP010000051.1, read on the forward strand.
CGCTCGAACCCGGTGATCTGCGCGCCGGCCTTCTTGGCCACCGCCCGCACCCGGCTCTCGCCGTCATGCACCCAGACCTGCTCCAGCAGCACCACCTCCTCGTAGTACTTGCGAATGCGGCCATCGACCATCTTCTGCATGATCTCCTCGGTCTTGGCCTTGCCTTCCTCTCGCGCTTTCTCGATCAGCACGGCCCGCTCCCGCTCCAGCGCCGCCGGGTCCACGCCGTCGATGTCCAGCGCCGTGGGCCGGGTAGCCGCGACGTGCATGCCCACCTGGCGGCCCAGCAGCTCCAGCGCGTCGATCTCGCTGGCTCCCTCCAGCCCGACGAGCACGGCGATCTTGCCCAGGCCCGGCTTCACCGCCTGGTGCACATAGCTCGCCACCGCGCCCGACGGCACGCTCAGCACGCGCGCGCGGCGGATGCTCATGTTCTCGCCGATGGTGGCGATCATGTGGGTCAGCTCCTCGGCCACCGTTCGGCCTGAGCCTGGGAACGGGGCGGCCTTCAGCGCCTCGACGTCCTCGCCCACGTCGAGCGCCAGCTTGGCCACCGCGCTCACGAACGCCTGGAAGGTGTCGTTGCGGGCGACGAAGTCGGTCTCGGCATTCACCTCGACCATCGCGCCACGGTTCGGCATGGTGGCGACGCCGACCAGCCCCTCCGCCGCGACCCGGCCGCTCTTCTTCGCAGCCGCGGCCAGACCCTTCTTGCGCAGCCAGTCGATGGCGCCTTCTACGTCGCCGCCCGTCTCGGATAGGGCGCGCTTGCAGTCCATCATCCCGGCGCCGGTCTTCTCGCGAAGCTCCTTCACCAGGGCAGCGGTGATCTCAGCCATCGGTGCTCTTCCTGTTCAGGCGGTCGGGATCAGGCGGCGGGCTGCTCGGCGGCGGCCGGCGCGCGCACATGCTCGTCCGGCATCGCGCCGAGCGGCAGCTCCTCGTCACCGCCCACATCCCGCCCGGAGGCGACCATTTCGGCGCTGATGCCGTCAAGCACCGCGCCGGCGATCAGGTCGCAGTACAGGGTGATGGCGCGCAGGGCGTCGTCGTTGCCGGGGATCGGATAGGTGACGCCCGCCGGGTCCGAGTTGCTGTCCAGGATGGCAATGACCGGGATGCCAAGCTTGTTGGCCTCCTCGACCGCCAGCTTCTCCTTGTTGGTGTCGATGATGAACAGGATGTCCGGCAGCCCGCCCATCTCCTTAATGCCGCCCAGCGCGCGCTCCAGCTTGTCGCTGTCGCGCGTGATGTCGAGCACCTCCTTCTTGGTCAGGCCCTCGACGTTGCCGGCCAGCATCTCCTCGATCTGGCGCAGCCGCTTGATCGACCCAGTGATGGTCTTCCAGTTGGTCAGCATGCCGCCGAGCCAGCGGTGGTTGACATAATATTGGCCGCAGCGCTTAGCCGCCTCGGCCACGTGCTCCGCCGCGGCGCGCTTGGTGCCTACGAACAGCACCCGGCCGCCGCCCGCCGTGGTGTCCCGCACGGCGCGCAGGGCGCGGTCCAGCATGGGCACGGTCTGCTGCAGGTCGATGATGTGGACCTGGTTGCGGATGCCGAACAGGAACGGCGCCATGCGCGGGTTCCAGCGACGGGTATGGTGGCCGAAGTGGACGCCGGCCTCGAGCAGCTGGCGAAGGGTGAAATCTGGCATTGCCATAGGTTAAGCCTTCCTGTGGTCCGGTTGCGCCTCCGCGGGGATCAGCCTTTCGGCACCGGTTCTGGCGAGCAAGCCAGGAAGTCGCCCCGCGTGTGAATTGCCGCCGGGCGCAGATGCGCTCGGGCAGCGAGGCGGATATGGCGGAAAGCGGGGGGCATGGCAAGGCAGGGCCCTATCCTGCACCCGTAAGGGAATAGTCATTCTCTTGACCATTGATTACATAATCAAGTGTCCGGAGGACGACCATCTTCTGATGGGGTTCGAGAGGCGGCCGCGCTCTCTTGCGCTCGGCCCCGCGTGGTGGTCAGACACCGCAGCACCAACCCGGATTAATTCCCATGAGCGATACCAAAGCTGCCGGTCCAGCCGGAACCACACCCCGCTTCGGCAAACCCCGTTCGAAGGTGCCCCCGTTCGCGCGCTACGAAGGCACGTCGGCCTGGCGAAAGGACCGCACGCGGGTCCGCGAGTATGCCCGGTTCCGCGCGTCGATGAACCGGACCGATCAGACCCCGGCAACGCCAAAGCTCTGACTTGCTGGCGGCGTCAGGTGTGCTCTTGACGGTTACCAACCGCCCTTGAGAGTGATCGTTAAGCAAGCCATGCCAAAGGCTTTACCTCTGGACTCAGCCAAAGGTAGAGCGTTGAGAATTCTTGTGCTTAACCAAACGGTTTCCAAAGGCCTCCGGCCTTTGGCCGGTCTGGGCGGAGTGGCTTCAAAGTTCCAATTGCCTCATTCAGGCAATTGGAATGGCCACGCAGGGAGAGCCCAGCCTTGCTCCTTACAGGTTAGTGTCCGGGACCGTTGGTTAAGACAGCGCTGCGTCGGCCGTGGCGGAAGGCTTGCGGCGCACGATCCAGCCGAGGCCGAGCAGGGCTGACAGCATGAGCATGACCGAGCCGGGTTCCGGCACGGCGGTCAGGCTGCCGAGCACGCCGTCGACGCCGCTGGCGCCCTCGGCGGCGAAGTAGACCGAATTCACGCTGCCGGCGTTGCCGCCGTTGCCGTTCACCAGGGTCCACAGCCCGGTTTCGGCGAGCGGCTGGCTGTTCACGCCGTCCAACTGGCCGAGGAACGCGCTGGTCGCCGGGTCGAACACGTTGATCTTGCCGTCGGCCAGGTTACCGACCAGCAGGTCGTTGGCATACTGCCCGAAGCCGGCTGGGGCGATATCCAAGGCCCAGGACTGGTTCAGGGTGCCGCCGATGGCGACCTGCCTGATGAAGTTGCCGTTGAGGTCGAACTCGGCGACCGCGCCGCTGTTGGTGGCGAAGTTGGCGTAGGCGACGAACAGGCTGCCGTTCAGGACGCGGACGTTGAACGGCGCGAAGCCGCCCGGTAGCGACGGGTCCTTGAAGCTGCCGGCCAGGCTCACCGCATGGTAGCTGCTATCGAACACCGAAACGACACCTTTGGCGGTATCGGCGGCGTAGAGGTAAGTGGCGCCGCCCACGGTGCCCTGGGTCAACCCGTTGTAGGACGAGCCCGACGCGGCGTTGTTCACCAGCACGCTGGCCACGGTGCCGGAACTCCATGCCGAGATCGTGCCGTTGGAGCCGGCGAAGATGAAGTTCGTGGGGGTCGACAGCCCGGCGATGCCGAAGCCAGTCCGGTCGGTATTGAACACCTGGCCGGTCGGGGCATCGACGCTCACCACCAGGCCCTGCTTTACCCCGGCGCTGTTATAAAGCGTCGAGAGATTGTCGGCGTTGTCTGACACCCAGAACGGCCCGGTGGGGGAGAAGGAGACGCCCCAAGGCGCTTGCAGCTGCGCGTCGATGTTGGCAGCCGGAACGAAGCCGTTGGAAACCAGGTTGGTCTGCTGGTATAGCGTCGCGTGGGCTGGCAAGCTTACAGAAAGTCCAATCATGGCTGCCGCAGTGAGCAGAAGTTGCGTCTTATGCGCCATGATTAACGGTTCCTTGCCTATAATTCACCATCAAGGAACGATCCTGAAAACCGCAATGCGGCCCATTCAAAAAAACAGCCTTGCCTGGACGGTGTCGCAACCGTGCAACACCGCCCCTGAAAGAACCGCCGCGTCCCGCCGTTCGAGGCCGGGTCAGACCTCCTCCACCCGCTCCACCCCTGGCACCAGCTTGAGCGCCTGCGCCAGCCGCGGCGTCACGTTGAAGCCGCCAGGCAGCGCGATCTCCACATCCTGCGTGTCGCCCACCTTGGGCACCAGCACTACCCGACCTCTACCCTTGCGCTCGCGTTCCAGGATAGCGCGGATGTGCGGCACTGCGGCCGTGGCGCCCAGCCAGATGCGCATGCCGGCGCCCGCTTCCACCCCTGCCTGCTCCAGGGAAATTGCGCTGGTGGCGGTAATGCGCAGCGCCTCGCCTTCCTGCTTCAGATCGGCTGTCACCAGGATCGGCGCGCCGTCCCGCAGCACGTCGCCGCATGCCGCCAGCGCCTCGGAGAAGAAGGTCACCTCGTAGCTGCCCGCCGCGTCGGACAGGCGTATCCAGGCCATCTTGCTGCCGGTGCGGGTCGGGCGCTCCTTGCGCGCCACCACGCAGCCGGCCAGCTTCACCCGGGTCACGCCGGACGCCGCCAGCTGCTCCAGTCGGGCCGAGCCGACCGCACCGAGCCGGGTGAGCAGCACGGCGTAGGTGTCGAGCGGATGCGCCGTGAGGTGGAAGCCGATCGCCTCCGCCTCGAACGCCAGTCGCTCCAGCGGCGGCCAGTCCGGCATGGCGGGCAGCCGCACGGGCGCGGGCGCCGCGCCGCCGAACAGGCCGATCTGCCCGCTGTCCTTCTGCTCTGCGTCCGACTGCGCCCGGCGCAGCACCTGCTCGGCCCCGGCGAACGCCTGGGCGCGGTTGGGCGCGATGCCGTCCAGCGCCCCGGCGCGGGCCAGATTCTCGATCTGCATCTTGCTCAGCTGGCGCGGGTCGATGCGCGAGGCCAGGTCCGTCACATCGCGGAACGGGCGGTTGCCGCGGGCGGCCACCAGGGACTGCATCGCCGCCAGGCCGACCTTCTTGACCGCCGCCAGGGCGTAGCGGATCGCCGGCTTGCCCTCGGCATCGGTGTCCGGCTTGAAGTCCGCGTCCGAGTGGTTGATGTCGGGCGGCAGCACGCGAACGCCCAGCCGCTCCGCCTCCTGGCGCAGGGCGGCCAGCTTGTCGGTGTTGCCCATGGCGAGCGACATGCTGGCGGCCAGGAACTCGACCGGATGGTTCTGCTTCATCCACGCCGTCTGGTATGCGACCAGGGCGTAGGCGGCGGCGTGGGACTTGTTGAACCCGTAATCGGCGAACTTCGCCATCAGGTCGAACACCTCGGCCGCCTTGGCCTCCGGGATGCCGCGGCCGACCGCGCCGTCCACGAAGGTCTTGCGCTGGGCGTCCATCTCGGCCCGGATTTTCTTGCCCATCGCCCGGCGCAGCAGGTCCGCCCCGCCCAGGCTGTAGCCGCCCATGGTCTGGGCGATCTGCATCACCTGCTCCTGGTACACCATGATGCCGTAGGTCTCATCCAGCACCGAGTGCAGCTCCGGGTGCGGCGCTTCCCATTTCTGGCCGTGCTTGCGGCGGCAGTACTCCGGGATGTTCGCCATCGGGCCGGGGCGGAACAGCGCCACGGCGGCGATCAGGTCCTCGAACCGGTCCGGGCGCATCTGGCGCAGCACGTCACGCATGCCAGAGGATTCGAACTGGAACACCCCCGCCGTGTCGCCGCGCGACAGCATCCCATAGGTCGGCGCGTCGTCCAGCTTCAATCGGTCGAGGTCCGGCGGCTCGGGCATGTAGGCCAGGGCGCGTTGCAGGATGGTGAGCGTGGTGAGGCCCAGGAAGTCGAATTTCACCAGCCCGGCCTGCTCCACGTACTTCATGGAGTACTGCGTCACCAGCGTGTCGGCCTTCGGGTCGCGGTATAGCGGCACCAGCTCCACCAACGGCCGGTCGCCGATCACCAGGCCGGCGGCATGGGTGCTGGCGTGGCGGTACAGCCCCTCCAGCTGCAATGCCACCTCCATCAGCCGGGCGATCGCCTCGTCCTCGGCGCGCATCGCCTGCAGCTTGGGCTCGCCGTCGATCGCCTGCTGCAAGGTGACGGGCTTGGCCGGGTTGTTGGGGATCAGCTCGGCCACCCGGTTGACCTGGCCGAACGGCATGCCGAGCACGCGGCCCACGTCGCGCACCGCCGCGCGGGCCTGCAGCTTGCCGAAGGTGATGATCTGCGCCACCCGGTCCGCGCCGTACTCGCCGCGCACGTACTCGATCACCTCGTCCCGCCGGTCCTGGCAGAAGTCGATATCGAAGTCCGGCATGGAGACGCGGTCGGGGTTGAGGAACCGCTCGAACAGCAGGTTGAACTGCAGCGGGTCGAGGTCGGTGATGGTCAGCGCCCACGCCACCACCGAGCCTGCGCCGGAGCCGCGGCCCGGCCCCACCGGGATGCCGCGCGCCTTGGCCCACTGGATGAAGTCGGCCACGATCAGGAAGTAGCCGGGGAAACCCATGTTGGCGATCACGCCCAGTTCGTACTCCAGCCGTTCGGCGTACACGGCGCGGGCCGCCGGGTCGGCCCCGACGGTGTCCATGCGGCGAACCAGGCCTTCGCGGGCCATGGCGCGCACCGTCTCGTCCTCGGTGGCGCCGGGGCGCACCTTGGGGCAGGCGGGCAGCAGCGGCTTGCGCGTCTCGGCCATCACGGCGCAGCGCCGAGCGATGGCCAGGGTGTTGTCGCAGGCCTCCGGCAGGTCGGCGAACAGCGCGCGCATGGCGGCGGCCGGCTTGAACCAGTGCTCCGGCGTGACCCGGCGGCGCTCCGGGTCCGACACCATGCGGCCGGCGGCGATGCACAGCAGCGCGTCGTGCGCCGCATGCATCGAGGGGGTGGCGTAGAAGCACTCGTTGGTCGCTACCAGCGGCAGCCGGGCGGCATCGGCCAACGCCACCAGCCCCGGCTCGATGGCGCGCTCCAGTGCGAGGCCGTGGCGGTGCAGCTCGACGGCGGCGCGGTCGCCGAACGCCTCCGCCATCGCCGCCAGCATGGCCTCCGCCTCGGCCCGCCGGCCCTCCGCCAGCAGCCGGGCCAGCGGGCCGCGTGTGCCGCCGGTGAGCAGCATCAGGCCGGGAGCGTGGTCCAGCACGGTGCGGAGCGCGAGCTGCGGGTCCGCCGGGTCCGAGGTGGCGAAGCCGAGCGAGGACAGGCGCTGCAGGTTGGCGAGCCCCTGCGCGTCCTGCGCCAGCAGCACCACCGGGTCGGGCGGCAGGCCTGCTTTGTCCGGCCGGGTCAGGCTCACCTGGCAGCCGATGATGGGCTGCACGCCCTTGGCCGCGCAGGCCTGGCTGAACTCCAGCGCGCCGAACATGTTGCCGGAATCGGTGATGGCCACGGCTGGCATGGCGGCGTCCCGCGCGAGGGCGGCGATCTTGTCGGCCTTGATGGCGCCCTCGCTCAGCGAGTAGGCGGAGTGGACTCGGAGATGGATGAAGTCGGCATGCGGCATGGACTCGGATTTAGCACGGGACAGCGGCTGGGTTAGCCCGGCATGAGTGCCGTCATGTCCGATTCCTCGCCGCAACCCAACGTGCTGCCCGCCGGCCCGGCCAATCTGTCGCTGTGGTTCTGGGCCGCGATCGGGGCGGTGGGCGTGGGCGCCGGGCTGTGCGGCGGCCTGCTGATGCGGCTGCTCGGGTTCGTGCAGCACATCGCCTGGCAGTATTCCGGGGATGACGTGCTGGCGGCGGTGCAGCACACCGGGGCGGCCCGGCGCATCGCGGTGCTGGTTGCGGCGGGCTGCCTGGTGGCGGCGGTGCACTGGCTGCTCAGCCAGCGCAGCGGCGGCAACACGGCGGAGCTGACGGCGGCGATCTGGTTCCACGCCGGACGGCTCGCCCCGGTGCGGACGGCGGTGAACGCCGTGCTGTCCATCGTCATCGTCGGCATGGGCGCGTCGCTGGGGCGCGAATCGGCGCCGAAACAGGCGGGCGCGCTGGTGGCCAGCGTGCTCGCCGGGTGGGTCGGCCTGCCGGACGGGCAGCGCCGGCTGCTGGTGGCGTGCGGCGCCGGCGCGGGCATGGCGGCGGTGTACAACGTGCCGTTCGGCGGGGCGCTGTTCGCGCTGGAGGTGCTGCTGGGCAGCTTGTCGCTACCGCTGGTCGCGCCCGCCCTGGCCGCCTCCTTCGTCGCCACCGGCACGTCCTGGCTGCTGCTGCCGGACCGCGCTACGTACGGCATCTCCGCCTTCCAAATCTCGTGGGGGCAAGTCGGCTGGGCGGTGTTGGCTGGGCCGCTGGCCGGGCTGGCCTCGGTCGGCTTCGTGCGGCTGATCGTCTGGGCGGACGGGCGCAAGCCATCCGGTTGGCAGGCACTGGTGATGCCCGTGGCGGTGCTGGGCGGGCTGGGCTGCCTGGCGGCGCCGTACCCGCAGCTGCTCGGCAACGGCAAGGACTTGGCGCAACTGGCCTTCTCCGGCGAGGTCGGCCTAGGGCTGCTGGCGACCCTCGCCGTGCTGAAGCCGCTGGTCACCGCGGCCTGCCTGGGCAGCGGCGCGCCGGGCGGGCTGTTCACCCCGAGCATCGCGTTCGGCGCCATGGCCGGCGGCGCGCTCGGGCAGGTTTGGGAGGGGCTGCTGCACACGGGGGCGCCATCAGGCAGCTACGCGATGCTGGGCGCGGGCGCCGTGCTGGCCGCCACCACGCAGGGGCCGGTCTCCGCCATCGTGATGCTGACCGAGCTGACCCGGCGGCTCGACGCGTTCATGCTGCCGGTGCTGATCATCGTGGCCGGCGCGGTGGCCGTGGCGCGCCGGATCGAGCCGCGGTCGGTGTACTCCGGGCGCATCCAAGCCGCGCGGTCCGCCGCGAAGCAGGCGGATGCCGAGACGCCGAGCGAGGTGATCTCCGGCTCGGCGCGCTACCCGGAGCTGCTGCACCGCCTGCTGCGGCAGGGGGACCATGCCGCGCCGATCCACGTGGTGGACGAGCACGGCAAGCCCATGGGCGAGGTGTCACGGAAGGAGGCGGTCAATCCCGGGCGGGAGCTTGCGCCGCTGGACACGGCGACGGCTGCCGATTTCATCCAGAGATAGGTGATCACCCCAGCGACATCAGGCTCGCATTGCCGCCCGCCGCGGCGGTGTTGGTGGCGACCGAGCGCTCCCGCACCAGCATCTCGGGCGGATAATACCCCGGCGCCCCGGACGCCGTGAGCACCGGCACGATCGGGCCGTCCCGCGCCGCCATCTCATCCAGCAGGGCCAGCAGCGCCTCGCCGCTTCCCTCGAACAGCACCGCAGCGGGCGGGGAGCCGTCATCGGGCAGGGCCTGGCCCGGCATCGCCGCGAGCAGCGACGC
>CAXTPP010000052.1:0-23848 GCA_964246185.1 uncultured Acetobacteraceae bacterium
GTGCTGGTGCGCGAGGGATGGAGCTGGGGGGCGTTCCTGTTCGGGCCGCTCTGGCTGGCCCGGCACGCCGCCTGGATCGTGGCCGCGTTGGGCTTCGCCGTGCTGGCCCTCGCCTGCCTGCTGCCGCCAGCGCCGCTGCGCCCCGTGCTGGCGTTCGGCGTGTTCCTGTTCCTGGGCGCGTTGGCCAACGACCTTCGCCGGTGGGAGCTTGGGCTGCGCCGCTTCCACCTGGCCCACGTGGTGGCCGGCCGCAGCCAGGACGAGGCGTGGCTGCGGCTGCTGTCCCACCGGGCGGATCTGCTGGGGCTGGCCAGGTGATGCGCGTGGCCGTGGTCGATTACGGCAGCGGCAACCTGACCTCCGCGGCCCGCGCCCTGTCCCGTGCGGCGGGCGACGCCGGCCTCCGCGCCGAAGTGGCCGTCACCGCTGACCCGGCGGCCGTGGCGGCGGCGGACCGGGTGGTGCTGCCGGGCCAGGGCGCGTTCGCCGACTGCGCCGCCGGCCTGGCCGCGGTGGACGGCATGAGGCAGGCGGTCGAGCAGGCCGTGGCGGCTGGCCGGCCGTTCCTCGGCATCTGCGTCGGCATGCAGCTGATGGCGGAGCGCGGGCTGGAACATGCCGAGACGCCCGGCTTCGGCTGGGTGCGCGGCGAGGTGTCGGCCATGGCCGCACCCGGCCTGCGCCTGCCGCAGATGGGCTGGAATGCGCTGGACTTCGAGCCGGGCCACGCCTTGCTGGACGGCCTGCAACCCGGCGACCACGCCTACTTCGTCCACAGCTACGCCCTGCGCGGCGCACGCCCGGCGGAAATCCTGGCCACCACCGATTATGGCGGCCCGGTGCCCGCCATGGTGGCGGCGGGCAACCGCGCCGGCACCCAGTTCCACGTGGAGAAGAGCCAGGCGGTCGGCCTGCGCATCCTCGCCAACTTCCTGCGCTGGGACCCATGAGCCAGGAACCGGTCCAGGTTCCCAACCTGTCCGTGGACCGTGTTTCCAAGCTGGCGGACGACGACCTGCACGCGCTGTCGGAGGCCGCGGACGCTGCCATCATCGAAGGCGGCGGCTTCGGCTGGGTGACGCCGCCGGGCCGCATGGCGCTGGAGCGGTATTTCCGCGGCGTGCTGCTGGTGCCGGAGCGCGAGCTGTTCGTCGGCCGGCTGGACGGGGTGATCGTGGGCAGCGCGCAGCTGGTCCGCCCGCCGCGCAACAACGAGGCGCAGGCCTTCGCCGCCACCCTGATGCACAGCTTCGTGGCGCCCTACGCCCGCGGCCACGGCCTGGCCCGGCTGGTTACCCGCCGGGTGGAGGACGCGGCCCGCGCGCTCGGCTACCAGGTGCTGAACCTGGACGTGCGCGAGACGCAGGCGGCGGCGATCAGGCTGTACGAGGGGTCCGGCTACCACCGCTGGGGCGAGCATCCGGCGTATGCCCGGGTGGACGGCAAGACGGTGCGGGGGTTCTTCTACTGCAAGAAGCTGCGGGACGGGCGGTAAGGGCCTGCGCGCCCTAGCTGAGCAGCTGCGCACGGATCTCCCCCGTTCGCTCGATCACGTTCATCGCCACCTCGTGCCCCACCCGGCTGAGCCGGACGCTGATGCGCGCGCCGCCCAGCTCGAGGTTGAGCAGCGTCACCTCCGTCAGGCTCGCCGGCAGGATCGGCTGGTCGAAGCGCACCAGATGCCGGTCCGGGTCGAAGCTCAGCCCAAGGCAGGCTTGCAGCATCGCCAGCAGGGCGGTCGCGGCCCAGGCTTGCGGGGAGCAGGCGACCGGGTAGCTGGTGGGCGATTGCGCGCGGCGGCGGGGGAAGCCGCAGAACAGCTCGGGCAGGCGGCGCAGGTCGATGGTCTCGCACGCTTCAAACATCGCGCCGAACAGCCTGGCCGCCTCCTCCCGGCAACCGTAGCGCACGAGGCCCATGGCGATCAGCGCGTTGTCGTGCGGCCAGACGGAGCCGTTGTGGTAGCTCATCGGGTTGTAGCGCGGCTCGCCCGCGGCCAGGGTCCGCACCCCCCAGCCGCTGAAGAACCGCCGCGCCATCAGCTGCGCCGCGACCCGCCTGCCGTGCTCGGGCGATGCGATGCCAGTCAGCAGCAGATGGCCGGCGTTGGAGGCGCGCACCCGGCATGGCCGCTTCGCCCCGTCCAGCGCCAGGGCGTAGGTGCCGATGTCCTCGCACCAGAACGCCGCCTCGAACGCGCGCTGCAGCGCAGCCGCCTGGGCATTGAGCGCCACGACCTCCGCATACAGGCCAAGCCTGCGCGCGATCTCCGCGGCGGCGCGCCGCGCGGCGTAGGCGTAGCCTTGCACCTCGGCCACCGCGATCGGCCCTGTGGCCAAGGTGCCGTCGGCGTGGAAGATGGAGTCGTAGCTGTCCTTCCAGCCTTGGTTGGCCAACCCGTCCGCCGTCTGGCGGTGGTACTCGATGAAGCCGTCCCCGTCGCGGTCGCCATCGGTGTCGATCCAGCGCAGGGCGGCACGGATGTTGGGCCATAGCCGCTCGGCCGTCGCCATGTCGCCCGTGCGCTCGACGTAGGCGCCGGCCAGCATGACGAAGAGCGGCGTGCTGTCCACGCTGCCGAAGTAGCGGCGGAACGGCACCTCGCGCAGCTCGGCCATCTCGCCGTAGCGCACCTCGTGCAGGATCTTGCCGGGTTCCGCCTCGTTGGCCGGATCGGTCTCGGTGGCCTGGTTCTTGGCGAGGTAGGCCAGCACGCCGCGGGTGACCGCCGGGTCGAGCCACAGCGTCTGCAACGCCGTGACCAGCGAGTCGCGTCCGAAGGCGGCGCTGAACCACGGCACGCCGGCGTAGGGAAAGGAGCCGGTCTCCTTGTCGGTCACCAGCATGTAGAGGTCGCCGATCGAGCGGCACATCGCCTGGTTAAACACCTCGTTCGACGTGACGACGGCCGCGGCGCTCCCGCTTTCCCGGCGCATCCGGCGGCGGCACTCGAGCAGGGCGCGGCCGAACGCCCGGCGCGGCGGCTCGGACGCGGCCGCGGCGTTGCAGGCGATCTCCACGAAGAACAGCCGGGTCGCTCCCGGCGCCATGTCGAACACGAAGCTGGCCCGGTCCGCCGCCAGGCGCGCAGGCGCCGGATCGAAGCGCAGCCGGGTCGTGCGCCGCTGCTGGTCCAGCCCAAGGTAGGCCAGCGTCACGCTGTCGGGGCCGCAGACCGGGTCCAGGTGCTCGCCGTGGCGCTCCCGCGTCATGCCGCGGGACTCGAACAGGTCGGTGAAGCTGGCGGCGAAGCGCAGGTCGATCTGCACGCGCTGGGGCTGCTGGGCGAAGCTGTGCAGGGACAGGCGCTCGTAGCAGGCGCCCTGCCACAGGAAACGCGAGCGCCGCAGGTGCAGCGCGCCATGTTCCAGCGCTAGTCGGCCATCCTCGTAGAGGTCCGGATTGGCCAGGTCGCAAGTCAGCTCGGCGTTGTCGTCGCGCAGCGTGGAGCTGAGCAGCAACGGACGCTGGCCGTCGATCAGGAGGTCGAGCTGCGAAAGGTGCCGGGTGTCGCGGTGATAGAGGCCGTCGGCGCCGCCGATCAGGTCGCCGCCTGCGTCGAACACGCCGAACGTGTCGCCGGCCTTGATCGTGCGGGCCTGGCCGACTTGCGGCGGCGCGACGGCCGGTATGGTGAACTCGCTCGGGGCGGCCTGCTGGGTCATAGGCGGCTGGATGATCCTTGCCGGGGTTGGCTGAGGGTGTGGTCGTGGCACTGCCAAGTCCGCCGGAACTGCCGGATGCGGGTAGTGAAGCCTAGCCAGGGCACCAAGCCTCCTGCCACGATCGGAAGAAGGCTATCTCCTCTGCGATCGCCTGGTCCAGCCGCTGAGCCATGTTTTGTGCATGCCCCGCGTCGCTCCACCTCACTATGGCGTGTGGCGGGTCAGGCTGATGGTCCGTCCAAGGTGCTGGCCTCCATGCTGCTGCAAAATGGGCTTGCTGGGCAAGCCTCGGCCGGATGCGGCTTGCTGACCGCCCAGCTTCCAAGCGGGCGCCCACCAGCCGCACGCCATCATGGCCGGTTGCGGTCCACCTTCACGGCCGGGCCGTCTCGCACGCCTGCAAGCTGGGTGGCCTCACGGCTGGACGCCCCACTTCCACTCGCGGATTTCCGGCATGTCCTCGCCGTGCCTGTCGATGTGATGCTTGTGCTCGATCAGCTTGTCGCGGACGAGCTGCATCAGGTAGCTGCCCTTGGCGCCCTGGTCCGGCGCGCGGTCAACCGCCGCCTCCACCAGGTGGAAGCGGTCCAGCTTGTTCTGCACCCGCATGTCGAAGGCGGTGGTGATGGTGCCTTCCTCCATGTAGCCGCGCACGTGCAGGTTGCGGTTGGCGCGGCGGTAGGTCAGCCGGTGCACCAGGGACGGGTAGCCGTGGAAGCCGAAGATGATGGGCTTGTCGCGGGTGAACAGCCCGTCGTAGTCGGCCTCGCTCAAGCCGTGCGGGTGCTCGCTCTTGGATTGCAGCCGCATCAGGTCGACGACGTTGACCACCCGCATCCGCAACGCGGGCAGGTGCTGGCGCAGCATGGACACGGCCGCGAGCACCTCCAGCGTCGGGGTGTCGCCGCAGCAGGTCATGACGAGGTCCGGCTCGCCGCCCTGGTCGTTGCTGGCCCACTGCCAGATGCCGAGGCCCTCGGTGCAGTGCGTCACGGCGGCGTCCATGGCCAGCCATTGCGGCAGGGCGTGCTTGCCCGCCACCACGACGTTCACGTAGTGCCGGCTGCGCAGGCAGTGGTCGATCGTGGACAGCAGGCAGTTGGCGTCCGGCGGCAGGTAGCAGCGGACGATGTCGGCCTTCTTGTTGATCACGTGGTCCAGGAACCCGGGGTCCTGGTGGGTGAAGCCGTTATGGTCCTGCTGCCAGACGTGCGAGGCGAGCAGGTAGTTGAGCGAGGCGACCTTGCGCCGCCACGGCAGCTCGTTGGTCACCTTCAGCCATTTGGCGTGCTGGCTGAACATGGAGTCCACGATGCGGATGAACGCCTCGTAGCTGTTGAACAGCCCGTGCCGCCCGGTCAGCAGGTAGCCCTCCAGCCAGCCCTGGCACTGGTGCTCGCTGAGCATCGAATCGACGACGCGGCCGGCGGGCGCCAGGAACTCGTCGCCGTCCACGGTCTGCCCGTCCCACTGCCGGCCGGTGACCTCGAACACCGCGCCCAGCAGGTTGGACAGCGTCTCGTCCGGCCCGAACAGGCGGAAGTTGCGCCCCTCCCGGTTCAGCGCGATGACGTCGCGCAGGAAGCCGCCCAGCACCATGGTGTCCTGCGCGTCCACCGCGCCCGGCGACGGCACGCTGACGGCGTGGGTGCGGAAATCCGGCATCCGCAGGTCGCGCAGCAGGATGCCGCCGTTGGCGTGCGGGTTCGCCCCCATCCGCCGGTCGCCCTTCGGCGCCAGCTCGGCCAGCTCCGGGACCAAGCGGCCCTGCGCGTCGAACAGCTCCTCCGCGCGGTAGCTCCGCATCCAGCTTTCGAGCAGCGCCACGTGCTCCGGGTGGTCGGCATCGACGATGATCGGCACCTGGTGGGACCGGAACGTGCCCTCGTTCTTCAGGCCATCGACCATCTTGGGGCCGGTCCAGCCCTTGGGCGAGCGCAGCACGATCATCGGCCAGCGCGGCCGGGTCACGTCGTGCGTGGCGCGGGCGTCCTGCTGCATCTGCCGGATGTGCGTGACGGCGGTTTCCACCGCGCTGGCCATCAGCTGGTGCATCGCCGCCGGGTCGTCGCCCTCGACGAAGATGGGCGTCCAGCCGCAGCCGCGGAAGAACTGCTCCAGCTCCTCGTGCTCGATGCGTGCCAGCACGGTCGGGTTGCTGATCTTGAAGCCGTTGAGGTGCAGGATCGGCAGCACGGCGCCATCGGTGATCGGGTCGAGGAACTTGTTGGACTGCCACGCGGTCGCCAGCGGGCCGGTCTCGGCCTCGCCGTCGCCGACGATGCAGGCGACGATCAGGTCCGGGTTGTCGAACGCGGCGCCGAAGGCGTGGCTGAGCGAGTAGCCCAGCTCGCCGCCCTCGTGGATCGAACCCGGCGTGCTCGGCGCCACGTGGCTGGAGATGCCGCCGGGGAAGGAGAACTGGGTGAAGAACCGCTTCAGCCCGGCCTCGTCCTGGCTGATGTTCGGGTACACCTCGCTGTAGGTGCCTTCGAGGTAGGTGTTGCCGACCAGCGCCGGGCCGCCGTGCCCGGGGCCGGCGATGTAGATCATGTCTAGGTCGTGCTGCTTGATGGCCCGGTTCAGGTGGACGTAGATGAAGTTCTGCCCCGGCGTCGTGCCCCAATGCCCGACCACCAGCGGCTTCACGTGGGCCAAGGTCAACGGCTCCCGCAGCAGCGGGTTGTCGTAGAGGTAGATCTGGCCGACCGAGAGGTAGTTGGCGGCGCGCCAGTAGGCGTCCACCAGCCGCAGCTCGTCCGTGCCGAGCGTGGCCTGGCCCTGCGCGGGCCGGCCTGCCATGCCGCTGTTCAACGCATCGCGCGCCGGTATGGGTGTGTCCACGTGCTGGCTCCTCGTACTTGCCCAGGATAGCCACCGCTGATCAGCTTCGTGCTGGCGTTGGGCAGGGAGCAACCCGCTATCATGCGCGGCGGCCGGCCGGGCAGGCTCGGAAACTACCTAATGGACCGTGGACTTGACCCGCCCGTGCCGTCCCGCCGCCGGGCGGCGGCGACCGGAACTCCCGGCGACGATGCGGTAGAACGCCGGCACCAGCAGCAGCGCCAGCACCGTGGCGCCCAGCATCCCGCCGATCACCCCGGTGCCGATCGACCGCCGCGCCCCTGCGCCCGCGCCCACGCTCAGCGCCAGCGGCAGGCAGCCGAGGATGAAGGCGAGGGAGGTCATCACGATCGGGCGGAACCGCAGGCGCAGCGCCGCCAGCGCGGCCTCGGCGGCGGTGGCGCCCTCGCGCTGCAGGCGGGCGGCGAACTCCACGATCAGCACCGAGTTCTTGGCCGACAGCCCGACCAGCGTGATCAGGCCGGCCTGGAAGTAGATGTCGTCCTGCATGCCGCGCAGCCACACGCCCAGCAGCGCGCCGAACAGGGCCAGCGGCACCACCAGCAGCACGGCCAGCGGCAGGCTCCAGCGCTCGTACAGCGCCGCCAGGATCAGGAACACGACGACGATGCCCATGCCCGCGGCCTGCAGCCCGGCGCTGCCTGCCGCCTTCTCCTGGAACGCGGCGCCGCCCCAGGCCAGGCCGTAGCCGGAAGGCAGCTGGGTGCGCGCCAGGTCCTCCATCGCCGCGATGGCCTGGCCCGACGAGTAGCCCGGCGCAGCGCTGCCGGTGATCTGGGCCGACTGGTACACGTTGAACCGCTCGACCGCGTCCGTGCCGACGACCCGGCGCAGCGTCAGCACGGACGACAGCGGCACCATCTCCCCGCCTGCGGCGCGGACGAACACCTGCCTGATGTCGTCCGCGCCGCGCCGGAACTGCGCGTCCGATTGCAGGTTCACGTGGTAGTTGTGGCCGCCCAAGGTGAAATCGTTGACGTAGAGGCTGCCGAACGTCGCCTGCACCGCGTCGAACACGCCGGACACCGACACGCTCAGCGCCTTGGCGCGGTCCCGGTCCAGGTCCACCGCATAGCGCGGCGTGTTGGCTTGCAGCGTCGTGCTCAGCTTCGTCAGCTCCGGTCGTTTCGAGGCAGCGGCGATGAGCTGCTGCGCCGTCTGGGTGAGCGCCGCCGTGCCCCGCCCCTCGCGGTCCATCAGGTGGGCCTCGAAGCCGCCGATCTGGCCGAGGCCGCTGATGCCCGGCGGCGTGAAGGCGAAGAACTCCGCCTCCGCCATGCCGGACAGCGCGGTGCGGATGTCCTCCGCCAGCGTCTTCGCGTCCTGGCCGGGGCCGGTGCGCCGCGACCAGTTGGTCAGCGTGAGGTAGGCGACGCCCGAGTCCGGCCGGGTCGCGTTGGACAGCAGGTCGTTGCCGGCGAACATCGTGCTGGACTGGACGTAAGGCAGGCGACCCAGGATGGCGGCGGCCTTGTTCGTCACGGCCGTGGTGCGCGCGAGCGACGAGCCCGGCGGCAGCGACCAGCCGACGAACACGGCCGCCTGGTCCTCGTCCGGCACCAGGCCAGCCGGGACCTGCGTGGCCAGCAGGGCGCAGGCGCCGCAGATGCCCGCCAGCGCCAGCCCCGCCAGCCAGCCCCGCCGCACGAACACGCCCGCCGCCGCCAGCGTGCCTGCCCCGCACGCGGCGAAGGCCCGGTTGAACCAGCGCAGCGCACGCGGCGGCTCCGCGTTGCGCGGGCGCAGCACGTTGGCGCACAGCGCCGGCGTGAGCGTCAGCGCGACCACGCCGGAGATGATGACCGACACCACGATGGCGGCGGCGAACTGGCGGTAGAGCTGGCCGGTCAGCCCGCCCAGGAAGGCCACCGGCACGAACACCGCGCACAGCACCAGCACGATGGCGACCACCGGCCCGCTCACCTCCTCCATGGCGCGTACCGCGGCCTGGCGGGGCGAAAGGCCGTGCTCGTGCATCAGCCGCTCGATGTTCTCCAGCACCACGATCGCGTCGTCCACCACGATGCCGATGGCGAGGATCAGCCCGAACAGCGTCACCAGGTTGATGGAGAAGCCGAGCAGCTTCAGGCCGGCGAAGCTGCCGATGATCGACACCGGCACCGCGACCAGCGGGATCAGCGTCGCGCGCCAGCTTTGCAGGAACAGGAAGGTGACGCCGACGACGAGCGCCAAAGCCAGCGCGAAGGTCCGCAGCACCTCGGCGATGGAGGCGCGCACGAAGCCGGTGGTGTCGAACGGGAACGAGTACCCGATCCCGTCCGGAAGCTGCTGCGCCAGCTCCGCCATGCGGGCCTTCACGGCCGTGGCCATCTCCAGCGCGTTGGCGCCGGGTTTGAGGAAGATGCCGATCGGCACCGTCTTGCGGCCGTCCTGCACCGCGTTGAACGAGTAGTCCTCCGACCCCAGCTCGACCCGCGCCACGTCGCGCAGCCGCAGGGCCGAGCCGTCCGGCATGGCCCGCAGCACCACGTTGCCGAACGCCTCCGCCCCGGTCAGCCGGCCGCGCGCCGTCATCCCGTAGGTGAACGGCCCAACGTCGCCCGGCGCGCCGTTGACGTTGCCGGTGGCGAACTCCTGGTTCTGCTCGTTCAGCGCGTCGGACACGTCGGACGCGGTCAGGCGGAACTGCGCCAGCTTGTCCGGTCGCAGCCAGACGCGCATCGAGTAGTCCTTCTTGCCGAAGAACTCGGCGTTGCTGACGCCGGGCACCCGCTTCAGCTCGTCGATCACGTTGCGCAGGGCATAGTTGCTGATCGCCACGTCGTCGTAGCGGTCGGACGTGGCGATCAGCGCCAGGATGGTCACCAGCGCGCCCGATTGCTTCTGCACCGTGATGCCGAGCCGCTGCGTCGCCTGCGGCAGGGTGCTGAGCACGCCCTGCACGCGGTTGCTGACGTTGATCGCGTCGATCTCCGGGTCGGTGCCGACCTCGAACGACACGCTCAGCTGCATCTGGCCGGCGCTGTTCTGCGACTGCATGTAGATCATGCCGTCCACGCCGTTGATCGCGCGCTCCAGCGGCGCCGCGACGCTCTGCGACAGCGTCTCGACGTCGGCGCCGGGGTAGCTCGCCACGACGGAGATCTGCGGCGGCACGATGTTCGGGTACTGCGCCACGGGGAGCAGCCACAGCGAGACCAGCCCGACCAGGACGACCAGCAGCGACAGCACCGAGGCCGTCACCGGGCGGTCGATGAAGCTGCGGACGATCATGCCCCGGTCATGCGCCCGGCCGGGCCGGCACGACGCGCACCTCGCCGCCCTCGTGCACGTGCACCAGCCCGTCCGTGATCACCGCATCGCCAGCGCGCAGCCCCGTCGCCACCCAACCATCCCCGCTGCTCGGGCCGAGCGCCACGTCGGCCCGCCGGGCGCGGCCGTTCTCCGCCACATAGACGAACGGCCCCACCACATCCTGGCCCACGGCGAGCTTGGGCACCGTCAGCGCGCCGCGCATCGACACGCCGCCCAAGGTGACGCGCACGAACTGACCCGGCGCCAGCAGCGTGCCCGGGTTGGCGAACAGCGCCCGGCCGCGCACCGTGCCGGTCGCCTGGTCGATGCTGCTGTCGGTGAAATCGACCGCTCCCGTCATCGTCTGGCCATTGGCGTCCACCTGCGCCGACAGCCGCGCATCCGGCCCGGCCAGGTCGCGAATCTGCCCGAGGTCATCGCTGTCGAACGAGAACGTGACGTAGATCGGGTCGGTCTGGGTGATCCGGGTCAGCAGGCTGTTGTCGGACGCGGTGCCGACCAGGCCGCCCTCCGGCAGCGCCTCCAGGCTGGTCACGCCGCTGAGCGGGGCGGTGACGGTCGTGTACGACAGGTTGAGCGCCTGGGTGCGCAGGTCGGCCTGCGCCGCGGCCAATTGCGCGACCGCCAGCGCCGCGGCGCTCAGCGCGTCGTCGCGCGCCTGCACCGTGCCGGCCTGCGTGGAGACCAGCGCGTCGGCCCGCTTCACGTCGCGCTCCGCCTTGTCGCGCTGGGCGACCTGTTCCTGCACCTGCGCGGCGGCGCGGGCCACCGCCGCCTCGTACGGCGCGCGGTCGATCTGGAACAGCACCTCGCCGGCCCGCACGCGCGAGCCTTCGACGTAGTTGCGCTTTTCCAGGATGCCGCCGACCCGCGCCCGCACCTCCACCTGGCGGAATGCCGTCACCCGCCCGCCGTAGGTGTAGGCCAGGCTCACGTCGTGCGCCGCCATGACCGCCACCGTCACCTCCGCAGGCGGCGGGGCGGCGGCGGTCTTGGCGGCGGGCTTGCACCCGGCCATCCCGATCAGGACGAGGAAGAGGATGGCCGGGCGCATGGGATCGCGCCTTCAGAACATAGGTCGGGCGTCCGGTCCAGTCAGCTCGCCGCCGTTCCGGTCAGCGCCGCGAGCAAAGCGGCGCCATTCGGCACGCCGAGGCCGGTGCAGGCATTCCAGCCGGGGCCGGCGCTGTAGCCGAGATTGCTGCCGGACGGCTTGTTGGTGCCGCTGGTGATCTCCCGCACCGCGCCGCTCGCCCCATAAAGCGTCGGAAGGAAAAAACCGACCGGCTTGCCCCCTCCTTGGGCCGCCTTCTGGTTGACCAGCGCGATCAGCCCCGCCCAGAGCGGCGCCACCGCGCTGGTGCCGCCGACCACCTCCGTCTGGCCGTTGACCACGATGTCGTAGCCGGTCCCCGGCGCCGCGTTGCCCGCCACGTCCGGCACGCCGCGCCCCGCCTTGCGGGTGCTGACGTTGAGCGGCAGCTTCGCGCCGGCCTGGAACGCCGGGACCGGGAACAGCGTGCTGACGCCGCCGCCGGTGCCGGAGCTGCCATCGTTCCACACCACCTCGCTGCTCACCGTGGCGCCGGACGCGTTAAGCTGGGTGCCGCCGCAGCCGATCGCGTACGGGCTGGCGGCCGGGAAATCGACGTGCACCTTGCCGTCGGCCACGCTGTCGGTGGCGAGGTTGTCGCCCGAGGCCACGAACACCGACACGCCCAGCTTGCCTGCGTCCTGCAACGCGCTGTTCATCGCCGCCACGCCCTGCGCGGTCCAGGTCGGCTCGGCGCTGCCCCAGGAGATGGAGAGCACGCCCGGCTTGTTGGCGGCGTCGTTCACCGCCTGGCTGATGGCGTCGGCGAACCCGGCGTCCGTGTTCGGCGCGAAATACACCGCGATCGCCGCCCCGGGCGCCACCCCGCCCGCGACCTGGATGTCGAGCGCCACTTCGCCGTCCGCGCCGTCGTCCGGGGCCGGCGTGTTCTGGCCGCCGTCCACCGACACGGCGGACACCTTCGGCGGCGTCAGGCCCATCGCCGTGAAGGCGGTGGCGATGTCGCCCTGCACGAAGCCGCCGCCCAGCTCGATCAGGCCGATGCACTGGCCCGCGCCGGTGACGCCGGTCGGGAAGTCATAGAGCTTCCCGACCATGTTCGGCCGGAACGCGGACCCTTGCGCCCGGCGGCGGCCCATGACGTGCCGGGTCTCCGCCTGGGCGCGGGTGTCCAGCCCCAGCACCGCCTCCACCACGCTGTGCAGCGCCTGCGGCAGCTCCAACGCGCCCTGGCGGGAACGGAACTCGCGCTTGCCGTGCCGGGTGCGCGACAAGGTGGTGCGGAAGGCGGCTTCGGCCTGCGCCACGGTGCCGGACAGGCGGACCAGGCGGCGCGCCGGCTCCACGCCCTCGACTGTCAGGCCAGCCTTGGCGGCGAACTCGGTGACGAGCTGGATGGCCGGCGCGTAGCTCCTGGCGCGAAGCTGCGCCATGTCCTCGCGGCTGGCCGGGGCTTCGTTTTCGGCGAGGGGCGTCAGGTAGACGCTGACATGGACCTGCGCGGCGGGATCGGCCGGACCGAGGCTCACGCCCTCCGCGGCGGGGCGATGGCTCGGGGCGAACGCGGCGTAGCTGGAGTAGTCCATGGGAACGACCTCGTTGATGATTGATGGCGCTGCATCGGCCGCCGACGGCCCCGTCTGGTAATACAGGAGCAGGCGGCAACCAACAGCAGATTAGGTGGCATAAGATCATAACGTGAACAAGTATTTTTTCGTTATTGCCTTGCAGTAATATATTTCTGCGATGTAGCTTGCGCCCTCAATCACAGGAGCGGCCCATGAGGAACGTCATCGCAATGCCAGCGCACACGGCAGCCGAGCCTGAGCCGCGCCATCGCAGGCTGCAATCCCGCAGCCGCATGTTGGCGGGGATCGTCACCGCCCTGCTCGGCGCCGTGCTGCTGTTCAACGGCGTCATCCTGGCAGCCGGCCTGTCCGGCGCGTTCTTCGGCGGCACGTTCCTCAGCATGGGTCCGGATTCGTGCTACCTCGGCGACCCCCCACCTGACGTGCCCGGCATCGTCCCGATCGGGTCGCTGCCGCTGGCGACCCAGCTGGCCTATGCCGCGACGCTGCTGCTGGATACCGCGCCTGTCCTGTTCGCGCTGCTGAACCTGCGCGGGCTGCTGCGGCTCTACGCGGCTGGCATCGTGTTCGCGGCGGAGAACGGCACGCGCGTCAAGCGCATCGGCCTCGCGCTGGCCGCCTACGCGGTGGCGCCCTTCATCGGCCACGAGCTGGTCATGGTCGCGGGCCACGGCGTGGACATGCAGTGGTTCCACGCCTCCGAGCCGCAGGCGCTGGTGCTCGGCGCGGTGCTGTTCGTGATCGCCCAGGTGATGGAGGTCGGGCAGGAAATCGAGCAGGACCGGAGCGGGTTCGTCTGATGCCGATCCAGGTCAACCTCAACGTCATGCTGGCCCGGCGGCGGATGCGCTCCAAGGACCTGGCGCAGGCCATCGGCATCACCGAGGCGAACCTGTCGCTGCTGAAATCCGGCAAGGTCCGCGGCTTCCGCTTCGCCACGCTGGACGCGATCTGCCGCACGCTGGACTGCCAGCCCGGCGACCTGCTGGAATGGCTGCCGGACGAAGCGGCGGACACGTTCCGGCAAGCAGGCTGACCTACAGGTGCGCCGCCGCCGCCAGCAGCTCCGTCGTGTAGGCCTGCGTGGGATGCCCGATCAGCTCGGGCGTCGCGGCCAGCTCCATCAGGCGGCCGTCCCGCAGCACGGCGATCCGGTCGGCCATGTAGCTGACGCAGGCGAGGTCGTGGCTGATGAACACCATCGTCAGCCCGCGGTCCCGCGCCAGGTCCTTCAGCAGGTTCAGCAGCGTCGCCTGGGTGGACACATCCAGGCTGGAGGTTGGCTCGTCCAGCACCAGCACCTCCGGCTCCGCCGCCAGCGCCCGCGCGATGGCCACGCGCTGCGCCTGGCCGCCTGACAGCGACCCGGGCAGCCGCCGGGCCAGCGCCGGGTCCAGCCCGACCGCCTGCAACAGGGAGGACACGCGCACGCCGCACAGCCTGGATGGCTGGCCCGCCAGGCGCAGCGGCTCGGCGATGCTGTCCCCCACCGACATGCGCGGGTTCAGCGACTCGCGCGGGTCCTGGAACACGACCTGGATGCGCCGTCGGCGCTGCCGCAATGCCGCGCCGCGCAGCCCCGCGAAGGCCACGCCGTCCAGCGCCACGTCCCCTTCGTAGCCCACCATCTGCAGCACCGCCCGCCCGAGCGTCGATTTGCCCGAGCCGCTCTCCCCCACCACGCCCAGGCACTCGCCGCGGCCGATCTGCAGGGATATGCCGTCCACCGCCGGGCGCGGGCCGCCGTAGCGCACCGTGAGCCGCTTCAGGGCGAGCTGCACCGGCCCTGGACTCCTGGTTTCCGCAAGCCCCGGCGACGCCAGTTCCTCGATGGCGCCCGCCTGCGGAAGATAACACGCAGCATAGGTCGTGCCCGGCACCGGCGGCGGATAGGCGTCGTCGCAGCGAGGCCGGCGCACGGGGCAGCGTGGCGCGAACCGGCAGCCGATGGGCCGCAACTCCGGCTCCGGGATGCCGCCGGGGATGTTGCGCAGCCGTCGCTGGCCGAGCCGCGGGACGGAGCCCATGAGCGCCCGGCTGTAAGGATGGCGCGGGGCGGCGAAGAACGGCGCGGCCTGCCCCTGCTCGACGGTGCGCCCGGCGTACAGCACGTGGACGCTGTCGGCGTGCGCCTCGATCAGGGACAGGTCGTGGGTGATGAACAGCAGGCCCATGCCCAGCTCGCGCCGCAGCCGGGCGATCAGCGCCATGATCTGCATCGCCACCACCGGGTCCAGCCCCGTGGTCGGCTCGTCGGCGATCAGCAGCTTCGGGCGGCACGCCAGCGCGATGGCGATCATCACCCGCTGCCGCATCCCGCCGGAGAACTGGTGCGGGTAGTCGTCCAGCCGCGCCGCCGGGTCCCGGATGCCGACCTCGCCCAGCAGCTCCCTGGCGTGGGCGCGGGCCGCGGCGGCGCTGGCGCCGGTGTGGGTGCGATAGCCCTCGGCGATCTGGCTGGCGACGGTGCGCGTCGGGTTGAGGGCAGAAAGCGGGTTCTGGAACACCATGCCCACGTCCCGGCCGCGCACCCGGCGCAGCCTGGCCTCGCTCAGCGCCGTGAGGTCCGCCCCATCCAGCAGGATGCGCCCGCCCACTACCGCGCCAGGCGGCAGCAGGCGCGTGACGGCCAGCGACGCGATGGTCTTGCCGGAGCCGGACTCGCCCACCAGCCCCACCATCTCGCCCGCCGCCACCGCGAGGTCGAAATGGTCCAGCACCGGGATCATCCGCCCTGCCCGCGGCAGCGCCACGGACACGTCCTGCATGGCAAGCAGCGCGCTCACCGGCTGCTTGCGGCCCGGGCGAGCAGGCCTTGGCCGATCAGCGAGGTCGCCAGCAGGGCGGCGAAGATCGCCAGGCCCGGCGCCAGGATCAGCCACCACGGGTTCAGCGCCACCAGGTTCAGCCCATCCTGCAGCAGCTCCCCCCAGCTGGCGCGCGGCGGCTGCACGCCGAGGCCGAGGAAGCTCAGGGCCGAGAGCGCGAAGACCGCGTCGCCGACCAGGAACGTCGCGTTCACCACCAGCAGCGGGGCCAGCACGCGCATGAGGTGCACCCGGCCGAGGTGCCACACGCCGGCGCCGAACTGTCGGGAGGCGTGCATGAAGTCCCGCTGGTTGTGCGCCACTGCCTCGTTGCGCACCAGGCGGGCGAGGCCCGGCCAGGCGAGGAAGCCGATCAGCGCGATGAGGCTCCCCGTGTCCAGGCTGACGAAGGAGGCGGCGAAGATCAGCACCACCAGCGTCGGCAGCGCGAGCACCGTGTCCAGCAGGCGCATCAGCACCCGGTCCAGCCATTTCGGCCCGAGGGCGGCGGCCAGGCCGTAGAGCAGGCCCACGGC
This sequence comes from uncultured Acetobacteraceae bacterium, assembly GCA_964246185.1. Classification (GTDB taxonomy): domain Bacteria; phylum Pseudomonadota; class Alphaproteobacteria; order Acetobacterales; family Acetobacteraceae; genus LMUY01. The sequence goes on from CAXTPP010000052.1 coordinate 15,793, forward strand.
GAAGGCCAGCAGCGCACCCGGCAGCGCCACGACCAACGTCGCGTTGCCGCCGGACAGCAGCCGCGCCAGCTCGTCCCGCCCCAGCTGGTCGGTGCCGAGCGGGTAGGTCCAGGAAGGGGCGGCCAGCGCGTCCGCCGGGTGCAGCGCCGCCGGGTCAAACGGCCACAGCGCGCTGCCGGCGGCGCAGCCGAGCACGATGAAGGCGGCCAGGGCGAGGCCGCCCGGCAGCGTGCCGTGCTCGGTGAACCCGCCCAGTCCCCGCCGGGGCAGGATGCCGGGCGCGGCCAGCGCCTCACTCATGGCAGAGCGCCGTCATGGTAAGAAGATGATGCCGGGTGGAATCCCCCACCCGGCATCACGGAGGAGAAAGCGATGAGAATCGCAATCACTCTGCGGTGGAAAAGCTGGAGCCTAACGGTGTCCATCTTCTTCTAACCGACAGGAGCCGGGGTGGGGAACAAGCCCATCCCGGTTCCATGTTGATATTGACACGACATAAGGGCTGTCGCAACAAAACTCGGTTTTCCCTCACTCATACCGCGCCCGCGGGTCCAGCGCCGTGTTGATCAGGTCGGCGGCCAGGTTGCCGAGGATGGTGAACACGCCGATCAGCAGCACGATGGCGATCAGCACCGGGTAGTCGTGGCTCAGCGCCGAGCGCCACAGCAGCCAGCCGAGGCCGGGGTAGCCGAACACCGTCTCCACCACCACCCCGCCGGCGAAGATGACCGGGAAGTACAGGCCGAGGATGGTGACCAGCGGGCGCAGCGCGTTGCGCAGCACGTGGCCGAACAGGATGCGCATCGGCGGCACGCCCTTGGCGGCGGCGGTGCGCACGTATTCCTTGCCCAGCTCGTCCTGCACCGCCTGGCCGAAGAAGCGGGACAACCCGGCGGTGGTGAAGATGGTGATGGTGGCGATCGGCAGCACGGCGTGGCGGACGATGTCCAGCGCGCCCGGGTGCTCCAGCCGGATGCTGGCCACGCCCGAGGCCGGCAGCACCGGCCAGGCGACGGAGAAGCCCAGCACCAGCACCGTGGCGATGAAGAAGCTCGGCATCGCATAGACCGCCAGCTGCAGGCCGCCGATGGCGCGCCCGATCCAGCCATCGGCACGGACGCCCTGCACCAGGCCGATGCCGATGGTGGCAATCGTGCTGAGGACGATGGCGGCGACGCTGATGGTGAGCGTGTTGGCCTCGTACGTGCCGATCAGCGCCCCCACCGGCTGGTTCATCAGGTAGGAGTATCCGAGGTCGCCCTGCAGCAGGTGCAGCCACCAGGTGGCGAACTGACGCCACAGCGGCACGTCCAGCCCGAGCTGCATGTTGACGGCGGCGACCGACACCGGCGTCGCCTTGATGCCGAGGATGGAATAGGCCGGCCCGCCCGGCGAGAGGTGCGCGATGAAGAACGTCAGCGTCACCAGCAGCGCCAGGGACAGCAGCCCGCTGCTAAGACGGTTCAGGATCGCGCGCATCGGTGCAGGCCATGGGTCCGGTGAGGCGGAGGAACTCGGGCTGCCAGGTGTTCATCGGGCTGATGAACTCCGCAACGCCTTCGATGCCGTCCCGCACCAGCACGTTGTACGCCTGGTGCGGCATGAACACCACGGGCTGCTGCTGCGCGATGTAGTCCTGGAAGGCGAACGAGGCGGCGTTGCCGGATTCCGTGTTCATCGCGGCCGTCAGGCGGTCCATCTCGGGGTCGCTGTAGCCCTGGTAGTTGTTGATGCCGTCGGTGCTGAACAGCGACTGCCCTTCGGGATACGGGTTGAGCGTGAACTCGAGGTAGTAGGCGTCCCACCCAGTCGGGCCGGTGGTGGTCGACACGATCTGGCTGAACGAGATCTCGCTGATGTGCATGTCGATGCCGACCGCGGCCAGGTTGCGCTGGACGATCTCCATCGTCTCGCTCTGCTCGTCCCGCCCGGCGGACACCAGCATGGTGAAGCTGAAGCGGCGGCCGTCCTTCACGCGGATGCCGTCGGCGCCGGGCGTCCAGCCGGCGGCGCTGAGCAGGGCGCGGGCGCGGTCCGGGTCGTATTTGACTGGATACTGCCCGGCGCGGGCGGCGGGCGAGAGCATGTCGGCCGGCTGCGAGGGGAGCGGTTCGCGCCCCTCGCTGCCGCTGCCGCGGAACACCAAGCCGATGATGAGCTGCTGGTCGATGGCGTCGGCCATGGCCTGGCGCACCCGCAGGTCGCGGAAGCCTGGCGTGGCCGGGTTGCGGAGGTTCAGGCCGAGGTAGTTGAACGACGCGCTGGGCGGCATCTGCACCCGCTGGAAGCCGGGCAGCTTGAGGGCGGCGTCCCACACCGAGAACTGCAGGTTGGCCATGTCCGCCTCGCCGGATTGCAGCGCGCGCAGCTCGCTGATGCCTTCGAGGAAGTTCACCACGATGCGCGCGACGTGCGGGGCCGGGCCGGAATAGGCGGGGTTGGCCTCCAGCGTCAGGTAGCGCGACAGCTCGAACCGGCCGATGCGGTAGGGGCCGCTCACGACGGCGAAGAACGCCGGGTCGGTCTGCCGCCGCCACATCTCGTCGGTGGTGAAGCCGCCCCAGGCGTGGCGCGGCAGCGGGATGAGCAGGGCCAGCCCGTTGAGGATGAAGCTCTCGGGATTGACCTTGCTGGCGAGCGTGATGGTGAAGTCGTACGGGCCGTCGATGTGGAAACCGGCGATGATGGCGGGAACGCCGACCGTGCCGTAGTAAACCCAGGTCTCGCCCAGCTTGCGCAGCAGCTCGAGGCAGTACAGCACGTCGTCCGCGGTGATGGGCGCGCCGTCCGACCACTGCCAGTGCTTCATCGCGACGTGGAAGCCGGTGCCCTCGCCCAGCGTGTCCACGTGGTCGGCGATGCTGAGCGCCGGATCGACCGTGTGCTCGGGGCTGATGTAGATCAGCGGGCGGTACAGCACCCAGGCGATTTGCTGGTTGTAGGACGACGAGCCCAGCAGCGGGTGCAGGCCGGTGACCCCGGTGGGCGATCCGACGCCCACCCCCGGCGGGACGATGACGGTTCCGCACGGGGCTTCGGCGCGCGCCGGGGGTGGCCCGGCGGCGAGCAACAGCGCCGCCAGGGTCAGCCTGGCCCATAGAAGCGGGCCGCGGTCACGCATGGACGAAGCCCTCTCCCCCTGCGGGAGAGGGTTGGGCGGAACTGGCCAAGGTTTCGCGGGCCTCTTCGGCCCTTGGAATGACAGTGGAGGGGAGGGGTGCCGCATAACGGGAACCTGCCACGTGGCCCCCCTCACCCCGCCCCTCTCCCGCAAGGGGAGAGGGAGAAGGAAGCCGCTTCGGTCACGATCATGCTTGAGGCCGATGCCGCAGTACCGCCCCTAGAAGCGCGCGGACACGTCGAGCACGACCACGGTGGGCGCGCCGGGGACGGCGGACGAATAGGGCGCGCCGCCATAGACGCCGGCGTAGGAGACGTACTGGTTGTAGTAATAGGCGTAGTAGTGCTGGTTGAAGAGGTTCTGAACGTTGAACTGGAAATCTATCTTCTTGATCGGCAGCCGCTCCACCGGGAGGGAGTAGTGCACCCCAAGATTGAAGATCGCGTAGGCCGACAGCTTGAAGCCCTGGTTGGTGACCGTGGCCGCAGCGAGCTGCGGGTTGGCGATGGCCTGCGCGGACGCTGGGCTGATGTCGTACGTCGTGTATTGCTGGCCGGTGTAGACGCCGTAGAAGCGGATGTAGGATTCGTCGCCCGCCTTGAAGAGGTTTTTCTTGTCGTAATCGACGCCGAACGAGGCCGTGTAGTCCGGCACGCCGCTGATCGGGCTGCCCTTGAAGCCGTAGCCGAACTGGTCCTCGAAGATGGTGGTGAACGCCGCGTAGCTCTGCAGGTACTTGGCCAGCAGGTGGGAAGCGCTGCCGAACAGCCCGATCTCCGGGGTGAGCTTGTACTTGAACGATCCCTCGAAACCCTTGAACTCCTCGATGCCCTGGTTGGCGAAGGAGAATTGCTGGGTGAGGTAGTTGGCGTAGAAGCTGAAAGCGCGCTGCACTTCCTGGTTGAAGTAGTCGACGTTCAAATACAGCCGGTCGGTGTTGTACTTGAAGCCAGCTTCGACGGCGGTCAGCCGTTCCGGGCCGGACGCGGCGGTGCCGCCGGTGCTGCTGAGCGCGTAATCCGAGATGGGAGCATACAGCGCGCTGCGGCCCCAGCTGCCGTAGACCGAGGCATTCTTCAACGGGCCGGGCAGGTCGTAGCTCGCGCCGACATAAGGCAGCGCCTGCACGTCCCAGCGGTTGAGCGTGTAGCCGCCGTTGTAGAGTCCCGAGTTCACGTACGAGAAAGGCTGCTGCAACTGGCCCAGAACCCCTTCGTAGGTGAAGCCGGGCTCGATGTGCAGGGTGTTGTTGAACAGGTCGATCCTGTCCTGGATGTAGCCTTCGTAAAGCTGACGCTGGGCGTTATTCAGGGCGAATTCATTGTAGCCGGGCTGCGCCGGAACCGGCAGTTGGCCGTAGACATACGATTGATTGTTCTGCTGCTCGCGCGCGACCAGAGCGCCGACCCGGATGTTGTTGTAGGGCAGGAAGAAATCGACTTCCGGCTTGATGCCATAGGTGTTCGAGGTCTGGAAAATTTGCTCGGCGTTCTCGCCAAAACCCTGCGGGGAGTTGCCTGGTACGCCGTTCGTCAAGCCGCTGGGGTTGCCGAAGATGCCAGGGTTGTAGTTGAAATACTGGGAGTTCTGGTAGATCGTGCCTGGGCCGAGCTGGCCATATGCAAAGAACGGCACCTGGAAGTTCGGCTGGAAGTTCTGGTTGGCGCCGATGATGTTGGGCGAGACGTAGCTCTGCGACTTGTTGAATGCGCCGAGATAGAACGCCGAGCCGCCGATCTTGATGTAGTCGTTGACGTAGGTCTCGTCCCGCAGGATCGTCGTGAAGAACTGGTTATCCTGCCGGAAGGAGGACTGGCTCTTGTCGTAGTTGTAGAACTCGCCGTAGGTGTTGAGGGAGGTGACCGGGGCCGGCGAGGGCTGCAGGTAGCCGGATGCCTGGTTCGCGATGACGGTCAGGCCGACGTTGGACAGACCGTTGCTGTAGGGCTTGTCGGCGGCGAAGTAGATGTCCCGATACTTGGACTGGGTGTAGTCGATGTAGCCGGCCGACTCGCCGCGGTCGTAGCGCAGCAGCAGCTTGAGGTTGTCCAGTTGCTTGATCGCGCCGGAGTTGAACTCTGCGCCGTAGTGGTCGGTGCCGAAGGAGCCGATGCCGCCGAAGAAGTCGTAATAACGCTCGTCGGTCGGGCGCTTGGAGTTGTAGGCGAGCGTGCCGCCGATGGTGCCGTAGCCCTGCGTGCCGGGCGGCGCGATGCCTGGCTCCACGGTCACGCCGCCGATCTGGTTGATGTCGAACGGCGCGCCGATGTTGTTGGCGAGGAAGCTGCCGCTGCCGCCGTTCAGCAGGTCCTGCGTCGGGATGCCGTCCAGTGTGGTCGCCAGGTCCGCGCCGCGCACGCCGCGCACCGAGATGACCGGCACGTCCTGCCCGAGGCCTTGCTGGTACACGTTGACCGAAGGGGCGGATTGCTGGAGCAGGCTTTGCACCGAGCCGGTCTCGCCGACGACCTGGATATCCCGCTTGCCGATCTCGGTGATGCCGGACGGCACGTCCTTCTGTTTGAGCAGCAGCTCGCGCTTCTTGATGACAACGTCGGCGATCGGCTCGTCGGCGCTGCCGCCACCGGTCGGCGAGCTGCTGACGGCGCTGGACGGGCCGACGCCGCCGCCGGGTGCAGTATTCACCCCGGGCACAGCGCCCGCCCCCGACCCGCGGCCGACCGGGGAGTTGCGGATGGGGGTGTTCCGGTTGGACGGCGCAGCCTGGGCCAGGCGGACGGGGGCCTTGCCCAACCCGCCATCCTTGCCGGTGGCGCTGCCTTGGGCGTTCGCGCTGGGGGCCGGGTCGGCGAAAGGCGTGTCGTTGGCTGGGTAAGCCTGAGCCAGGCGCACCTGGGAATTGTTGCCGCTGAGCGGCTGGGCCACCGCCGCATTCGGCGCGGCAGCCGTCTGAGGCGCAGTTTGCGCCAAGGCGGCCGCGAGCGAGAGCCCGCCGACGGCGCCGGAGCAGGCAGTGAAGAGCATCAAGCCCTTGCGAAACGTCATGCAGCACACCCTGACTGAAGAGAACCCATACGCCGCGCGACCAGCCTTGTCGGTTCAAGACGGATCACTCGGATGTGTTATCAGCAATGCCTGTGCCGCGGAACTGCCATGGTGGCTTTCAAGGAGAGGGGTGTGGCGCATCGGCCACGGTTTTCGATTGAGTCAGCGCCGCTACCCTATCTCCAGCAGGCGCTCAGGCCGTCATGCCTGAACGATTCATGCCGGACCCATGGACGGAACAGGCAGCGATGGCTGGACAGTCGTCACCCTCCAAACGCGGGAGAGTGGGCGAGCCGGGCACCTGCGTTACAGTTGCATGAAACGTTGCCGAGTTATAACAGCCTAGCTGCCTCATTGCAGTGCAATCGTCCAAAGATGTGCCAACCCGCCAGCGCCGTCGGTTCCCTTGATGCCGTTGAAAACCTTCATCGCGTCAGCCTTGCGCCCCAGCTGCACGTAGGCCTCGCCCAGCGTCAGGCTCGCCTGGTCCGGCCGGGCCATGCCGCCCTGCTTCACTCCCTGCTCGATCAAGGCCAGCCCCGCGGCATCGCCCTGCGTCACCATGTCGTAGCCCACGCGCACCGACGGGCCGCCGTCATGGGCATCGGCCGCGTCCGCGCGCGCGCGCTCCAGCCCGGCCTGGTCCTGCGCCAGCTGCTTGTCGGCATAGGCCTTGAGCCGCGCCTGGCGGGCCGCGTCCGGGTCCTGGCCGAAGACGTGGCGGCTGTAGGCCTCGGCGATGATCGCCTCCGCCTCGCCGGGGAAGCCGCTGCTCAGCACCAGCTGCGCCGCCTCCTCGTACTCGCCCGGCGTCGCCAGCAGGCCGAGCCGGCGCTTGAGGCGGACGATGTCCAGGTTGTAGCGCCCAGCGCCAGGCTGGGCCTGGATGCGCGCCAGCAGGGCAGCGTTGGTGGCCTGGTCCGGGTAGCTGACGGCCAGGGCTTCCAGCGCGCTGCCATACCCGGCATCGTTGCCCGATTTCTGGGCGGCGCTGGCCAGCATCTGCAGCTGCGCCTGGGTCGGCTTCTTGCCGGCGCGGGTCTGCGCCTGCACCTGCGCCTGGGTGGCCGCATAGGCGCGCGGGTAGTCGCCGGAGGCATAGGCGGCCTGCGCGATCATCAGCGGCAACGCCGGGTCAGGGTCGCCGTCATGGACGGCGCGGGCCGCGTAGTCCGCCGACCCGGCGTAGTCCTGCTTGCCGAACGCCATGGCCGCGACGCTGTGCTCCATGCGCGCCCTGTCCGCAGTCGGCAGCTTCTCGGTGGCGAGCAGGCGGCGGAAGGCGTCGATCGCGCCGTCCGTGTCGCCGCTCGCCTGCGCCAGCACGCCGCGGGTCTGCTCGATGGCCGTGGTCTCGTAGGCGCTGTGGTTCTTGACGGCGTCGGCCTTGTCCAGGGCGGCCTTGGCGGCGGGGAAGTTCTTCTGCCGGATCGCCGCCTCGGCGGCCTCCAGGGCGTGGCCGACTTCCGGGCGGGCCTGCGCTTCCTGGGCACGCGCCTCCTGGGCCTGCGCGGCGGGGGGCGCCAGCATGGCCGCGAGGGTCGCGGCGCACAGGGTTCGCGCCAAAAGGGTGAGGGCCACCGGCATACTCCTTGCATTCATATGAGGGTTAGGGCAGCACGTCTCCGCTGCCTTGACCCGGGCGCTTATCCTCGTCAGGAAAGTGTCCGTAAAGGATTATTGGTTCTGACTGAGGAAATTCGCCGGTCGCAAGCCGCCAGGTCCACACCGCGCCGTATTCGGCTTGGCCGATAGTAAGGATTGCCTGCCGTGGACATGACTGAACGCCCCAACTCCATGGTCCGGATCGGCGGCTTTACTGCCGTGGTCCTGTTCCATGTCGTGCTGATCTATTTGCTGGCCACCGGGCTCGGCAAGCAGGCGGTGCAGATGCTCGCAGCACCCATCCAGACGCGCATCATCCAGGAC
>CAXTPP010000053.1:0-14134 GCA_964246185.1 uncultured Acetobacteraceae bacterium
GCGTAGCGTGCGGCGCGGGCGCGGGCGGCCAGGCCCGGGCCGGGCGCCAGTCCCTCCAGCCGCAGCCCGCGCGCGTGCAGGCCGCGGCCTGCCAGGGCGACGCGGGCGGTCTCGGCCTCCTCCGCCGATTCCGCGCGCAGGCCGTGGTCCACGATCAGGCACGCCGGGTCACCCCATCGCTGGGCCAGCACGGCGAGCGCCAGGCTGTCGGCCCCGCCGGACACCGCGACCGTGACCCGGCGGCCGGCGTCCCACGGGCCGAGCCGCGCCATGGCGGCGGCGAACTCGGCGGCTTGGACCGGCTGGTTCAGGAGGGGCGGCTCAGCGGCAGGCGGCGCGGGCGCGGATGCCGGCCTCGGCCTCGCGGATGTCGGCGCGTGGCTGCGGGAACTCGGTTCGCAGCTTGGCCAGGGCGTCGCAGGCGGAAGGGCGGTCGTTCAGCGCCAGCAGCGCGTTCGCCACGCCCAGCAAGGCGTCGGGCGCGCGGGGGCCGGTGCGGCCCCGGTTGTAGGCGTCGTAGTAGTCAGGCGCGGCTTGCTGGTAGTTGCGCTGCCCCATCTCGGCCTGGGCCAGCAGGAACTGCGCGTCCGCGACGCGGGAGCCTTTCTTGGCGATGACCTCCCGCGCGGACGCTTCGGCGGCCGGGTAGTCGCGCCGGGCGAGGGCGGCGTTGCCCGCCTGCAGGGCTGATTCCGGCGTGCGCGGCGGCGGCCCGGACGGCGGCCCAGGCGCTGCGGCCGGGGCGCCGAGCGATGGGGCGCCAAGTATGGGCGGCGGACCCGGCTGGGCGCGGGCGGGCGGTGCGGCGCTGTTCTGCATGGCGAAGGTCAGGTCGCCGACCTGCTTGGTGAAGTCCTCGGCCTGGCGCTGCTGCTGGTTGCCGAGCCGGTCAACTTGACCCCTGAGGTCCCGCACCTGGTCCTCGAGCGTCGAGACCCGGTCCAGCAGCTGCGCGGTCAGGCCGGTGTCAGGGCTGCCTTGCTGGCGATCCTGCCGCGGCACGGGGGCTGGCGGGCCGCCCCGCTGCTGCATCGACTGCACCTGCTGGCGCAGCTCGAGGATTTGGTTCTGCAGGGCGATGGCGTCTCGGCTGTCCATCTGCGCCCAGGCTGGACCCGCGACAGTCAAAAGCCCGGCCAAGATCGCGCCGCCAACCCTCATCCGACATCCCCCCGTGCTTCCCGCCCCGGTTGTACGGGCGGGCGGCGCGGCGGGCAAACCGGTCAGCGGACGGAGGTGATCGCGTTGCGGTTCTGGCTGTAGTCCTGCTCCGTCGAGCCCAGCGCCGTCGGCCGGTCCTTGCCGTAGCTGATGGTGGTCACGCGCGAGGAGTCGACGCCGTGCGCCACCATGTAGTCCCGAGCCGCGTTGGCGCGGCGCTCGCCCAGGGCGATGTTGAACTCCTCGGTGCCGCGCTCGTCGCAGTTGCCGGCGAGCTGCACGCTGTCCTGCGGGTAGCGCCCGAGCCAGGCGGATTGCCGGTCCAGCGTGCCGCGTGCGTCGCCGCTCAGGCTGGACTCGTTGTAGGCGTAGAACACCCGGTCCCCGACGTTGGCCACCAGGTCCTCCTCGCTGCCCGGCACGGCGCCGGACGTGGGGGCAGCCACCGCGCCGTTGCCGGCGACGGCGCCGCTGGTGTCCGCCGACTTGGCGCAGGCCGACAGGAGGGCGAGGGCGGCCAAAGCGGCCAAGGTCCTGGTGTTCATCGAGGTCGATCCTATTCCGAGGCCGGGTAGCTCTGGGGCGAGCAGTTCTGACTGCGTTAACGAAAGTTCATGGCGATCGTTCCATAGTAGGTTCGCTTACGTGCGGATCGCCTGCTGGTCAACTGGCCTGGCGGCCTGCTGGTCGGGGCGTCTATCATGCCTTGCGGCTTGGCAGGAGCGATCGGCATGGGTTCGGATCAAGGCGGCGGCGCGGCGGGCGGGCCGGACAGCATGTCGCAGCTGCTGGACGGGGTGGTGCAGTTCCAGCGCGACGTGTTCCCCGACCAGCAAGCCGACTTCGAGCGGCTGTCCCAGGGCCAAAGTCCCCACACCCTGTTCATCGCCTGCGCCGACAGCCGGGTGGTGCCGGAGCTGATCACCCAGAGCGAACCCGGCGAGCTGTTCGTCTGCCGCAACATCGGCAACATCGTGCCGGCCTACGGCGAGATGCTCGGCGGCGTCTCGGCCGTGGTGGAGTTCGCGGTGGTGGCGCTGCAGGTGCACCACATCGTCATCTGCGGCCACTCCGGCTGCGCCGCCATGAAGGCGATGGTGCAGCCGCAGGACACGCTGCTGCACGACATGCCCACAGTCGCGTCCTGGCTGCGCAACGCCACCGCCGCCCACAGCGTGATCCGCACCCTGCACCCGCACTTGCACGGGGACGAGGCCGTCGCCGCCCTGGTCAAGCAGAATGTGCTCACCCAGCTGGGCCACCTGCGCACCCATCCGGCGGTGGCGGCACGGCTGGCCGGCGGCGGGCTCGCTTTGCACGGCTGGGTGTACGACATCGGCAGCGGCCAGGTGGAGATCATCGACGAACGCACGCACGAGACGGTGACGGCCAGCGAGGCGGCGACTCGGTTGCGGGCGCTGGGCGGGTAGGAAGGCAAGGTTGGGGCTTTGCCCCAAGCCCCACCAGAGGACGGTCATCCTCTGGACACCTGGAATAATCATAAAGGGTCAAGGGAATGACTATTCCCTTGCGGGTGCAGGGCAGCGCCCTGCTACTTCCAGCTCGACAAAAAGAACCGCGGCAGCTCGTCCGGGAACGCCTTGAAGTTGAGCTGGCGCGTGAACGCATAAGTCGTCACGTACGTGCACAGCGGCAGCCAGTACATCTGTTCCGACACCAGGCGCAGCGCCTCGCTGTAGTCCTGGCGGCGCTCGTCCGCGTCGGTGGTGGCGCCGCCGGCCTGCACCAGCCGCTCCAGCTCCGGGTCCCGCGCATAGTCGTTGGCGCCGCCGCCGAAGAACAGCGGCAGGATCGCCGACACGTCGTTGACCGAGTAGCTGCCCCAGGTACCGGCCGTCATCGGGTTCTTGCCGTCGGTGGCGCGCTGCACGACGGCGCCGGTCTGCAGCTGGCTGATCTCCGCGTTGATGCCGACCGCCTTGAGGTAGCCCTGGATGGCGTCGGCGTACTGCGGCAGGATGTAGGTCACCAGCTCGGTGTCGAACCCGTCGGGGTAGCCGGCGTCGGCCAGCAGCTTGCGGGCGGCCGCCGGGTCGTAGTCGTAATGGGTGGCGACGGCCGGGTCGCAGCCGAACTGGGTGGGGTAGCACGCCACGTCCGGCACCCGGCTGCCGCCCTGGGCCAGCTGGCGGGCGATCGCGGTACGGTCGATGGCGTGGGCGATGGCCTGGCGCACCCCCTGCTTGGTAAGCGGATTGCCGGCGCCCGTGCGCCCGGCGGCGTCGAGGCTGAGATAGGCCAGCCGCATGCTCTCCACCCGCAGCGCCTGCAGCGACGGCACGCGGCTGATGTTGTCGAACTGGTCGGGGTTGAACTGCCAGATCCAGTCGGCCCGCCCGGCCAGCAGGTCGGTGATCTCCGTCGTGGCGTCGGCCACCTCGTGGATGGCCAGGCGGGCGATGGCGGGGTGGCCTTTCGGGCCGTCGAAATAGGCGTCGTTGCGTTCCAGGTCGATCTCGGCGGCGCCGTCCACCAGCGTGATGCGGTATGGCCCGGTGCCGACCGGCGCCCGGCCGTAGGCGTCGGCGCCGACCCGCTCGCGATAGGCCCTGGGCCAGATCGGCAGCGTCATGGCCATGTATTCCAGGGCGGCGGGGAAGACGCGCCGCAGCTTCACCCGCACGTGGAAGTCGTCGATCTTCTCCGCCCCGGCGAGATAGGCGTAGTTGGCCGGCACCGCCACGCCGGGGTCCGCCAGCACCGTGTTGATGGTGTAGGCCACGTCGTCGGCGGTGAACGGGCTGCCGTCATGGAACACGACGCCCTGGCGCAGCTCGAACTCCCACGTCGTGTCGTCGACCTGCTTCCATTTGGTGGCCAGCAGCGGCTTGATCTGGAAGGTGTCGGGGTCGCGGTAGACGAGGCCGTCCCAGGCCTGGTGGGCCAGCACCAGCCCGGCGCGGAGCTGGTTGTAGTACGGGTCCACGTTGGTGAGCGCGTCCCGCCAGGCGATGCGCAGCGTGTCGGCCGATTTCTGCGCGGCGGCCGGCGTCGCCGCGCAGGCGGCCAGCACCCAGGCTGCCAGGACACGGCCCGTCAACGTTCGCCAAACCCGCATCGATCGCCCTTCCGCAGGCCAAGCGCCCGGCGCCACAGGTGGTGCAAAGATTCCTGCAACGTAACCGTGATCGCGGCGTTTGCGAGGCACTGACGTCAAAGGACACCCACCGAAATGCTCCGTTACGCCCTCATCTTCGCCGTGATCTCGCTGATCGCCGGGTTCTTCGGCTTCAGCGGCCTGTCCGCCGCCACGGCCGGGATCGCCAAGATCCTGTTCTTCATCGCCATCGCCATCTTCCTGGTCTTCGTGGTGCTCGCCATCGCCGGCGTGAACGCGCTGGGCTGACTCGGCTGGGCTGACTCGGAGGCACGCCCGGCGACTGGGCGTGCCTCACCCCATCGTCGCGTTGAACGTCCCGCCGTCGAGCAGCAGGTTCTGCCCGACGATGAAGCCGGACGACGCGGCGCACAGGAACACGCAGGCGTCGCCGAACTCCGCCGGGTCGCCGACCCGGCCGGCCGGCGACTGCGCGGCGCGGGCCGCGATCTCGGCCTCCACGCTGCGCCCGGCCTTGGCGGCTGCGGCTGCGGCGTTGGACCGCAGCCGGTCGGTCAGGAACGGGCCGGGCAGCAGGTTGTTGATCGTCACGTTGTGCCGCGCAACCTGCCGCGCCAGGCCGCCCACGAAGCCGGTCAGCCCCGCCCGCGCGCCGTTGCTCAGGCCGATCCCGGCGATCGGCGACTTCACGCTGGCCGAGGTGATGTTGACGATGCGGCCGAACCGGCGCGCGGCCATGCCGTCCACCGTGGCCCGGATCAGGGCGATCGGCGCCAGCATGTTGGCGTCCAGCGCGCGCAGCCAGTCCTCGCGCTCCCAGTCCCGGAAGTCCCCCGGCGGCGGCCCGCCGGCGTTGTTCACCAGGATGTCCGGCTGCGGGCAGGCCGCCAGGGCCGCCGCGCGTCCCGCCTCGGTGGCGATGTCCCCGACGACGGCGGTGACCGTGGCTCCCGTCTGGCCGCGGATGTCCTGCGCCGTGCGCTGCAGGTCCGTCTCGCCACGGGCGGTGATGGTGACGGCCACGCCCTCCCGGGCCAGGGCCAGGGCGCAGGCCCGCCCCAGCCCCTTGCTTGCGGCGCAGACCAGCGCGGTGCGGCCGTGCAGTCCGGTATCCATGGCGTCTCCCGTTCAGGCGGTGTTGGAATATTGGCGGCAGGGGAACCTGCCGGAGAACGTGATGCTGCATGGTCGGCCAAATCCATCCCATGATGATGGACACCCGCCGGGTCCCGCGCTAGAGGCCGAACGATGAAGCTGGCCCTCTCGACAGCGGCGTTGCTTGCCGTGCTGCTGCCCGTTCGCGCCGAGGCCCATGCCATCCTGATCGACAGCACCCCGGCGGTGCACGGCAGCCTGCCGGCCGGGCCGGAGGCGATCAGGCTGCAGTTCAACTCGCGCATCGACCGCGGGCGCTCCCGCCTGACGCTGATCGCGCCCGACAAGTCGCAGGCCCGGCTGCCAATCGGCGCCGACGGCCCGCCCGACGTGATGACCACGGCGGCCACCCTGCAGCCGGGCGGCTACATCGTGCGCTGGCAGGTGCTGGCGGTGGACGGCCATATCACCCGCGGCGACGTCCCCTTCACCGTAGCACCGCCCTGACCCGATGAGCCTGCTCGTCGACCTGTTCGGCTACCTCGAAATCGTGCTGCACGGCCTGGTCATCCTGAGCCAGTCGATGGCGCTGGGCGGCATGCTGTTCTTCCTGCTGCTGGCCCGCCCGTTCGCGCTGGAGCTGCCCGGCGGCGGCGGCATCGCCCGGCGCACCGCCATCATCGCCGGCTGGTCCGCGCTGGCCCTGGTGGCGTGCGAGGGGCTGACCATCGGGCTGCAGACGGCGGTGCTGACCGATACGGTCGGCCTTTCTGCGCCGGAGGTGCTGGGAGCCGACTTCGCCATAGCCGGGCTGGTAAAGTGCGCCGCCGCCCTGCTGCTGGCCGCCTGCCTGCTGGCATGGCGCGGCACCCCGGCGGCGCTGCTGCTGGCGCTGGGCGGGGTGGAGCTGGCGGCGGCGACGCTCTCCACCCACGCCGCCGCCCGCATGACCAACAGCCTGCCGCTGCTGGGGGTCGAAGCCCTGCACCAGCTGGGTGCTGCGATCTGGATCGGCGGCATCCCGTGCTTCGTCATGGCGCTGGGCCGGGTGAACGACGGCGCGTCCTGGCGCCGGGTTGGCGCGCGGTTCTCCCGCATGTCGATGCTCGGCGTGGCCTGCATCCTGGTGTCCGGGGTCATCATGAGCCTGTCCTACATCGGCTCCTGGGGGGCGGTGTACGGCACCGCGTACGGCGTGATGGTCACCGCCAAGGTGTCCATGTTCGCGGCGCTGCTGCTGCTGGGCCTCGGCAACTTCATCACCACGGAGCGGCTGCGCTCGGACCCTGGCGCGTCGGTGCTGCGGATGAAGCGGTTCGCCGAGGTGGAGATCGGCATCGGCATCTCGATCTTCTTCGCCGCCGCCTCGCTCACCTCCGTCCCCCCCGGCATCGACCTCGCGCATGACCGGGTGAGCTGGGCCGAGGTGGTCGAGCGCAACACGCCCACCTGGCCGCAGCTGCACTCGCCGGGCTACGACTCGCTGGCGCTGCCGCAGCTGCAGGCCAAGCTGGACCAGGAGGCCGCGGCGCAGGCCACCGCCGCGCCGCCGGCCTCCATCCCCGGCTCCGGCGAGCTGTCGCCGCGCAACGCGGCCGACATCGGCTGGAGCGAGTACAACCACCACTGGGCCGGGCTGTTCGTGCTGCTGGTCGGCGGCCTCGCGCTGCTGAACCAGGCCGGGGTGCGCTGGGCGCGGCACTGGCCGCTCGCCCTGCTGGGCCTGGCCGCCTTCCTGCTGATCCGCTCGGACCCGGAGGTCTGGCCGGTCGGGTATGTCGGCGTATGGGAATCCTTGCGGGACGTGGAGGTGCTGCAGCACCGGTTTTTCGTGCTGCTGCTCATCGTGTTCGCCGGGTTCGAATGGAGCGTGCGGACCGGGCGGCTGCGGTCGCGCAAGGCGGCCCTGGTGTTCCCGCTGCTGACCGCCGCCGGCGGCGCGCTGTTGCTGACGCACAGCCATGCCATCGCCAACGTCAAGGACCAACTGCTGATCGAGCTGACCCACACGCCGCTGGCGCTGGCCGGCATCGGCGCTGGCTGGGCGCGCTGGCTGGAGCTGCGGCTGGACGGGCGGGCGGCGCGGGTGGCCGGGTGGGTATGGCCGGTCTGCTTCCTCATTTGCGGGGCCGTGCTGCTCACCTACCGCGAGGCGTGACGTTGACCCGGCGGGCCTCGGTGACTAAACACTGTTAAGTTATGTCGGCCGCCAGCATCCCGCCCCGCACGCGAAAGCCACGAGGCCAGGGCGCCGCCCGTCGCGGCGAGATCCTGGACGCGGCCAAGCGCATCTTCCTGGAGGAGGGCGTCGAGCACGCGACCATGCGCCGCATCGCCACCGCCGTCGGCGTGTCCGCCACCGCGCTCTACGTGTACTTCCCCGACAAAGACGCCATTCTGCAGGCCATCGCGGAGGGGATGTTCACCGAGCTGCTCGACGCGCACCGGACCAGCCAGCAGACCGGCGGCACCCCGCTGGAACGCTTCCGCGCCGGCCTGAACGCCTATGTGGCGCTCGGCCTCAACCGGCCTGACGAGTACCGCCTGACGTTCTCCACCGTGCGCACAAAGCAGACTGGCCGCGCGATCCCGGCGGCCGATCAATCCTTCGCGGTGCTGGAAGCCGGCGTGGCCGAGCTGATCGCCGCCGGGGTGTTCCAGCCGAAGCAGCCAACCCTGGTTGCCGAAGCGATGTGGGCCGCCATTCACGGCCTCGTGGCGCTCATGCTCGATCATTTCGGCCATATCGCCTCCGACCACGCCGTGCTGACCGAAACCCTGATCGACGCGATCATCCATGGCTTCTCGGCACGAAGTTACCATTGTTAACTGAACATAGTTAGCCTATAGCGTTCATCGTCTACCGAGGTGACGCCATGCTGCTCCGCCCCACCCTGCTCACCGCCGCCTTTCTGCTCACAGCCGCCCTGTTGCCTGCGGCAGCCTTACTGCCTGCGGCCGCTGGCGAAGCGCCGCGTCCGGTCCGCCTCATCACCGTGGCCATGCAGCCGCAGCAGCTTGGCCTGGCGTACTCCGGCGCCGTGCAGGCGCGCACCGAAGCGGATCTGGCGTTCCGCGTCGCCGGCAAGGTGACCCGGCGGCCAGTCGAGATCGGCGACCACGTGCGGGCAGGCCAGGTGCTTGCCGTGCTGGACCCGGCGGACCTGCAATTCTCCCAGGAAGCCGCCGAAGCCGCGCTGCAGGCCGCCTCCGCCGACGACGCCAACGCGCGGGCCGACCTGCGCCGCTACGACGCGCTCGGCCACGCCTCCCCCGCCTACCTGCCCTCCGAGTACGACAGGCGGCTCTCGGCCCAGCGCATGGCCGAGGCACGGCTGCGGCAGGCGGAGCGGCAGGTGGCCCTGGCGCGGGACCAGCGCGCCTACGGCACCCTGGCGGCGGACGCGGACGGCATCGTCACGGCCCTGCCGGTGCAGGTTGGCCAGGTCGTGAGCGCCGGGCAGGCGGTCGCCCGCGTGGCCCACGCCAGCGAGACCGAGGTGGTGGCGGACGTGCCGGAGAACCGCCTGCCAGCCATACGCGCCGCCAAGGACGTGGCGGTGACCCTGTGGGCGCTGCCGGGCCAGGTCATGCACGGGCGGGTGCGCGAGGTCGGCGCGCTGGCCGATGCATCCAGCCGCACCTTCGCCGTCAAGGTCACCGTGCTCGACCCGCCGCCGGGGGCGCTGGCGCTGGGCATGACCGCCACCGTGGATTTCGGCGGCCCAGGCATCGGCGGCCCAGGCATCGGCGGCCCGGGCAGCAGCCCCGGCGACCAGGTGGCGAGCGTCCCTTCCACTGCGCTGACCGACTCGGGCGGACGCCCCGCGATGTGGGTGCTGGACCCGGCGACGCACCACGCCGCCCTGCGCCCCGTCGAGCTGGCCGGCTACGGCGCGGACGGCAGCGTCCTGGTCCGCGCCGGGCTGGCGGCGGGCGAGCAGGTCGTCACTGCCGGGGTGGGGCAGATCGGCCCGGACATGGCGCTCACCGCCTGGGCGGGAGCAGCGCGATGAACCTATCGACCCCCAACCTTTCAGCGTGGGCGCTGCGGCACCGCGCGCTGATGCTGTTCGCCATGCTGGGCCTCGCCGCCGCGGGCGCCTGGGCCTATCTCGGGCTGGGCCGCGCCGAGGACCCGGCGTTCACCATCAAGCAGATGGTCATTATGGCCGACTGGCCCGGCGCGTCCGCCGGCGAAATGGCGCGCGAGGTCACCGACCGGATCGAGCGTAAGCTCGAGGACCTGCCCCACCTGGACTACACGCAGAGCCAGACCCAGCCCGGCCACACCGTCGTCACCGTGTCGCTGCGGGACGACACCTCGCCCAAGTCGGTGCCGGCCCTGTGGTATCAGGTGCGCAAGAAGGTGGGCGACATCGCCGACAGCCTGCCCGCCGGGCTGCTGCCGCCGACCTTCAACGACGAGTTCGGCGACACCTACTCGCTGGTCTACGCCATCACCGGCGACGGCTTCAGCCTGCCCGAGCTGAAGCACGTGGCGGAGGACGTGCGCGAGCAGCTGATCGGCGTGCCCGGCGTCGGCAAGGTGATGCTGGTCGGCCAGCAGCAGGAGCAGATCACCGTCGAGGTGTCCTACCGCAAGCTGGCCGAACTGGGCGTGACCCTGCAGGACCTGTTCACCGCCATCCGCCAGGAGAACAGCGTGGTGGCGAGCGGCTTCGTCGATACCGCGACCGACCGCATCCGCGTCCGCACCCGGCCCGCGCTGGACGGCCCGGCGGCGCTCGCCGCGCTGCCGGTGCAGGTCGGCGGCCACCTGCTGCGCCTGGGGGACTTCGCCAGCATCGCCCGCACCGTGGCGGACCCGCCCGCCTCCACCATGCACTTCAACGGCCGCCCCTCGCTCGGCCTGGGCATCAGCATGGCCGACGGCGGCAA
Organism: uncultured Acetobacteraceae bacterium; assembly: GCA_964246185.1. GTDB lineage: Bacteria > Pseudomonadota > Alphaproteobacteria > Acetobacterales > Acetobacteraceae > LMUY01. The sequence goes on from CAXTPP010000053.1 coordinate 10,238, forward strand.
CATCCTGGACCTGGGCCGCCAGGTGACGGCGCGGATGGCGGCGATCCAGCCGACCCTGCCGCTCGGCGTCATGCTGACGCCGCTGAACAACCAATCGACGGTGGTCGCAGCCGACATCGCGGATTTCCAGGAAAGCTTCCTGGAGGCGCTCGGCATCGTGCTGCTGGTCAGCTTCGTGAGCCTTGGCTGGCGCACCGGCATCGTGGTCGCCATCAGCGTGCCGCTGGTGCTGGCGGGGGTGTTCGTCGGCATGAAGCTGCTCGGCATAGACCTGCAGCGCATCTCGCTCGGCGCCATGGTGATCGCGCTCGGCCTGCTGGTGGACGACGCGATCATCGCCGTCGAGACCATGACGGTGAAGCTGGAGCAGGGCTGGGACCGGGTGCGCGCCGGGTCGTTCGCCTACACCTCGACCGCGTTCCCCATGCTGACCGGCACGCTGGTGACGGCGGCGGGCTACCTGCCGGTCGGCCTCGCGCAGTCCAGCACCGGCGAGTACACGCAGGACATCTTCCGCGTGGTGGGCATGGCGCTGGTGTTCAGCTGGCTGGTCGCGGTGCTGTTCGTGCCGCTGCTGGGCGCGGTGCTGCTGCCGTCGCCGAAGCCGCACGCCGCGCACCGCGACGTGTACGACAGCCGGACGTACCGCCGGTTCCGCCGCGTGGTCGGCTGGTGCGTGCGGCGGCGCTGGACGGTGATCGGGCTGACGCTGGGCGCGATGGCGCTTTCGGTGGTGGGCTTCAGCAAGGTGCCCAACCAGTTCTTCCCCGCCTCCGACCGGCTGGAAATCCTGATCGACGTGCGGCTGCCGGAAGGGGCGAGCTTCGCCAGCACGGCGGGCGTGGCGCACCGGCTGGAGGCGCTGCTGGCGCAGCAGCCGGGCGTCGCGTCCTATGCCGCCTACGCCGGCACCGGCACGCCGCGCTTCTTCCTCGCGTTCTCGCCGGAGCTGGACCAGCCGAACTACGCCCAGTTCGTCATCAACACGAGAAGCATCGCCGACCGGGAGGCGCTGCTGCGCACGCTCACCGCGCTGACCGACCAAGGCCCGGCCGGCGAGTTCGCCGACGTGAGGCTGCGGCCGTCCCGCCTGGAGCTGGGGCCGCCGGTGGGTTATCCGGTGCAGTTCCGCATCACCGGGCCGGACCCGCTGGCGCTGCGCCGCATCGCTGGCCAGGTGGACGCCGTGATGCAGGCTGCTCCGCACGTCCGCAACGTGAGCGACAGCTGGGGCGCCATGGGCATGACGGCGACGGTGGCGGTGGACCAGGACAAGGCGCGGCTGCTCGGCCTCACCAGCGAGGCGGTGTCCACCACGCTGCAAACGTTGCAGCAGGGCGCCACCGTGACGCAGTACCGCGAGGGCACCGACCTGATCCCCGTGGTCGCCCGCGCCATCCCCTCCGAGCGGCGGGACATCGCCGGGCTGGGCGAGGTGACGATCCCGACCGCGGCCGGGCGTGCGGTGCCGCTGTCGCAGTTCGCGCAGGTCGGCTGGGGGCTGGAGCAGCCGGTGGTGTGGCGGCGCAACCGCACGCCGATGGTGCTGGTGCGCGGCGACACGACGCCCGGCATCCAGGCGCCGGTCGCCTCGGCGGAAGTCGAGGCCCGGTTGCTGGGGGTGAAGGCGGCGCTGCCGGCCGGCTACGCCATTGAGACGGCGGGCGCGGTGGAGGAGAGCGCCAAGGGCTCGGCCAGCATCAACAAGGTCATGCCGCTGATGCTGGCCGTCATGCTGGCGCTGCTGATGGTGCAGCTGCAGTCGTTCAACCGGGTGGCGATGGTGGTGCTCACGGCGCCGTTGGGGCTGATCGGGGTGGCGGCGGCGCTGCTGCTGACGGGCGCGCCGTTCGGCTTCGTGGCCACGCTCGGCTTCATCGCGCTGGCCGGCATCATCATGCGCAACAGCGTCATCCTGGCGGACCAGATCGAGCAGGACATCGCCGGCGGCAGCGCGCCCGCGGTCGCCATCGTGGAGGCGACGGTGCGCCGCTCCCGCCCCATCGTGCTGACGGCGGCGGCAGCGATCCTGGCGCTGACGCCGCTGGCGTTCTCGGTGTTCTGGGGTCCCATGGCCATCGCCATCATGGGCGGGCTGGTGTCCGCCACGGTGCTGACGCTGTGCTTCGTGCCGGCGCTGTACGCCGCCTGGTCCCGGGTGGCGCGCGCCTCGGAGGATGCCAGGCCCGCGCTGGGCGGGGTCCTGCACGGGTCCGCGGCAGACTGAAACGGCTTTCGGCTGACCGTTAAGCAAGGCCAGAGGCTCTGCCTCTGGGCTCCGCCAAAGGCAGAGCCTTTGGAATCCATTTATATAATCGGTTTCCAAAAGGCCTCAGGCCTTTGGCGGGTCTGGGCAGCGCCCAGCCTTGCTCCGCCGGCACGATTCCGGAGCGGCATTTGTAACCTGGGCCTCCATCGTGAGTTAATGCTGCCACCCAATCCGGATTCCCTGCCATGGCCCGCCATTCTGCGATACCCGATTTCGTGCCCGTGCTGGGTGGGGCGCTCGCCTTGCTGCTGGTGGCCTGGCTGGAGCCGAAACGCCGGCCGAAGCCGACCCCGGGCGTCGCGCGGTCCCGTGTCGTCGTGCTGGGCGCCGGGTTCGGCGGGCTGAACACGGCGCTGACCCTGGCGACGCATCCGGACATCGACCTCACGGTGATCGACATGCAGAACCACCACCTGTTCCAGCCGCTGCTGTACCAGGTGGCGACCGCGGCGCTGTCGCCGGCGGACATCGCATCGCCGGTGCGCGACGTGATCCCGCCCTCCTCCAGCGCGCGCGTGATGATGGGCGCCGTGACGGGGATCGACACGCGGGCGCGGCACGTCCATTGCGCCGGGCAGCAGGTGCCCTACGACGAGCTGGTGGTCGCCACCGGGTCGCAGCCGAGCTATTACGGCCATGACGAGTGGGCGGAGTTCGCGCCCGGGCTCAAGAGCCTGCACGACGCGCTGGACATGCGCGGCCGCGTGCTGCTGGGGTTTGAGCGCGCCTGCGTGGCCGTGGACGAGGCGGAGCGGACTCGGCAGCTGACCTTCGTGCTGATCGGCGGCGGGCCGACCGGGGTGGAGATGGCCGGCTCGATCGCCGAGCTGGGCCGCGAGATGATGATCGCGGACCACGAACTGAGCCAGGCGCATGCCCGGATCATCCTGATCGAGGGTGGCGACCGCATACTGGCGGAGTTCCCCGATGACCTGTCAGATCATGCGGTCGAGTCCTTGCAGCGGCTGGGCGTCGAGGTGCGGACCGGCACGAAGGTGACGGTGATCGAGCAGGGCGTGGTGCATCTGGAAGGCGGCGAGGCGATCCATGCCGGCACCATCATGTGGGCGGCCGGCACCACGGCCACCCCGGTCGCGGAGTGGCTGGGGGTGAAGCCGGGCAAGGGCGGCCGCGTGGCGGTGGGGCCGGACCTGCGCGTGGCGGGGCTGCCCGGCGTGCAGGTGATCGGCGATGCGGCGCTGGCGTTGGACGGGCATGGCAAGCCGTTGCCAGGCCTGGCGCCGGTGGCCAAGCAGCAGGGCCAGTACGTGGCGGGCGCCATCCTGCGCCGGGTCCAGGGCCGCAGCCCAGCCAGGCCGTTCAAGTACCTGGACTACGGCAGCATGGCGACGATCGGGCGCGCGAAGGCAGTGGCGCAGTTCGGGCCGGTCCACGTCACGGGGTGGCCGGCCTGGACGCTGTGGGCGGTCGCGCACATCTTCTTCCTCATCAGCTTCCGCAGCCGCCTGATGGTGAGCGTGCAGTGGGCCTTTGCCTTCGCCACCGACAAGCGCCCCGGCCGCCTGATCTCCTGGGACCCGGCGGACGAGGAGCGGGCCAGTCAGCCGCCGCTGGCGAAGCCCGGTTAGCCACCGGTGGGCGAAGCCCGGTTAGCCACCGGTGGGCGA
>CAXTPP010000053.1:14234-22507 GCA_964246185.1 uncultured Acetobacteraceae bacterium
GGCGAAGCCCGGTTAGCCACCGGTGGGCGAAGCCCGGTTAGCCACCGGTGGGCGAGGCCCGGTCAGCCACCGGTGGCAAAGCCCGGGTAGAGCGTCATGCCGCCGTCCACGAACAGGGTGGCACCGGTCACGTAGTCCGATGCGTCGGACGCCAGCCACACGGCAGCTTGCGCGATATCGTCCGGCTCGCCGATGCGCTTGTAGGGCACCAGGGTCATGAGCGACTTGTAGGCCTCGGGCGTGCTCCAGGCAGACGTGTTGATCGGGGTGCGGATGGCGCCCGGGGCGATCGAGTTGACCCGGATGAAGTGCGGCGCAAGCTCCTGGGCGATGCTCTGCATCAGCATGTCGATGCCGCCCTTGGACGCCGCGTAGTTGACGTGCCCAGCCCACGGGATGACCTGGTGCACCGAACTCATGCAGATCATCTTGCCGGCCGCCTGCGACACGGAGGCCATCACGCCGCGGCGGAGGAACTCCCGCGCGGCGGCCCGGGTGCACAGGAACTGGCCGGTGAGGTTGATGCCGATGACGGTGCTCCACTGCTCCAGCGTCATGTCGGCGAAGGCCGAGTCGCGCTGCAGCCCGGCGTTGCTGACGGAGATGTGCAGCGTGCCGAACTGGGCGATGGCGGCGGCGTACATCCGCTCGACCTCGTCCTCCTTGCTCACGTCGGCCTGCAGGGTGATCGCCTTGCGGCCCATGGCCTCGATCTCGTGCGCGACCTCGTCGGCCGTTTCGGGATGGGTGACGTAGTTCACCGCCACGTCCGCCCCGGCCCGGGCAAGGCCGAGCGCCACCGCCTTGCCGATGCCGGAGTTTGCGCCGGTGACCAGCGCGGGCTGGCCGGTCAGGACGGGCTGGTAGGGAGCGTGCGGCAGGCGGCTCGCATCGGGCAGCGCCGGGGCGGTCGGGTCCTTGGGATTCGGGTCGGTGCGCATGGCGGCTTGCTCCGGAAAGGCGTTGACCGCTTTGGAACGATGCGGCGGGTGGATTGTTCCAGGCAGCGAGCGCCTTCAGCCGGGCGGTTGGGGCGTCAACGCCCGGCGACCTCGAACCGGCGCCACTCGCTCGGCGCGTAGTGGCGGCCGTCGGCCGAGACGGCGAAGACGCGCCAGGCGTATTGCGCGGCGCCGGGCGGCAACGCCACCATCATCGCGGTGCGGCCTGAGTACTGGGCGGCTGCCGGGTGCAGGCCGTCCGCCACCGTCTCGACATCCACGTAGAACCGCACCGGCCCTGGCTCCTCCGGGGCCGACCAGACGAACGGGACTGCGCCGTTGTCGTCGCGCACCGTCTCGCCGCGGGGCGTGCCGGGGCTGGCTGCCGCCAGAAGGCCGACGGATGGGTGGGACGGCTCTGCAACCTGAGCGGCGCGACGGGTCGCGGCGGTGATCCCGTCCTTGCTCGCGGCCGCATACCAGGCGGCGGCGGCGGCGGGGTTGCGCGGCACGCCGTCGCCTGCCTCGTACAGCTGCCCGAGCACGTACTCCGCCCGGGGATAGCCGGCGGCTGCGGCCCGGCCGTACCACTGCGCCGCGAGCGCCGCGTCGCGCTCGCCGCAGCGGCCCTGGTCGATCATCACGGCGGCGTTGAACGCGGCCCCGGCCACGCCTGCCTCGCCGGCGCGCTGGTACCAGTGGCACGCGCTGCCGGCGTCCTGGCTCACGCCCTGGCCAAGATCATAAGCCAGACCTAGGCCGAACTGCGCCTGCGCGTCGCCCGCGACGGCCTGGCCTGACCAGAGCGCCACCGCCTTGCCGAACTGCCCGGCGTCGTAGGCCTGCCAACCGTCGGACGGCGCCGCCGCCGGCAGGCCGGCGAGGCAGGCCGCGGCCAGCGCCCAACGCCAGCCGCGGGTCACCGCCAGTGGATTTCCACTCGGCGGTCATTCGGTTCCGCCACGCCGGGTGCAGCCGCCACCGGCTGGTCGGTCTCGCCCTTCGCCAGCACCTGGAACCGGTCCACGGGAATGCCGCGGGCCACCAGCTCGCGCAGCACGACCTGGGCGCGCTGGTCCGACAGGGCCAGGTTGACGGCGGGCGAGCCCACCGAGTCGGTGCCGCCGATCACGATCATCACGATGGGGTGCCCGTCGCGGTAGGTACGGGATGCCTTGTCCAGCAGGCCACGGTCCTGCGGACGGATGGCGGTGCTGCCCGTGTCGAAGTACAGCACCAGGGAATCGGGAGCCGTGGCGGGGACCGGCTGGCTGGCCGGCGCCGGCGGTTCGTGCACCACGGCGGCGGTCTGCACCTGTGGGAGGGCGGCCGGCGCCGGCTGGGCTTGCGCCCGCACGGCCAGGATGGCCAGCAGCGCGGCGCTGGCGCGGATCAGGGGAGTGGGTCGCATTCTAGTCTCCTGGGTTGGCAAGGACTGACGGAAGAGCCGAACGCGCGGCGGCGGCGGAAGGCACCATCACCTCAACGGCACCGGGCGCGGACAGGATGTTCGGGGATGGCGCAGCAAGGTGCACGGCGTCCGGGCCAGCGCCGACCGCCGCAGCCAGCTGAGCGGCAGCGGTGGCATCCTCGGCATAGAAGTAGCGGACCTCGAGGTTCGCGGAACGGAAGGCTGCGTGCCGCTGCCCCGTCACGTCATAGCCAAGGCCGGCCAGCATCCCGGTGAGCTGGGCTGCCCGCTCCGCAGTGCGACGCGGCACCGCCAGCGTGACATGGAGGGGAACCGCCGCGGGCAACGACGCCGGCCCGGCGGCGGAGGCGGCGGGCAGCGCCGGCTCAGGCGTCGTGGCCGGCTCAGGAACCGTCTCCGCCTTGGGCTGGACGGAGGGCAGCATGGTCGGCTGCGGCGCCAAGCCAGGAAGCGGGCCAGGGTGCCGGGGCCATCCCAGCATCACGGCCAGGCTGACCAACCCGATGGCCGCCGCGGCCGGCCACGGCACGATCCGCCGCTTCCACGGGACGGCATCGGCCGCACGCTTCGGTGGGAGCGCTGCCTCGGACGCCCTGGCCGCATCCGGCAGGCCAGCCGGGGTGTTTGGGCCGGGTGGGCGCTCCTGCTTCGCCCAAGCCTGCTCGACGTGGCCGGCCCGCACGGCTGGGGACGCAAAGACGCGGCCCGCCTCGCCGCCGCCTTGCAGCAAGGCTGCCACGAACCCGGCAGCCGCCTCGGGCGGCAGCGGGTGCAGCGTCACCGCTGTGACCCGGCGCGGCAGGCCGGCGGTTAGCATGGCAAGCGCCGGCTCGCCTGCCAGGACGCAGGCCGCCGGGTGATCCAGGACCGCCTGCAACGCCGCTTCCCCGAGCCGGTGCGCATCGTCCGCCAGCAGCACCGCGCCCGGCGCCGGCATCTGGCCCGGCGCGAGGAAGCCGACCGGCCGTCCAGCTTGCTCCAGCAAGGCGAACAGCGCTTGCAGTAAGCTCGTCTTGCCGACGCCGGGCAGCCCGACCAGCACGACGACATGGCCGGACCGGATGCCGACCGAGACGTCCCGCAGCGCGTCCAGCCACGCGCCATGCAGCGTCATGCCGCCAGGAGCCTGCACGATGCGGCCAACATCCGCACGCCCAGCGCCGGCACGCCCAGCACTGGCATGGTTGTCCGGATGTGCTTCATCGAGCAGCAAAATTGCCGAGGACATGCATCGTTAGATACGAAACCGCGGCTGGAACGCAAGCAAACTGGGTTTTCCAACCTGCTTTCCCGCGCCCAATTACATTTGTATGCAAAGACCGCGGCCCGCACGGCTTGCACGCCGGCTCGCCACCGTCATTTATCGGCGGACGCGCAACGCCGTTTCTTGCCGCAGGGTCAAACAATGCTTAAGCGGCCCATCCCGGCCACGGGCGAGATGCTGCCGGCCGTCGGCTGCGGCACCTGGAACACCTTCAACGTCGGGCCGGAGCCAGCCAAGCGCGCGCCGCTGCGGGACGTGCTGCAGCGCCTGTTCGACGGCGGCGGCGCGGTGGTGGACAGCTCGCCCATGTACGGCCGGGCGGAGGGCGTGGCGGGCGCCCTGATGCAGGAGATGGGCGCGCGGGACCGGGCCTTCGTCGCCACCAAGGTCTGGACCCACGGCCGGGATGCCGGCCTGGCGCAGCTCGCCCGGTCGCACGCCCTGCTGCAGGCGCCGGTGCTGGACCTGGCGCAGATCCACAACCTGGTCGATTGGCAGGCCCACCTCCCGTCCCTGCGGGCGGCCAAGGAGCGGGGCGAGGTGCGCTACATCGGCATCACGCACTTCAAGACCAGCGCCCATGCGGAGCTGCAGGCGGTGATGCGGTCCGAGCCGATCGACTTCGTGCAGGTGAACTACTCGCTGGCGGACCGGGCGGCCGAGAAGGCGCTGCTGCCGCTGGCGGCGGAGCGCGGGATCGCGGTGCTGGCCAACCGGCCGTTCGGCAAGGGCGGGCTGGTGCCGCGGCTCAACCGCCATCCGCTGCCGGGTTTCGCGGCGGAGCTTGGCTGCGCCGGCTGGGCGGAGCTGGCGCTGAAGTTCGTGCTCGCCCACGCGGCCGTCACCTGCGCCATTCCCGGCACGCGGGACCCGAAGCACATGGCCAGCAACGCCCGCGCCGGGTCCGGCAAGCTGCCCGATGCGGACATGCTCCGCCGCATCGTCGCCGCGGCGGGCTTGTGAGCGGGCCTGTGAGCAAGGCGGAAGAACGTCCGCTCGCGCTGCTGCGGCCGCACTGGCGGCTGGTGCTGGCGGCGTTCCTCGGCTGGTTCCTCGACGCGTTCGACCAGGTGGCGCTGCTGCTGGTGCTGCCGGACATCGGCAAGCACTTCGGCGTCAGCCTCACCGCCATGGGCCTGGTGATCACGGCGCAGAGCCTGGGCCGGGTCGGCGGCAACGTCGGCTGGGGATGGCTGGCCGACCGCTACGGCCGCAAGCTCACCTTCATGGCCGGCGTGATCTGGTTCGCCGCGTTCTCCGGCCTGTCCGGGCTGGCGTGGAGCTATACGGCGCTGCTGGTGATCCAGCTGCTGTTCGGCATCGGCTTCGGCGGCGAATGGACCGCCTCGGCCGCGCTGCTGATGGAAAGCGTGCCGGAGAAGGCCCGCTCCGCCGCGTCGTCGCTGATGATGGCCGGCTACGAGTTCGGCTTCTTCGCCGCCGCCGGGGCGCAGGCGCTGCTGCTGCCGTCGTTCGGCTGGCGGTCGCTGTTCCTGGTCGGCATCGCCCCGGCGCTGCTGGCCATCTTCATCCGCCGGGGCGTCGCGGAAAGCCCCGTCTGGCTGCGCACCCAGGCCGAGCGGCACGCGCCCAACCAGCCCAACACCCACCAGCCCGGCGCCCGACCCCGCTTCCGCATGGACCGCGCGGCGTGGCAGGCCTGCGCCTTCATGCTGGCGCTGCAGTTCCAGACCGCCGCGATCTACAGCTTCTACCCGGTGCTGCTGCGGGACGAGCACGGCTACAGCCCGAACGGCGTGTTCGCGGCGGTGGCGCTGTACTCGGCCGGCTCCATCGGCGGCAAGCTGCTGTGCGGCTTCGCGGCCGGCCGGCTCGGCGACCGCCCGGTGATCCTGGCCTGCCTTGCCGTCACGGCGACCGCGATCGTGCCGTTCGCCGCCTCGCAAGGCGCCGCCCTGCTGCTCGGGGCGGCCTTCGTGATGGGCGCGTCCAGCAGCGGCGTGTTCGCGCTGGTGCCGCACTACCTGTCGCTGCGGTTCCCCAACGCCGTGCGCTCGTTCGGCATGGGCCTGGCCTACGCGCTGGCGGCCTGCGGGCAAGGCATCGCCACCTATGCCGTTCCGGCGGCCGGCAGCGGCATCGGGCTGCAGCACGCCATCGAGCTGTTCGTCTTCGCCAGCTCCGCCGCGGTGGCGCTGATCGCGCTGCGTCAGCCGTCTGACCTGCCCGGACGCGACATGGATGGGCAAGCGCTGGCGGCTGCCTGACCCAGGTGTCAGGGTAATCTTACACTTTTGTGTTACTGCTGAACATTACCCAGCGATGGCAGTGCGTTGCGAACCGGCACGAAGATTGCGAGGTTCATGGCATGGGGTTGAACCGCTATCGTATCCGGCGCGAGGCGGTCGGCTTGGTCGTGGCGTTGGCGCTCAGCGCTGCCCTCATGGGATGGCTGGTCGCGATGCTGCTCGGCTTGATCTGAGGGCCTATTCAAACCGGCGCGGACAGGTAGGCGACCAGCAGCACCAGCCCGATGATCGCGACCGTCGCGTGCGTGCCGACCAGCAGCACGCCAGGTCCCTTGCCGCGCAGCCGCACCGCCGCCATCAGCAGCCCCAGCGCGAGCGCGCCCACGAAGAAATACGCGGCGAACCTGCCGAACGACCCGGCACCCTGCCTCACCCCACGCGGCGGGCCGCCCAGGCCGTACAGCAGCAGCACGAACCCGGCTGCGCCCACCGAGCCGTGCACCGCGGCTGGCCACCACACCCGTGCCTTCGGCCGACTCAGCTGCGCCACCCCGGCCAGAACCATGCCCAGCGCAGCGCCGCCGCTCAGCACTGCGGTAGCCCAGCCTAGCAGCACACCGGGCGTCACGCCGCCTTTGCCTGTCCGGCGAGGCGGTGCAGGCTGCGCAGCACGTCGCGCGCCGTCTTGATCCGCTCGCTCACCGCCATCTCCCGCGCGATCGCCAGCTTGTGGTCCGGGCGGAGGCGGACCGCGCCCTTCTGCGTGCCGAGCCAGCCGACCAGGCCGCCCGGGTTGCCGAACGCGTTGCCGCGGAACTGCAGCACCATGCCCTTCGGCCCGGCGTCGATCTTCTCGACCCCCGCCTCGCGGCAGCCGCGCTTGAGCGCCACCACCTGCAGCAGGTTGTCCACCTCCTCCGGCAGCGCGCCGAAGCGGTCCACCAGCTCGGCCGCCATCGCCTCGCTCTCGCCGTCCGAGGCCAGGTTGCCGATGCGGCGGTAGAGCCCCAGGCGCACCGGCAGGTCCTTCACGTAGGTTTCCGGGATCAGCACCGGCAGGCCGAGCGAGATGTTCGGCGTCCAGTCGCGGTCCTCCGCCTTGTGACGACCGCGCTCGGCCCGCTGCTCGTTCACCGCGTCCTCCAGCATCTGCTGGTAAAGCTCGATGCCGACCTCGCGGATGTGGCCGCTCTGCTCGTCCCCCAGCAGGTTGCCGGCGCCGCGGATGTCTAGGTCGTGTGAGGCCAGGGTGAACCCGGCGCCCAGCTGGTCCAGCGTCTGCATCACCCCCAACCGCTTCTCCGCCGCAGCCGACAGCCGGTGCTGCTGCGGCCAGGTGAGGTAGGCGTAGCCGCGCTGCTTGCCGCGCCCGACCCGGCCGCGCAGCTGATACAGCTGGCCCAGCCCGAACATGTCGGCGCGGTAGATGATCAGCGTGTTCACCGCCGGCATGTCCAGCCCGGATTCCACGATGTTGGTGGACAGCAGGATGTCGTACTTGCCGTCGCCGAACTCGGTCATCACCCGTTCCAGCTCGGTGGGCGCCAGCCGGCCGTGCGCCTGGGTGATGCGCGCCTCGGGCACGATCTCACGCAGGCGCGCCGCCATGCGGTCCATGTCCTCCAGGCGGGGCACCACGCAGAAGATCTGCCCGCCGCGGAACCGCTCGCGCTGGATCGCCTCGCGCGCCACCACGCCGTCGAACGGCATGATGAAGGTGCGCACCGCCAGGCGGTCCACCGGCGGCGTGGCGATCAGGCTCATCTCCCGCACCCCGGTCAGCGCCAGCTGGAGCGTGCGCGGGATGGGCGTGGCGGAGAGCGTCAGCACGTGCACGTCGGCCTTCAACGCCTTCAGCTTCTCCTTGTGGGAGACGCCGAAATGCTGCTCCTCGTCCACCACCAGCAGCCCGAGGTCGGCGAACTCGATTCCCTTGGCCAGCAGCGCGTGGGTGCCGACGACGATGCCGACGCTGCCGTCCGCCATGCCGCGCCGGGTCTCGGCCATGTCCTTGGCCGTCACCATGCGGCTGAGTTGGCCCACCTTGACCGGCAGGCCCTCGAAGCGCCGGGTGAAGGTGCGGAAGTGCTGCCGGGCGAGCAGCGTGGTCGGCACCACGACGGCCACCTGCGCCCCGCTCATCGCGGCCACGAAGGCGGCGCGCAGGGCGACCTCGGTCTTGCCGAAGCCCACGTCGCCGCAGATCAGCCGGTCCATCGGGCGGCCGGCGGCCAGGTCCTCCAGCACGTCGGCGATGGCGCGGGCCTGGTCCTCCGTTTCGGCGAACGGGAAGCGGGCGCAGAACTCGTCCCACGCGCCTTCCTGCGGCGTGAGGCTGGTGGCGTCGGCGGCGCGGCGCAGCGCCGCCGTACGGATCAGCTCGCCCGCCATGTCGCGGATGCGCTGCTTCATGCGCGCCTTGCGGT
>CAXTPP010000054.1:0-22129 GCA_964246185.1 uncultured Acetobacteraceae bacterium
GCTGGCCGGCGACCACGTCTATAAGATGGACTACGAGCCGATGCTGCAGCAGCACGTGCAGTCCGGCGCGGACGTGACGATCGGCTGTATCGAGGTGCCCCGCATGGACGCCGTCGGCTTCGGCGTCATGCACGTGGACGCCGAGGACCGGCTGATCGCCTTCCTGGAGAAGCCCGCCGACCCGCCGGGGATGCCGGACAACCCGGACATGGCGCTCGCCTCCATGGGCATCTACGTGTTCGAGACCGGCTTCCTGTTCGACCAGCTGCGGCGGGACGCGGCGGACCCCGGCTCCAAGCGGGATTTCGGGCGCGACATCATCCCCTACATCGTGCAGCACGGCACGGCGGTGGCCCACCGCTACTCCCGCTCCTGCGTGCGCTCCACCTACGAATCAGAAACCTACTGGCGGGACGTGGGCACCATCGACGCCTACTGGGCCGCCAACGTGGACCTGACGGACCTGGTGCCGGGCCTCGACCTGTATGACCAGGACTGGCCGATCTGGACCTACGGCGAGATCACCCCGCCCGCCAAGTTCGTGCTCAACGACGACGGGCGACGCGGCTCGGCCGTCGATTCGATGGTGTCCGGCGGCTGCATCGTGTCCGGCAGCCGGGTCGCCCGGTCGCTGCTGTTCACCGGCGTGCACCTTCACAGCTACAGCCAGCTGGAGAACGCGGTGGTGCTGCCCTACTGCGACATCGCCCGCAGCGCCCGCCTGCGCAACGTGGTGGTGGACCGCGGCGTGCGCATCCCGGAAGGGCTGGTGGTCGGCGAGGACCCGGCGTTCGACGCCCGGCGCTTCCGCCGCACCGACAAGGGCATCTGCCTCATCACGCAGCCCATGATCGACCGGCTGGTGATGGATTGAAGGTTCTCGCCGCCGCCAGCGAGGTTTATCCGCTGGTGAAGACGGGAGGCTTGGCGGACGTGATGGGCGCGCTGCCCGCCGCACTCGCCAGGCAAGGGCTCGAGATCCGCACGCTGCTGCCCGGCTACCCGGCGGTGATGGCGGCCTTGCAGGCGTCCGAACCGGTGCACGCCTACCCTGCGCTGCACGGCGGCGCAGCCCGCATCCTGGCAGGGCACGCGGCGGGGCTGGACCTGTTCGTGCTGGACGCGCCGCACCTGTACGACCGGCCCGGCAACCCCTACACCGGGCCGGACGGACGGGACTGGCCGGACAACCCGCAGCGCTTCGCCGCCCTGGCCCGCGCCGCGGCCGACATCGGGCTGGGCGCAGTGCCCGGCTGGGTGCCCGGCGCGGTGCACTGCCACGACTGGCAAACCGGCCTCGCCCCCGCCTATCTCGCGCTGGCCGGCGGCGCGCGCCCGCGCACGGTGATGACCATCCATAACCTGGCCTTCACCGGCCAGGTGCCGCTGGCGCTGTGGCGCGAGCTGGGCCTGCCGCCCGAGGCGCTGGGCACCGACGGCGTGGAGTTCTACGGCGCGATCGGCTTCATGAAGGCCGGGCTGTACTACGCCGACGCCATCACCACCGTCAGCCCGACCTACGCGGCGGAAATCCAGACTCCCGCCTTCGGCTGCGGCTTCGACGGCCTGCTGCGCACCCGGCACGCGGCGCTGCACGGCATCCTGAACGGTCTTGACACGGCGGTGTGGGACCCCTGGGCCGATCGCCACCTGCCCGCTCGCTTCCGCAAGGGGCACCTCCGCAACCGGGCCAAATGCAAGGCCGCGATGCAGGCCGGCCTGGGCCTGCGGGTGGACCCGGCGACGCCCCTGTTCGGCATCGTCAGCCGGCTGACCGGGCAGAAAGGCATGGACCTGGTGCTCGACGCGCTGCCGACGCTGACCCGGCTCGGCGGCCAATTGGCCGTGCTGGGCAGCGGTGATGCGGCGTTGGAGGATGGGTTGCGCGACGCCGCCGCAGCGCATCCCGCGCAGGTCGCCACGGTCATCGGGTTCGACGAGACCTTGTCGCACCAGGTGATGGCCGGGTCGGACGCCATCCTGGTGCCGAGCCGGTTCGAGCCGTGCGGGCTGACCCAGCTCGCGGCCATGCGCTACGGCGCGCTGCCCGTGGTCAGCCGGGTCGGCGGCCTGGCCGACACCGTGATCGACGCCAACGAGGCCGCGGTCCGCTCCGGCGTCGCGACGGGCATCGTGGGAGAGGCATCCGCCGCGGGGCTGCGGCGGTCCCTGGAGCGCACGGCGGCCCTGTGGCGGAACGCCGCCGCCTGGGGGCAGGCGCAACGGGCCGGCATGGCGGCCGATGTCGGCTGGGCCGGCGCTGCGGCGCAATACGCGGCGCTGCTGCGCGCCTGAGCGGGTTGATCCGGGGCCGTGCGCCCCGAAATGGATTTGCCGGCACGGGACGCCCGCGTTAGGAACCCGGCGATCATGGAGAGCACGATGCAGCAAGACCGGCGGGTCGCGGCGCCCGAGGGCGGCGGACGGGATTTGGCGGCCAAGGTCCCGGCCAACCTCAGCGAGCAGACCGTCCTTGAGGTGCATCACTGGACCGACCGGCTGTTCAGCCTGACGCTGACGCGGGACCCCAGTTTCCGGTTCGACAACGGCCAGTTCGCCATGATCGGCCTGATGGTCGATGGCAAGCCGATGCTGCGCGCCTACAGCATGGCCAGCCCGAATCATGCCGAGACGCTGGAATTCCTCAGCATCAAGGTGCAGGACGGCCCGCTCACCTCCCGCCTGCAGCACGTGCAGCCGGGAGACAAGGTGCTGGTGGGCCGCAAGCCGACCGGGACCTTGCTGCTGGACAATCTCCGGCCGGGACGCACGCTGTATATGTTTGCCACGGGCACGGGACTCGCGCCCTTCCTCAGCCTGGTTGCCGACCCGGACCTGTACGACCGGTTCGAGCACGCCGTGCTGACCCATACCTGCCGGCGGGTGACGGAACTCGCCTATGCCGACCACCTGACGGAGTACCTGCCAAACCACGAGTTCCTGGGCGAGGACGTGCGGGCCAAGCTGATCTACTACCCGACCACGACGCGCGAGCCGTTCAAGCACCAGGGCCGCATCACGAGTCTGATCGAGTCTGGCCAGCTATTCGCCGACACAGGACTTCCGCCGCTCGACCCGGCGCAGGACCGGGCGATGATCTGCGGCAGCCAGGAGATGATCGACGACGTGAAGCGGATGCTGCTGGCCCGCGGCTTCACCGAGGGCAACAGCAGCACGCCGGGCGAATTCGTCATCGAAAAGGCGTTCGTCGAGAAGTAACGCCAATAGCCTCGGGTACTAACCCGTCAGAAAGCAAGGCTGGGCTCTGCCCAGACCCGCCAAAGGCCCGAGGCCTTTGGAAACCGTTCTATATACAAAGGATTCCAAAGGCTCTGCCTTTGGCGGAGTCCAGAGGCAGAGCCTCTGGCCTTGCTTGCTCAAGCGCCGTCGGTAAAGGCCGACCTTAAATTTTCGGTTTGGCAATCTGCGTCGCGGCGTCGCGCACGGCCTCACCGGGCAGTTGCTCGACTTCGATTTCTTCCTTGCGCACCGTCTCGCGGACCGTCTCGACCCGCTCGGCGGCTTCCTTGCGCAGGCGGACTTCCTCGACCACGCGGGCGGTCTTGCCGACCACCGCCTCTTCCACCGTCTCGGTCATCTCGATGGTCTTCTCGCCGAAGCTGTCGTCGCCGACTGGACGGCCATCCGCCACCGGCCTGCGGTCGATCGTCACACGCTCGCTTTGCAGGATGACATCCTGGCTCACCGGCGTCTCGACCACGTAGCGGCGAATGCGGGCGCCGCCCTGGTTCACCAGGCGCTTGCCCACCACAAGCTCCTCTGCGGAGAGTTGCACGGTGTTCTCGCCGGCTGTGGCGCCCGATGTATTCGGCGGAGTCGCGCTGGTGGTCTGCGTCATGCTGGCTGCGCGCTCGTCGATGTCGATCGGGTCGTGGCGCTCCAGGATGGCCATCACCGCATCGAAGTCATGCCCTGGCACGCCCGCCACGGTGACGACGTTGCCGCCGCTGGCCAGGGTGCTGTCATATACGGCCTGGTCGGCCTCGCCGCTGCCGAACAGGCTGGACCAGAAGCCCTGGCCGCCTGTCGGGCTCTGCATCGCCGTGGTCCCGGAGCCGGCATAGCTGCCCTCGGTGGCATGGCGATGGATTGCGGATTGCGGCACGTTGGCTTTCAGCAGATCCTGCACCGCCGCTTCGGCATGGGAGGCGGTGTCATAGACGGCTACGATGGTCTCGTCGGACATAGTGATCTCCGTTGAGTGGATCGGCGCGCGTGTCACCTGGCTGTGCAAGCGCGCGCCCGCGACCGGAGTTCCGGGTCAGTGCCCGCCTTCCAGGTAAGCCGCCTTGATCTCCGGCCGCGCCAGCAGCTCCCGGCCCGGCCCCTCCATGGTGATCGCGCCGTTGACCAGCACGTAGCCGCGGTGCGCCAGCCGCAGCGCCTGGTAGGCGTTCTGCTCCACCAGCAGCACCGTCAGCCCCGTCTCGCGGTTCAGCTCGCGGATGGCGCCGAAGATCTGCCGCACCACCAGCGGCGCCAGGCCGAGCGAAGGCTCGTCCAGCAGCAGCAGGCGCGGCCGGGTCATCAGCGCGCGGGCGATGGCCAGCATCTGCTGCTCGCCGCCGGAGAGCGTGCCGGCGCGCTGCCCCATGCGCTCCTTGAGGCGGGGGAACAGGGTGAACGCCTGCTCCCGCAGCTGCTCGAACCCGGCCATGCGCGCCACCTGGCCGCCCATCAGCAGGTTCTCGTTCACCGTCATGCGGCCGAAGATGCGGCGGCCCTCAGGCGACTGGGCGATGCCGCTGCGCATGATGCGGTGGGTGGGTTCGGCGGTGATGTTCCGCCCGTCATAGGTGATGCACCCGGCGCGGGCGCGCGGGCTGCCGCAGATGGTCATCATCAGGGTCGATTTGCCCGCCCCGTTGGCGCCGATCAGCGTCACGATCTCGCCCGGCTCCACGTGCAGGTCCACGCCGCGCAACGCCTGGATCGCGCCGTAGAACGCGGTCACGCCCTGCAGCCGCAGGAGGGTCATGCGGCGTCCTCATCCCCCTCGTCGCCCTCGCCGAGGTAGGCGGCGATGACCACCGGGTCCGCCCGCACCGCCGCGGGCGGGCCGTCGCTGATCTTGCGGCCGTGGTCCAGCACGACGACGTGGTCCGAGATGCGCATCACCACGCCCATGTCGTGCTCGATCAGCAGCACGGAGCAGGGCGCTTCCACGGCGCCGTCGCGGATGCGGCGCAGCAGGGCGGCCAGCTCGTCGCTCTCGCGCGGGTTCAGCCCGGCGGCGGGCTCGTCCAGGCACAGCAGCACGGGGCGGGTGCACATGGCGCGCGCGATCTCCAGCCGGCGCTGGTCGCCATAGGGCAGCGCGCCCGCCGGGTCGTCCGCCCGGTGCAGCAGCCCGGTGGCGTCCAGCCAGAGCCGGGCGCGGCCGATCGCCAGCCGCTCCGCCCGGCCGTGCCCGCCCAGGCCCATCACGGCCAGCAGCCCGGCGCCGACGGAGGGCATCAGCGCGTTGTGCTGCGCCACCAGCAGGTTCTCCAGCACCGTCATGCCGGCGAACAGGCGGATGTTCTGGAACGTGCGCGCCACCCTGGCCCGGCGCGCGATGCGGTGCCCCGGCAGGCGCTGCAGCGCGTAGGCGGCCCCGTCCGCGTGGGTCAGCCGCAGCGCGCCGGAGGTCGGGCGGTAGAACCCGGTGATGCAGTTGAGCACCGTGGTCTTGCCGGCGCCGTTCGGCCCGATGACGGAGGTGATCTGCCCGGTGTCCGCGGTGAACGACAACCCGGCGATGGCCGTCAGCCCGCCGAAGCGCATGGTCAGGTCCTGCACGGCCAGCAGCGGCTTAGGCACGCTCCTCAAAGCCTCAGGCACGGCCCTGCGCCACCAGCTCGGCCGCGATCTCCTTCGGCTGCGCGCCCAGCGCCACGGACGGCGTGCGGCTGGACACCAGCCCGCGCGGCCGCAGGACCATCATGCCCACCAGCGCCAGGCCGAAGATCAGCATCCGGTACTGCCCGATGTCCCCCACCAGCGGGCCGAGCCAGGCGAAGCCCGGCTGGGTGTTCAGGTTGCTCAGCACGTCCCTCAGGATTTCCAGCCCGCCGATCATGACGATGGCCGCCAGCGCCACGCCCAGCTGACTGCCCAGGCCGCCCAGCACCACGATGGCCAGCACGATGGCGGACTCGATGAAAGTAAAGCTCTCCGGGCTGACGAAGGCTTGCCGGGTGGCGAAGAACGCGCCGGCAAGCCCGCCGAACGCCGCGCCAATGCTGAACGCGGTCAGCTTCGTCACCGTCACGTTGATGCCCAGCGAGCGGCAGGCGATCTCGTCCTCCCGCAGCGCCTCCCACGCCCGGCCGAGCGGCAGCCGGCGCAGCCGCAGCGTGACCCAGTTGGTGAGCAGGGCGAGGCCGAGGATGACGTAGTACAGGTAGATCACCCGCTGCACCGGGCTGGGCTGCAGCCCGAAGAACCCGCCGAAGCTGTCCGGCCCGCCCGACGCGGTGAACTTGAGGCCGAACAGGGTGGGGCGCGGGATGTCGGTGATGCCGTTCGGGCCGTTGGTCAGCTGCGTCCAGTTGTTCAGCACGATGCGGATGATCTCGCCGAACGCGAGCGTCACGATGGCGAGGTAGTCGCCGCGCAGCCGCAGCACGGGAAAGCCCAGCAGCATCCCCGCCGTGCCCGCGAACAGGCCTGCGAGCGGCAGGCAGGTCCAGAACCCCAGCCCGTAGGTGGTGGACATCAGCGCGTAGGTGTAGGCGCCGACGGCGTAGAACGCGACGTATCCGAGATCGAGCAGCCCGGCGAGGCCGACCACGATGTTCAGCCCCCAGCCGAGCATGATGTAGGTCAGCACCACCACGCCGAGGTCGAGGTAATAGCGCCCGGCGAAGCACGGCAGCAGCACGGCGAAGGCGAGCAGGGCTGGCGCCACGGCGCGGCCGAGGCGGGACAGCGTTTCCGCCGTGCGCCGGTTGGCGGCGACCGTCTCGCGCTGGGTGCGCCCGGCCCAGGCGAGGCCCAGCAGGCGCAGCGCGAACACCGCGGCCACCACGCCCGCCACCAGCCAGGGCCGCGGCTGCAGCAGGAGGGAGCCCGGCCCGGCTTCGGTCCGCAGCCCGATCATCGGCGCGAACAGCCCCAGCGCCACCAGCGCCGCCAAGCCGGCCTGGCGCAACGGACCCCTCTTGAGCATCCGGGTCACACCTTCTCGACGTCGGCGCGGCCCAGCAGCCCGGTCGGCATGAAGATCAGCGCGACGATGAGGATGGCGAACGCCGCCACGTCCTTGTAGGCGACGGAGAAGTAGGCCGACCAGAACGTCTCGATCAGCCCGATCAGCAGGCCGCCCAGCACTGCGCCGGGCAGCGAGCCGATGCCGCCCAGCACGGCGGCGGTGAACGCCTTCACCCCGGCCACGAAGCCGATGAAGAAGTCGATCACGCCGTAGTACAGCAGGAACATGAAGCCGGCGACCGCCGCCAGGCCTGCGCCGATGACGAAGGTGAGGCTGATGGTGCGGTCCGTGTCGATGCCGAGCAGCCCGGCCATGCGGATGTCCTGCTCGCACGCCCGCATGGCCCGGCCGAGCGGCGTGCGGGTGACCAGCCAGGTGAAGGCGGCCAGCACGGCCAGGGTGGTGGCGACGATTGCGACCTGCATCCAGGACAGCTGCACGGCGAACCCGGCTTCGGTGAACAGCCGCACCCCGCCGGGCACCAGCGGCGCCATCGGCTTGACGCGCGCGCCCTGGGCGATCTGGGTGAAGTTCTGCAGCACGATGGACATGCCGATGGCGCTGATCAGCGGCGCCAGGCGGAACGAGCCGCGCAGGGGCCGGTAGGCGACCCGCTCGATGGTCCAGCCGTACAGCGCGGCCAGGGCGGCGGCGAACAGCAGCGTCAGCGCCAGGGCGAGCGGGACGGAGCTGACCCCAAGGGCGGAGAGCAGCAGCAGGGAGATGAGCGAGAGGAACGCGCCGACCATGAACACGTCGCCATGGGCGAAATTGATCATGCCGATGATGCCGTAGACCATGGTGTACCCCACCGCGATCAGGCCGTAGATCATGCCCAGGGTGACGCCGTTGATGAGTTGCTGGCAGGCGTAGGCCAAGGGGGCGCGGTGCTCCGGGGTGCGGGGGAAGGCGCGCGATGCATGATTGGTGCAAGGCGGACAGGCGCGGCGAAAAGGGGGTTTCCTGTTGGGGGCAAGCCGGTTATACGAGCCGCGGCGGGTGATTAGCTCAGTTGGTAGAGCAGCTGACTCTTAATCAGCGGGTCGTTGGTTCGAACCCAACATCACCCACCAGTTTCTTTTTATGCCCACGATAGCCCGGCTGGCGGAACGGCCTACGACTTCTTGCGGGCGCTCGTCCGCTTGCCGTGCGCCGGCGCAGTCGCAGTCGCCCGGACCGGCGTCGCCGTCACGCACGCGAAATCGACCGGCGACATGTTCTTCGCCGCCGCATACTCCGGCAGCTGCGCCACCGGAACCGCCGCCACCTCGCTGAACACCGGCTTCAGCCGCGGGCAGAACTGGTTGCCCTCGTGCTGGCCCGAGATGCTCTGCTCGTTGGCTTGGGACGTGATGAAGCTGTCGTACTTGGACTGCGCCGCCTTGCCGTAGGTCTTCTTGAACCAGGCGTTCACCACGGCGTCCTCCCGCACCAGCTCCGTCCGATCGTGGGTGACGAAGCCGTTGTAGCCTTCGTCCTCGCCGCACGCGACCGCTAGCACGCTCAGCTCGCTCTTGAGCGCGCCCACGTCGAACGCCGACTCGTCGGCCGCCACGGTGCAGTGCGCCTGCGCGGGGCCTGCTGCACCGGCGAGCAAGGCCATGGCGGCCAGCAGGCAGCCTGTCCGGCGCGCCCTCACTTGGCGGCCACCGGAGCAGCCGTGGCAGCTGTCGGGGCAGCGTTGACCGTCACCTGCATCGTCTCGTCTCCTGGAATGAATTTGACCGTGAAGCTGTCCGCGCCAACGGCGCCGGGGCGGGGAATGTAGTCCACGCGGGTGTCGTCCCCCACCAGATGGACATAGACCGAGCCGTTGTGCGGCCGTTGGGTCAGCAGGCCTGCGTCCAGCGGCTTGCCGTCGCGTGTCACGAGGATGCCGCACCAGCCGCCGCCGCCCGTGGCCATCGCCACCGTGCTAGGCTTGCCGTCCGTCAGCTTCTCCTCGGGCGCGGTGCAGGATGCGGCCTTGCCGGACAGGTCGGCCGCATAGACCGGGGAAAGGCTGCGGGCGGCCTGCTGCGCCGGGGTTGCGCAACCGGCAAGGACCAAGGTGGGAAGGAACAAGGCGAGGAGGTGTCTGGCGTGCATCGTGGCGGTGTTCCTGGTGTGCGGCGGGCGGACGTGCCCGCTGGGTCCCTTGCCGGGCGGCGGGCCGATGCCGTAGGTCTGGCTGAGCCGCGTTCTAATCGCGGAAGGGGGAGGCCGACAAGCCGTGGCTGTGCTGCTTCTGCTGCCGTTCATCGGCCTGCTATGGGTGCCGTTCTACAACATGGCCGAACCGGCGCTGTTCGGCTTCCCCTTCTTCTACTGGTACCAGCTTGCCTGGGTCCCGGTCAGTTCGCTGATCACCTGGCTGGTCTGGCGCAGCGCCAAGCGGAAGCCTGGTTCGGAGGCGGGCGTGGAGCAGGGGCCATGATTAGCGACACCATGGACTGGCCGGCGTTCGCGGTGTTCGTGTTCTTCTTCGCCCTGGTCTCCGTCATGGGCTTTGTCGCCGCGCGCTGGCGCAGGCCAGCCACGTTGGCGCACATCGACGAGTGGGGGCTGGGCGGCCGCCAGTTCGGCACCTGGGTCACCTGGTTCCTGGTGGGCGGCGACTTCTACACCGCCTACACCGTCATCGCGGTGCCGGCATTGGTCTATTCCGTGGGCGCCTACGGGTTCTTCGCGCTGCCCTACACCATCATCGTCTATCCGATCGTGTTCGCCATCATGCCCCGGCTGTGGGCCGTGGCGGCCAAGGCCGGGCATGTCACCGCGGCGGACGTGGTGCTGGCGCGCTACGGCTCCCGCCCGCTGGAGCTGGCGGTGGCGATCACCGGCGTGCTCGCCACCATGCCCTACATCGCCCTGCAGCTGATCGGCATGGAGGTGGTGATCAAGGCGCTGGGCCTGAACGGGGAAGTCCCGCTGGTCATCGCCTTCCTGGTGCTGGCGCTCTACACCTACTCCGCCGGGCTGCGCGCCCCGGCGCTGATCGCCTTCGTCAAGGACATCATGATCTATATCGTGGTGCTGGTGGCGGTCGCGATCATCCCGCTCAAGCTCGGCGGCTACGGCGCGGTGTTCGCCGCCGCGGACGCCGCCTTCACGGCCAAGGGCAGCGGCGGCATCGTGCTCAAGCCGGCGCAGTACATGCCCTACGCCACCCTAGCGCTCGGCTCGGCCATGGCGGCGTTCATGTACCCGCACACGCTGACCGGCATCTTCGCCTCCCGCAGTGGCGACACCATCCGCAAGAACGCCATCCTGCTGCCGGCCTACACGCTGCTGCTTGGGCTGATCGCGCTGCTGGGCTACATGGCCATCGCGGCCGGGGTGAAGCCGGCCGCGCCGAACGAGGTGGTGCCGGCGCTGTTCAAGACGCTGTTCCCCGGCTGGTTCGCCGGGTTCGCTTTCGCCGCCATCGGCATCGGCGCGCTGGTGCCGGCCGCCGTCATGTCCATCGGGGCGGCCAACCTCTTTACCCGCAATTTCTGGAAGGCCTACGTCAACCCGGACATCTCTCCGGCGGGCGAGGCGGCGGTGGCCAAGGCGGTGTCCATGGTGGTGAAGCTGGGCGCGCTCGGCTTCGTGCTGTTCCTGGACAACTCGGTGGCGCTCAACCTGCAGCTGCTGGGCGGGCTGTGGATATTGCAGACGTTCCCAGCCGTCGTGCTCGGCCTGTTCACCCGTTGGTTCAGCGGCCCGGCCCTGCTTGCAGGCTGGGCCGTCGGGTTCTTCGGCGGCACCTTCGTCGCATGGACGGACGGGCTGAAGCCGCTGCACACGCTCATGATCGGCGGGGCCAGCTACACCTTATACGTCGGAGTGCTGGCCTTGGCGGCCAACCTGGCCGTGGCCACCCTGCTGAGCGCCGTCATGCCGGCGACCCGGCGGGACTCGGCCATCGCATAGAAGGGTCGCCCCGCCTAGCGCCGGACGGGGCGACGCCTCCTAGTGCTCTGACGCATTGTGAGGGTTCAGTATGTGTCAGAGCACTAGCTTGGTTTGGCAGGCCGATTCAGCCAACGCGCTGAAGTGCGCGTTGGCACCGGACCACTAGTAACCGTAGGCCGGGCGTTGCTGCGTCGTCGCGGCGCCGGCGCCGGCGCCAGCGCGCTGCCGGCAAGCCCGCCGATCAGCGCGCCCTTGCCGCCGCCAGCGAGGGCGCCGATGCCTGCGCCGCCCAGCCCGCCGATCACGCCGCCGCCGACCGCGCGCTGGCCTGGGCTGTAAGGGTCGGTGCAGGCGCCAAGCCCCAGGGGAAACACGAGGGCAAGCGCCAGGGCGGACATGCTCAACAGCTTCGTCATCACACTCTCTCCATCTATGGCGGACCAGCCGGCACTCCGGCCTGACAGGGCTTCAACGCCTGTCCGAACCGCCTGATTGCTTCTGGCGCAAGATTGACAATAACGCCCTAATATGGCGGCAGCGTGGCTGCCAGCGGCATGGCTGTCACGGCGGGCTCACGGCAGCCGGGCTTGCCGCGGGGAGGGCAGGCGCTTAAGCCCACGCCTCTCGCACCTGCCCCGTCTCGCACCTGCCCCGTCTCGCACCTGCCCCGTCTCGCACCTGCCCGTCCCATCTGGAAATCTCGCCGCATGTTTGGATCCCTGTTCGGCTTCATGTCAGCCGACATGGCCATCGATCTCGGCACGGCGAACACCCTGGTCTACGTCAAGGGCCGCGGCATCGTGCTGGACGAGCCCTCCGTCGTCGCCATCGCGGACGTGCGCGGCAAGAAGCAGGTGCTGGCGGTGGGGGAGGAGGCCAAGCAGATGCTGGGCCGCACGCCCGGCAACATCTCCGCCATCCGGCCGCTGCGGGATGGCGTAATCGCCGATTTCGAGGTGGCGGAGGAGATGATCAAGCACTTCATCCGCAAGGTCCACGCCCGGCGAGGCTTCTCCTCGCCCATGATCATCGTCTGCGTGCCGTCCGGCTCGACCGCGGTGGAGCGCCGCGCCATCCAGGAGAGCGCCGAGTCCGCCGGCGCCCGCAAGGTCATGCTGATCGAGGAGCCGATGGCCGCCGCGATCGGCGCCGGGCTGCCGGTGACCGAACCGTCCGGCTCCATGATCGTCGATGTCGGCGGCGGCACCACGGAGGTCGCGGTCATCTCGCTGGGCGGCATCGTCTATAGCCGCAGCGTGCGCGTCGGCGGCGACAAGATGGACGAGGCGATCATCAGCTACATCCGCCGCAACCATAACCTGCTGATCGGCGAAAGCTCGGCCGAGCGCATCAAGATCGACATCGGCGCCGCCTGCCCGCCCGACTACGGCGAGGAAGGCCCCTACCGCCAGGTGAAGGGCCGCGACCTGATGAACGGCGTGCCGCGCGAGGTGCACGTCAGCCAGCGCCAGATCTCGGAGAGCATGGCCGAGCCGGTCAGCGCCATTCTGGAAGCGGTGAAGGTGGCGCTGGAGAACACCCCGCCGGAACTGGCCGCGGACATCGTGGACAAGGGAATCGTGCTGACGGGCGGGGGCGCCCTGCTATACCGTCTGGACGAGGTGTTGCGGAACGCGACTGGCCTGCCCGTGGTCGTCGCAGAGGACCCGCTGTCCTGCGTGGCGCTCGGCACCGGACGGGCGTTGGAGGAGATGAAGCGGCTGCGCAACGTGCTGACGTCCATGTACTGAGCATCGAGAGGACCTGTCTCGCCTTGATCCGGCTTTCCATCCCCGTCCGCCAGGCGCTGTCCCGCCTCACGCTGCCCGTGCTGGTCGCCGTGGCGTTCGGCGTCATGCTGCTCGGCAAGGCGGACGCCGGGCTGACCGAACGGGTCCGCATGGCGCTGGCCGACGCCCTGGCGCCCTTGTTCGGCATCGCGTCCGAGCCGATCGCCACCGTCCACCACGCCATGGCCGGCGCCGGCGACCTGCTGGCGCTGAATCGCGAGAACGTGAGGCTGCGCGAGGAGAACGACCGGCTGCGCCAATGGCAGGCGGTGGCCATGGCGCTGGATGCCGAGAACGCCTCGCTCAAGGCCAACATGAACTGGATTCCCGACCCGGCGCCCTCCTACGTCACCGCCCGCGTGGTCGCGGATGCGGGCGGCATGTACGCGCGCGCGGTGCTGCTCTCCACCGGCCCGAACAAGGCGGTCGCCAAGGGCCAGATCGCGCTGGACGAACGGGGGCTGGTGGGCCGGGTGACGGAGGTGGGGACGCGCAGCGCCCGCGTGCTGCTGATCACCGACATCAACAGCCGCATCCCGGTGACCCTGGAGAACAGCCGGGGCCGCGCCATCCTGGTGGGCACCAACAACGCCCGCCCCCGCCTGATGTTCTGGCCCGAGGGCAGCATGCCGGCCGAGGGCGAGCGCGTCGTGACCAGCGCAGAGGCGAACGCGTTTCCTTCGGGGCTGCCGATCGGGATGGTCCACTACACCGCCAGCAACGTGCCGGAGGTGCAGCCGTTCGCGCGGCTGGACCGGCTGGAGATGGTGCGGGTGTTCGACTACGGCCTGACCGGCGTCCAGCCGCCGGAAAGCGCCACCCGGCTCGCGGCGGACCGCAAGCGGTGACGGGCCCAAGCTGATGCGCAAGACTGGCTGATGGACAAGACCCCCGGCATCCGGCCGCGCCCGACCCTGTGGCGGCAGCTCGACGCAGCCTCCCGCACGGCGTTCCCGGCGGCGTGCACCACGCTGGTGCTGCTGGCGACCTCTTTCCCGCTCGGCTTGCCGGGCCAGGCGGCGTGGCAGCCGGCCGCGGCTTTGGCGTGCGTGTTCTTCTGGTCGCTGTTCCGCCCGTCCTCCATGCCGCCGGCCGTGGTGTTCGCCCTGGGGCTGCTGGCGGACCTGCTGGGGCTGTCGCCGCTCGGGGCCAACGTGCTGGTGCTGCTGATCGTGCACGGCCTGGCGGTGCGGTGGCGCCGGGTGCTGGTGCGGCAGGGCTTCATGGTCGTGTGGCTGGCCTTCGTGGGCGTGGCGGCCGGGGCGGCGCTGCTGGAATGGGCGCTGCTCTGCGCGCTGACGGTGCGGCTGTTCCCACCCTCGCCGGCGCTGTTCCAATGGGGATTGACGGCCGGGCTGTATCCGGTGATGGCCCTGCTGTTCAGCCGCGCCCACCGCGGCCTCGCCGATCCGAACCAGGCATGAGCCGTTGCCGGTGAAGAAGGAGAACAGGATCAACGGCGTGTTCACCCGCCGCGCTCTGCTGCTGGGTGCGGGGCAGGTGGGCGTGCTCGGCTTGCTGGCCGCCAAGCTCTACCAGGTGCAGGTGGAGGAGGGCGTCAAGTACACCACGCTGGCTGAGAGCAACCGCATCAGTGCCCGGCTGATCGCCCCGCCGCGCGGCCGCATCCTGGACCGCTTCGGGGTCGTGGTGGGGGGCAACAAGTTGAACTGGCGCGCCCTGCTGATGGTCGAGGAGACCGCCGACGTCGCCGCCACGCTCGACGCCTTCGCCCAGGTCGTGCCGCTGGCCGATCACGAGCGCGCCCAGCTGGACCGCGAGATGCACCACCGCCGCCGCTTCATACCCTTGGTGGTGCGCGAGTTCCTGACCTGGGACGACATGGCGCGGATCGAGGTCAACGCGCCCGACCTGCCCGGCATCCTGGTCGATGTCGGCACCTCCCGCCTCTACCCGGAAGGCCCGGCGCTGGCCCATCTGGTGGGCTACGTCGCCCCGCCCTCGGAGGAGGACATGGGCAACGAGCCGATGCTGGCGCTGCCCGGCATCCGCGTCGGCCGGGCCGGGGTCGAGAAGTTCCACGACCTCAAGCTGCGCGGCCGTGCCGGGGCGGTGCAGATGGAGGTCAACGCGGTGGGCCGGGTGATCCGCGAGCTGGACCGGCAGGAGGGCACGCAGGGCCAGGATTTGGGCCTGACCATCGACCTCGCCCTGCAGCAGCAGGTGCTGGCCCGGCTGGCGGACCAGAGCGCGTCCGCAGTGGTGATGGACTGCCGTAACGGCGAGGTGCTGGCCATGACCACCACCCCGTCGTTCGACCCGAGCCTGTTCAACTCCGGCGTGTCGCAGGCGCAGTGGGTGGAATGGACCAACAACCGCCGCGCCCCGCTGATCAACAAGGCGACGGCCGGCGTGTACCCCCCCGGCTCCACCTTCAAGATGGTCGTGGCGATGGCCGGTCTGGACGACAAGGTGATCGCACCGGGCGACCGCATCACCTGTCCCGGCTTCATCGACGTGGGCGACACCCGGTTCCACTGCTGGAGCAAGCACGGCCATGGCGCGCTGGACGTGCAGGGCGGGCTCAAGCACTCCTGCGACGTGTTCTTCTTCGAGCTGGCCCGGCGCGTCGGCATCGACCGGCTGGCGGCCATGGCCAACCGCTTCGGCATCGGCATCGACCTGGACATCGAGCTGCCCGGCGCGCGCAAAGGGTTGATGCCCACCAAGGCCTGGGGACTGGCGCATGGCCATCAGTGGGGCGCCGGCGACACGGTCAATGCCGGCATCGGGCAGGGCTTCGTGGAGGTCACCCCGCTCGCGCTGTGCACCTACGTCTCCCGCATCGCCACCGGGCGGGCGGTGCAGCCGCACCTCACGCGCACGCTGGGCGGCGTGGCGCAGCCGGGCGCCGTTCCGGCGGACTGGCCGGGCATGAACCTGTCCGAACGCCATCTCCAGCTATGCCGCGAAGGCATGTACGCCGTCGTCAACGAACCCGGCGGCACCGCGCCGCTCGCCCGGCTGGGGCTGCCCGGGATGCAGCTGGCCGGCAAGACCGGGTCCAGCCAGGTGCGCCACGTGTCGCGCGAGCTGCGGGAACACGGCAACTTCAAGTCCGAGAAGCTGCCATGGGAGTACCGCCCGCACGCGCTGTTCGTGGCCTTCGCCCCGTACGACGCCCCCCGTTACGCGGTGAGCCTGGTGGTCGAGCACGGCAACGCCGGCGCGGCTGCGGCGGCCCCGCTGGCGCGGGAGATCATGATGGACGTGCTGACGCGAGACCCGGTGAACCGGGTGGAGCCGCAGGGCCAGACGCTGGCGGACCGGGCTTGAGGGCTGCCGCCCCATGCCTGAGGGCTGCCGCCCCGTGATCGACCAGCGCCGCCTGATCCGGGCGGAGCCGTCGTTCGGGCTCACCTCCAAGCTGTTCCAGATCTCCTGGGCCTACGTCCTGCTCATCTGCGCCCTGGCCGGGGTCGGCTATGCGGCGCTGTACTCCGCCGCCGGCGGCTCGCCTGAGCCTTACGCCTCCAGGCAGGCCATCCGCTTCGCCTTCGGCCTGGTGATGATGCTGTGCCTGGCGCTGATCGACATCCGCCTCATCGCCCGTCTTGCCTGGCCGTTCTACGCGCTCTCGCTCGGCCTGCTCGCCCTGGTGCTGCGGGTGGGGCACGTTGGCAAGGGCGCGCAACGCTGGATCGAGCTTGGCGGCACACAGCTGCAGCCGTCCGAGCTGATGAAGATCGCCCTGGTCGTGGCGCTCGCCGCCTGGTTCCACCGCGCGACCTGGGAGCGCATGGGCAACCCGCTGTTCCTCATCCCGCCGGCGCTGGCGGTGCTGGCGCCAGTGGCGCTGATCCTGAAGGAGCCGAACCTCGGCACCGCCGTCATCACCGGGCTGGTCGGCGCGTCGATGTTCCTGGCCGCCGGGGTACGCTGGTGGAAGATGGCGCTGGTGGCGCTGCCCATCCCGTTCGCCGCCCGGATCGCCTACGGCTCGCTGCACGGCTACCAGCGCCAGCGCATCGACACGTTCCTGGACCCGGCGAGCGACCCGCTCGGCGCCGGCTACAACATCCAGCAATCCAAGATCGCGCTCGGCTCCGGCGGCCTGTGGGGCAAGGGATACCTGCAGGGCACGCAGGGCCACCTGAACTTCCTGCCGGAGAAGCAGACCGACTTCATATTCACCATGCTGGCGGAGGAGTTCGGCTTCGTCGGCTGCCTGGCCATCATGGGGCTGCTGCTGCTGATCGTGCTGGGCGCCATGGCCATGGCGCTGCGCTGCCGCCACCAGTTCGGGCGGCTGGCGGCGCTCGGCATCGGCGTGAACTTCTTCCTCTATGTCGCGGTCAACATCGCGATGGTGACGGGCGCCATCCCGGTGGGCGGCGTGCCGCTGCCGCTGGTCTCCTACGGCGGGTCGGCCTCGCTCACCGTCATGCTCGGCTTCGGCATCCTGATGAGCGCCTACGTCCACCGCGACGTCGAGTTCAAGGATGGCCGGGAGGATTAGCCAAGGCGTCGTCCGGCTCCTCCATCAGGCTGGCCGCGCGCTCGATCGACCGTACCACGATGTCGCCGGCGCGCTTGACGGCCGGGTCCGCGTGGTTGAGCAGCCGGTCCGCCAGCAGCAGGGCAGGGGAGAGCGCGCCCCGCATGTCGTGGCGCATCCGGCGCTGCAGCTCGATGCGCTCTGCCAGCATCGCCTCGGCGGCCTGCGCAGTGGCGGCCATCTGGCGTGACGGCTGCAGGACGAACCGGTCCAGCAGCACGGCAGCGACGCCTCCCGCGGCAAGGCTGGCAACGGCGAGCACGACCCACGCAAGCGCGCCGCTGCCCACGACGAGCGCCGCCGTCCCGGCGCACCATGCCAGGGCCGACACGATGGCGAGCCAAGGGAGCCGCTGGGACATGGGAAGCACGGCTGCTGGCTGCACGGCACCCTCCGCGGGTCACCCCACGCCAAACAGCCGGCGGCTGCCGCGGGTTCCCTTCCAGGGTTGCCCATGAATTGACGGGGCCGGCGGGCCGCGACTATAACGCCGCCCTCGGACAGGGCTGCGCAAGCGCCACCCTGCGACTGGAGAGCCCCCGTGAAGCGTACCTATCAACCCTCTAAGCTGGTCCGCAAGCACCGGCATGGCTTCCGCGCCCGCATGGCGACCGTTGGCGGGCGCAAAGTCCTGGCCAACCGCCGCCGGGTCGGCCGCAAGAAGCTGTCGGCCTAGGGCCACTTCCATGGCGCCAGACCAGGCGCCTTGTCCCCCTGCCATGCCCCCGGTGCGGCTGAAGCGGCGCGCCGACTTCCTGCGCATCGCGAGCCGCGGCCGGAAGGCAGCCATGCCGGGCCTGGTCCTACAAGCGCTCGCCCGGCCCGGTGGCGGCACGGCGCGGCTTGGGTTCACCGTCACCAAGAAGGTCGGCAACGCCGTCGTTCGCAACCGCACCCGGCGTCGCCTGAAGGAGGCAGCCCGCTTGCTGCTGCAAAGCCGGCCGGTGGCGGACGCGGACCTGGTGGTGATCGGGCGGGACGGCACGCGCGGCCGGCCTTTCGCGTTGCTGATGGACGACCTGCGCCGGGCGTTGGACAAGGCAGGCGTTGCGTGACCCCGGCCGCCGTCGCGCTGCGGGGGGCGGTGCTCGCCTACCAATGGACGCTGCGCCCGGTGCTGGGACCCAACTGCCGTTTCCACCCTGGCTGCAGCGACTATGCGCTGGAGGCGTTGCGGTGCCATGGCGCGCTGCATGGCAGCGCCTTGGCGGCGAAACGTGTGCTACGCTGCAATCCCTGGAACGAGGGCGGCTTCGATCCCGTCCCCAAGCCCGAGAGCTGACCTTCCCGCATGGACCAGAAGCGCCTCATCGTCGCCATCGCGATCTCGATCGCTATCCTGCTCGGCTTCCAGTTCCTGGCGCCCAAGGCGCCGATCCCGCCGGTGTCGCAGGAGACCGCCGCGAACCTGAACCAGCCGGCGTCGAGCGCTATGCCGCGCGCGTTCGATCCGTCCTTCCCGGGCACCGAGCCGGAAGCCGTGCCGCCGCCGCGCAACGTGCCGCGCGTGCCGATCAACGCGCCCAAGGTGAAGGGCACCGTCAGCCTGCGCGGCGCGGTGCTGGATGACCTGGTGCTGCGGGACTACCACGAGGAAGTCTCGCCCGACTCGCCGCTCGTGCGGGTGCTGGAGCCGGCGTCCGACCCCGAGCCGAACTACATCCAGTACGGCTGGACCAGCGACACGCCCGGGGTGAAGCTGCCGGACGAGGCGACGCTGTGGACGGCGTCGGCCCAAGGGGCGGCCCAGGGGCTGACGCTCGGGAAGCCGCTGACGCTCACCTGGGACAACGGCGCCGGCCTGGTGTTCGCCATCCGTTACGCCGTGGACGACTTCTACATGTTCACCGTCACCCAGTCGGTGGCGAACAGCTCTGCCGAGCCGGTGTCGCTGCACCCGTTCGCGCGGGTCCGGCGGGACTACCAGCCGGTCACCTCCGGCTACTACATCCTGCACGAGGGGCCGCTCGGCGTGCTGGACGGCCGGCTGGTCGATCCCAGCTACGCGACCGTGAAGTCCGACGGCCCCAAGCACGACGGGGTGGCGCAGGCCCAGCAGACCACCGGCGGCTGGGTCGGCGTGACCGACAAGTACTGGCTGACCGCCGTGATCGCCGATGCCGGCGCGGCGGAGACGGGCGCCTTCCGCTTCAGCGCCGCGCCGGGCGGCCAGCCGCGCTACCAGACCGACCTCAGCGCCACGGCAGCCGAGACCGTGCCCCCCGGCGGCCAGGCCAGCAACGGCTACCGCGCCTTCGCCGGCGCCAAGGAGGTGCATTTGCTGGCCCGCTACGAGGATTTGGGCCATATCCCGCTGTTCTCCTACGCGGTCGATTTCGGCTGGTTCTGGTTCCTGACCAAGCCGATCTTCTATGCGCTGGACTGGCTCAACGCGGTGCTGGGCAATTTCGGCCTGGCCATCATGGTGTTCACCGTGTTCGCCAAGGCGCTGTTCTTCCCGCTGGCCAACAAATCCTACCGCTCGATGAGCAAGATGAAGCTGCTTGGCCCCAAGATGACCGACCTGCGCGAGCGGCTGAAGGACGAACCGGCCAAGCTGCAATCCGAGATGATGGGCCTCTACAAGGCCGAGAAGGTGAACCCGGCCGCTGGATGCCTGCCGATGCTGGTGCAGATCCCGGTGTTCTTCTCCCTCTACAAGGTCATCTTCGTCACCATCGAGATGCGGCACGCGCCGTTCTTCGGCTGGATCCATGACCTTTCGGCGCTTGACCCGACCAACGTGTTCAACCTGTTCGGGCTGATCCCGTTCGACCCGACGGCCCTGGCGCCGTTCCTGCACCTCTCGGCGTGGACGCTCATCATGGGTGCCACCATGTACGCCCAGCAGCAGCTGAACCCGCCGCCGCCGGACCCGATGCAGGCGCGGCTGTTCAAGTTCATGCCGCTGCTGTTCATGTTCATGATGGGGCGGTTTCCCGCCGGGCTGCTGATCTACTGGAGTTGGAACAATACCCTCACGATATGCCAGCAATGGTTGATCATGCGGCAGACCCGGCTGACCCCGGCGGGGACGGCGCTCCCGGCGCCCTCCAAGCGCCAGATTGCGAAGAGCTAGACCTCGAACCGGGGCGGCTGCTGTTCGCCGCCCCGTGCCGGTTCTTCTTCGCCGCCCAGCGCCTGGACCAGTTGCCGCCGCCTTCGGGAACCGAGATCGCCTTCGCCGGCCGGTCCAACGTCGGCAAGTCGTCCCTGATCAACGCGCTGGTGGGCCACCGTGCGCTGGCCCGCGCCTCCAACACCCCGGGCCGCACCCGGCAGCTCAACTTCTTCGACCTGGGCGGCCGGCTCACGCTGGTTGACATGCCCGGATACGGCTACGCCCAAGCGGCGAAATCGGTGAAGGAGGACTGGCAGGGCCTGATGTTCGAATACCTGCGCGGACGCCCCACCCTGCGCCGGGTGCTGCTGCTGCTGGACGCGCGCATCGAGGTGAAGGCGTCCGACGTGGCGGTGATGGATTTGATGGACCGCGCCGCCGTCACGTATCAATGCGTGCTGACCAAGGCGGACGACGTGAAGCCCCGCGCGCTGGAGGCCAAGCAGGCGGAAATCCTGCAACTGACCCGCAAGCATGGCGCGGCGTTCCCCGGCGTGGCCACCACCAGCAGCACGGACGGCGTCGGCATCGACCTGCTGCGGGCCAGCCTCGCGGCGCTCGCGGCTTGACCGGCGCGCGCCCCCGCCGCTAGGTGCGCAAGCTGGGGAAAGCCTGGCCGGGAGAGCCTGCCAGCATGAGCGCCGTCGTCGAAGAGTACATCCAGGCCGACCCGGCCGAGCAGGCGCGCATCCTGGTCCACGCGCTGCCCTACATGCGGCGCTACGCCGGCGCGACCGTCGTGGTGAAGTACGGCGGCCACGCCATGGGCGAGCAGCACCTGGCCCAGGCGTTCGGCCGGGACATCGCGCTGCTGAAGCAGGTGGGCGTCAACCCGGTCGTGGTCCACGGCGGCGGGCCGCAGATCAACGCCATGCTGACCCGGCTGGCCATCCCGTCCACCTTCGTCGATGGCCTGCGCGTGACGGACGCGGCTATGGTCGAGGTGGTCGAGATGGTCCTGTCCGGAACGGTCAACAAGCACGTCGCCGGGCTGATCAACGCGGCCGGCGCGCTGGCGGTCGGCATCTCCGGCCGCGACGGCGGGCTGATCCGCGCCCGCAAGCTGGCCCGTTCGGTGAAGGACCCGGGCAGCCGGATCGAGCGCGAGCTGGACCTCGGCTTCGTGGGCGAGCCGGAGGAGATCGACGTGCGCGTCATCCACGCGCTGACCGGCGCCGGCATCATCCCGGTGATCGCCCCGGTGGGGTACGGGGATGACGGCCACATTTACAACATCAACGCCGACACGGTGGCCGGCGCGGTGGCAGGGGCGTTGGGGGCGAAGCGCCTGCTGATGCTGACGGACGTGCCCGGCGTGCTGGACGGCGACAAGGCGCTGATCCCCGAGTTGACGGTGGCCGATGTGGAACGGCACTGCGCCAGCGGCGTCATCAGCGGCGGCATGATCCCCAAGGTGCGGACCTGCGTCGATGCCGTGCGCCAAGGGGTGAAAGCGGCGGTGATCCTGGACGGCAAGCTGCCGCACGCGTGTTTGCTGGAGATGTTCCTGCAAAGCGGCATCGGGACGCTGATCCGTGCCTGACTTGGGCTAGCTGTTTAGTCCCGGTATTTGATGGGTAGGATTGGGCGTGAAGCGCTCGGGC
>CAXTPP010000055.1:0-21837 GCA_964246185.1 uncultured Acetobacteraceae bacterium
TGGCCGGCCGGGGTGCTCGGGCGCGGCCCGGAACCATTGCTTGGGCGTGGCCCGGAATCGTTGTCGGATCGCCCGCGTCCGCCGGTTGGCGTGCCAGGACCGCCAGGTGAACGGGGGCCGCCAGGTGAACGGGGGCCGCCAGGTGGGCGCGGGCCGCCGCGGCCGGAGCCGCCAGGGGAACCGCCGGTTTTGCGTGGGGGATAGGCCATCGCGCGGGTATAGCCGCCGGGCCGGGCCGGAGCTAGCGTGGCGGCAAGCAAGAGATTGAGGACGCCGCGCATGGCCGAGATCACCGTCACCGACCGACCCGGCGTGCGTGAGGTCGCCATCGACCGCCCGGCCAAGCGCAACGCCCTGACCCGTGCGATGTACGGCGCGCTGGGCGACGCCCTCTCCGGCGCGGCGGCGGCGGGCGCCCGCGCGATCTGGCTGCGGGGCAGCGCCGAGTGCTTCACCGCCGGCAACGACCTCGGCGACTTCGCCCAGGCCCGGCCCGGCGAGCGCTCCGCCGCGATGGACTTCCTGGAAGTGGTAGTCGCGTGCGACACGCCGCTTGTGGCATCCGTGAACGGCGCCGCGGTCGGCATCGGCACGACGCTGCTGCTGCACTGCGACCTGGCTTACTGCTCCGCGGGCGCGCGGTTCCAACTGCCGTTCGTCAATCTGGGCCTGTGCCCGGAGGCGGCGTCCAGCCTGTCGCTGCCGGCGCGCGCCGGCTCCCTGCGCGCGGCGGAGCTGCTGTTGCTGGGAGACCCGTTCGACAGCGCCGCGGCGCGCGAGGCCGGCCTGGTGAACGCCGTGCTGCCCACCCCGGCCGAGGCCGACGCGATGGCGCTGTCCCGCGCCGAGGCCCTGGCCGCCAAGCCGCCCGACGCGCTGCGTACCACCCGTGCCCTGCTGCGCCGCGGCCAGGCGGCCGTGGCGGCGGCGATGCGGGAGGAGGCCGAGCAGTTCGGCCGCTTGCTGCACGGGCCGGAGGCGAAAGCGGTTTTCGCGGCCATGGCGGAGAAGCGGGCGGAGGCCGGACGCCTGGCGTCCGCCGCGGAGCAGCGCGTTGACAAGGCAGCGCGTTGACAAGGCCTGGGGTTCGGGAATAGTCGGACACTGCCGGAGGGGTGCCCGAGTGGCTAAAGGGGGCGGACTGTAAATCCGCTGCTGTAATGGCTACGTTGGTTCGAATCCAACCCCCTCCACCATAACGTCAATTCCAAGTTGTCTGGCCAAGCGGGAAGGCGGCGCTTTGATGGTTGGACGTCAACCTGACAGCATTTACTCCTGAGAATGCAATATGGTCGCGGCCGTTATTAGAAAAGACCCATCTGTCACCTAGTTGCCCGTGGCAGCCTGCATCCCAGGTACAGGCCTGGACCAGCCGTGAAACGGCTTTTCCACAACTTGGTTACCTGGACGGTTAATCGCGATCCTGCCGCCCTCTAACCAAACCTTCACCTCTCCCGCCCATGCTGCGCCCATGCGGACCCTCTTGCACGCGCGCCGCGCCCTGCTTGCGCTGGCCCTCCTCCTGCCCGCCTGGCGCGTGCTCGCTCAGGACAGCGGGCGGCTGCTCGCCACCAGCGGCGTCAGCCAGGTGGAAGGCGCGGGCGGCGGCGGGCTCGTGCCATGGGCGCTCATCACCGGATACGGCACGAACGACGCGGTGGGCGGCAACGTGCACAACACCTTCGCCTACACCTCGGATTTCACGCTCGAGAGCGTCGGCGCGGCCATCGGCGTGCATGACCGGGTGGAGCTGTCCTACGCCCACATCTGGTTCGACACGCGCCAGGCCGGGACGCGGCTCGGCCTTGGGCGCGGCTACACCATCACCGAGGACGTCGCCGGGTTGAAGGTGCGGCTGTTCGGAGATGCGGTGTACGACCAGGACAGCTGGCTGCCGCAGGTCGCCGCCGGAGTGCAGTTCAAGTCCAACGACGACCACGCGCTGCTCCACGCCATCGGCGCACAAGCCTCGCAGGGCGTCGATTTCTACCTGGCCGCCACCAAAATCTTCCTGGCGCAGAGCCTGCTAGTGAACGCCACCGTGCGGGCGACGAAGGCCAACCAGTTCGGCCTGCTCGGCTTCGGGGGGGACCGCAACGGCGGCTACCGGCCGGAGTTCGAGGGATCGGCCGCCTACCTCGTCACCCGGCGGCTGGCGTTCGGCGCGGAAATCCGCACCAAGCCGGACAATCTGCGCTTCGCCCATGAAGGCCCGGCGCTGGACGCGTTCGCCGCCTACTTCGTCAACAAGCACGTCTCGGTCACGCTGGCCTACGTCGATCTCGGCCCGGTGGCGAACCAGGGCCGCCAGGACGGCGTGTACCTGTCGTTGCAGGCCGGGTTCTGATGCCACCCCTCCCGGAGAGCCGCCGCATGCGCCACGCCCGATCGTTCCTGTTCGCCGCCATGCTGTGCGCCGCGGCGCTCGCCGCAGCCCCTGGAGCCCATGCCGAGCTTTATGACGACCTGGGCGGCGAGGCTGGGATGCGCGTGATCGTGGGCCACGCCATCCAGCGCTGGCTGGCGGACCCGCGGGTCGCGCCGACGTTCGCCGAAACCAACATGGACCGTTTCCGCCGGCTGATCACCGACCAGCTGTGCCAGGTCACCGGCGGGCCGTGCCGCTACACGGGCCGGGACATGGCGGCGGCGCACCGCGGGCTGGACCTGAGCCGGGCGCAGTTCAACGCCGTCGCGGAGGATTTGCAGGACGCGATGGAGGAGTCCGGCGTGGCCTATCACACGCAGAACCGCGTGCTGGCCAAGCTGGCGCCCATGCAGCGCGCCGTCGTGACCCAGTGAGGCGCGCCCAAGTGAAGCGCGCATGGTGCTTGGCGGCGGCGTTGGCGTGCCCAATGGCCGGCGCGCTCGCGGCGTCGATGGTCACCGTGTCCCAGGCGGGCCGGGCCTTCAGCGTGGCCAGCGTCCACATCGCGCGTGGCGACAGCATCCATTTCACCAACAATGACCGGTTCGACCACCAGGTTTACGTGGACGCGCCCGGCTTCAAGTTCCAAAGCGCCGAGCAGGCGCCGGGGGAGACGGCAGAGGTGAAGTTCACCGCCGCCGGCACGTTCGACGTGCAGTGCCAGATCCACCCCCGGATGCACCTCGCCGTGACGGTGGATTGAGCTTGGGGGCGCCATGCCGATCCGGCTGAAAATCCTGCTCGGCGCCTTGGCATTGACGTTGGTGACGGCGGCGTTCGGGCTCTACAGCCGCTCGGCGGAACAGCGGCTCGGCGCGCTGAGCTTCCGGCTGTACGACGACGCGTTCATGGCCATGAGCTACCTGCGCGCGGCGCAGAACGAGCTGCTGGCGGCTGGACCCGGCGCACCCAGCCCGCCCGAGGCGAAGGAGATAGCGGCGGATTTGGAGATCGCCCGGGACCGGGCAATGTCCGAGCGCGGGCGGCAAGCGGCGGCGGACCTGCTGGCCCGGCTCGGCAAGCTGCCGGCGGACGGGGCAGCGCCGGTGGAGCTGCGCGCCGGGTTCGACGACGCGGTGGAGCTGTTCGCCGGGGACGCTTTCCGCTACCGCCGCCAGGTGGGCGAGGTGATGGCGCAGACCAGCCGGGGCAGCTGGATCGCGCTGTCCGGGTCCGTGCTGGTCGCCGCCTTCATCACCTTGGCGTTGACCCGCTCCATCGTGCCCCCGGTGCGTGCCGCGGTGGCGGTGGCCGAGGCCATCGCAGGCGGGCGGCTGGACAACGCGATCCATCCGCGCGGCCGGAGCGAGACGGCGCAGCTGCTGCGCGCGCTGGCCACCATGCAGGAGGCGATCGCCACCCATGTCGGCCAGGTGCGGGCGTTGCTGGGCCAGCAGGCGCTCGAACATGCGGCGGCGTCGCGGCAGCAGGCCAAGGTGGACGTGCTGGTGCAATGCTTCGGCGCGGCCATCGGCGGTGTGTTCCGCAGCGTGTCCGCCGGGTCCGACCAGGTGGCGGCGACCGCGACGGAGCTGACGGCCCGGGCGGCGGAGATCGTCTCCGCCGGACGTGGCGCGGAGAGCCAGCTTGCCCGGTCAGTGTACAGCATCGAGGCCAGCTCCATCGCCACCCGCTCGCTGAGCGAAGCCTTGCGCGCCATCGGCGGCGAGGCGGCGCAGACCGAGACGCGGGCGTTGGCGACGC
This sequence comes from uncultured Acetobacteraceae bacterium, assembly GCA_964246185.1. Lineage (GTDB taxonomy): Bacteria > Pseudomonadota > Alphaproteobacteria > Acetobacterales > Acetobacteraceae > LMUY01. The sequence continues at coordinate 4,133 of CAXTPP010000055.1, forward strand.
TGGCCGAGACGGCGGCGGCGATGCTGCGGATGGAGCAGACCCGCGACGTGGCGGGCGAGATCGAGCGGATGGTGGCCGTCATCAGCAACATCGCCGGGCAGACGCGGATGCTGGCGCTGAACGCGACGATCGAGGCGTCGCGCGCCGGGCCGGCCGGGCGCGGCTTCTCCGTGGTGGCGGACGAGGTGAAGAAGCTGTCGCAGAACACCAGCGCGGCTGCCAAAGCGGTGGCGGAGCGGGTCGCGCGCATCGTGGAGGCTGCCGCCGCGACTGCCGCCGGCATTGGTGCGATCGACGCGTCCGCCCACCAGGTGCATGCGCTCAGCGCCTCCATCGCCGCCTCGGTCGCTGTCCAGGACGTTGCGGCGGAGCAGCTCTGGGGCGCGATCTGGGAAGTTTCGGTCAATGCCGCGCAGGTGCGGGCCGGCGTGGACACCACGCTAGGCGTCACGGCCGACGGTGCCCGCGGCCTGGCGGAGATCAGCGGTTCGGCCATCCGGCTGGCGCACGACGCGGCCGGGCTGAGCCTGGAAGTCGCGGAGTTCCTGGAGGTGGTGCGCAGCGTCAAGGCCGGCGAGGCGATCGACATGGTGGGGCTCGACCGCCGGGCCACGCTGCGCTTGGCGGGAGTAGACCATGCCGGCCGGGTGGTGTGCGGCTCGGGCGTGCTGGTGCACTTTACCCCGGCGGTCGTGGCAGAGCCGGGAGCCGCCGGCCTGCTGCGGATGGATGGCCTACCGGAGCCGTTGCCCGTGCGGGTCGCCGGGTGCGACGGCGGCGCCGTGCTGCATCTGCAGCCGCCCCTGGCCCGCGCGGCCCGTGCCCGGCTGCAGGCGAGCCTCGCCAGCTTGGCTGCCTAACCCCCCGCCGGCGCATCCCGTGCTGCATCCCATGCCGCCTGGGCGCGTTGCATGGTGCCACGCCCGGAGCCGGCCGCCATGCAAGACCCGCGTAAATCCCACCCGCAGCGCTTCCCCGGCGATCAGCAGCAGGCAGCCCCCGGCCTGTCCTCCAAGATGGACCCGGCGCCGGACCATGGCGAGCACAGCTACGTCGGCAAAGGCTTGCTGACCGGCCAGGTGGCGCTGATCACCGGCGGGGATTCCGGCATCGGCCGCGCCGTGTCCATCGCGTTCGCCCGGGAGGGCGCGGACGTGGCGCTGTCCTACCTGCCAGTGGAGCAGGGCGATGCCGAGGCCACGGCGGCATGGGTCGAGAAAGCCGGCCGGCGCGCCATCCTGCTGCCAGGCGACATCCAGGACGAGGCGCATTGCCACGCGCTGGTGGCGGAAACCGTGAAGCACTTGGGCAAGCTGGACATCCTGATCAACAACGCTGCCGCGCAGACGATCAACGAGGCGCTGTCCGACATCACGGCCAGCGAGCTGGACAAGGCGTTCCGCACTAACGTGTTCGCCATGTATTACCTGTGCCAGGCGGCGGTGCCGCACATGAAGCCCGGCGCTGCGATCGTGAATAGCACGAGCGTGCAGGCCAAGGTCGCGATGAAGTCGATGCTGGTCTATGCCGCCACCAAGGGCGCTATCGTCAGCTTCACCATCGGGCTGTCCAACCTGCTCGCGCCGCAGGGCATCCGGGTGAACTGCGTGGCGCCGGGGCCGATCTGGACGCCGATCCAGCCGATCGCCAAGCCTCCGGAGGAGCTGGAGAAGTTGGGCTCCCAGACCCCGCTGGGCCGCGCCGGGCAGCCGGCGGAGCTTGCGCCGGCCTACGTGTTGCTGGCGTCCGCGGAGGGCAGCTACATGACGGGCGCGCTGCTGCCGGTGACGGGCGGCATGCCAATGTCTTGAAGCCGAATGCAACATGAGGCCGCACCATGACCGAGCCATCCCGGGCGGAGCTGCTGAAGACACTGACGGGCCTTGAGTTCGTGCAACAGGCCTTTGCGGCGGGTGGCTTCGCGCGCGGAATCGGCCGCACGATGAACATGGGCGGGCAGTCCGCCGAGCACGGCGAGGTGGTGCTGCAGGGCGCGCCGACGGAGGACCACTACAACCCGCTCGGCACCGTCCACGGCGGCTATGCGGCGACCTTGCTCGATTCCGCCATGGGACTGGCCACGCACACGACGCTGCCCCCCGCGACCGGCTACGCGACCATAGAATTGAAGGTCACCTATCTCCGGGCGATGACCAAGGATTCCGGCCCAATCGTTGTCCGCGGCAAGGTGATCCACGCCGGTTCCCGCATCGTCGCGTCCGAGGCTTGGCTGACGGACAAGGACGGCCGCCTGTGCGCCCATGCCACGTCCACCTGCATGGTGATCCCGGCCAAGGCGGGGTAGCAGCAACAGGGCCAACCCCTCGGCTCAGCTTTGCGCGCGCTGGTCGAACTCCTGCTGCGCCTGCTTGACGTCGGGCAGGTGATCGAACGTCCAGGCATACAGCGCGGCGAACGGCTGTTGCAGGGTGCGGCCGAGCGGCGTGACCGAGTACTCGACCGCCACGGGTGAGACCGGGATGACCCGGCGTGCCACGAGCCCGTTCCGCTCCAGCCGGCGCAACGCCTGGGTCAGCGCCTTTTGCGTGATGCCCTCAAGCCGCCGCTTGACCGCGTTGAAGCGCAGCGGCTCCGCGCAGAGCACCGCAAGGATCAGCACTGACCATTTGTCCGCGATCTGGTCGAGCAACAGGCGGCTTGGGCAGTTCGCCGGGCTCAGGACCTGCGGGTGGGGCTCGACATGCTGGGCGCGGGCCGGCTTGAAGGCCTTTTGCTGAAGCTCGGACATGGCGGTTTCCTCGTGGTGCCCTAGTCGCTATAAAGTGCCTGATTGACTTCAGGTATACAAGTTATACCACAGAACCGCCTTCAATCGGAGATCCTACGATGCCGCTGCACACCGAAAGCCTGTTTCAGCCCTTCCAGGTGAGATCGCTGGCCTTGAAGAACCGCATCGTCATGGCGCCGATGACCCGCTCGTTCTCGCCGGACGGCGTGCCGGGAGAGAACGTCGTCGCCTACTACCGGCGTCGCGCCGAGGGCGAAGTGGGGCTGATCCTCTCCGAGGGGACGGTGGTTGAACGGCCTGCCTCCCGGAACGAGCCCGGCATTCCCTTCTTCCACGGCGAGGCGGCGCTGGCCGGGTGGCAGCGGGTGATCGAAGGGGTCCACGCCGCCGGCGGCAGGATGGGGCCGCAGCTCTGGCATACAGGCTCCGTCGCCAGCCCTATGACCAAGTGGACGCCGCCGGTTCCGGTCGAGAGCCCATCCGGCCTGGCCGGCCCGGGCAAGCCGCGCGGCGACGCCATGACCGATGAGGCCATCGCCGACACGATCGCCGCGTTCGCCCGGGCGGCCGCCGACGCCAAGCGGCTGGGCTTCGACGCCGTCGAAATCCACGGCGCGCACGGCTACCTGATCGACCAGTTCTTCTGGAGCGGCACGAACGAGCGCACGGACCGCTACGGCGGCGCGACCCTGAAGCAGCGCGCCCGCTTCGCCGCCGAGGTGGTCAAGGGCACGCGGGAGGCGGTGGGGCCGGGCTACCCGATCATCCTGCGCCTCAGCCAATGGAAGCAGCAGGACTTTGCCGCCCGCCTCGCCGAGACGCCAGACGCGATGGCCGACTGGCTGGCACCGCTGGTCGAGGCAGGCGCAGATGTCCTGCACTGCTCGCAGCGCCGTTTCTGGGAGCCGGAGTTCCCGGACATCGACGGCGAGGCGGGGCTGAACTTCGCCGGCTGGGCCAAGAAGCTGACCGGCGCCGCCACGATCAGCGTCGGCTCGGTCGGCCTGTCAGGCGATTTCGTCGGCGCTTTCGGCGGTGAGAGTTCGAAGCCCGCCAGCCTGGACAAGCTCGTCCATCGCATGGAGCGCGGGGAGTTCGACCTGATCGCCGTCGGCAGGGCGCTGCTGAGCGACCCGCACTGGGTGACGAAGGTGCGCACGGGCGATGCGGAGGGGCTGCGGGACTTTTCCCCGGCTGCGTTGGGCGAACTGGTTTAGCAAGGCTCTGCCCCGCACCCGTCCAGGGGACGGCTGTCCTCTGGACGGGTGCAGGGCAACGTGCCGGCGGGCGCAACCTCGCTCGAAGGGCGGCGTTTGTCCGCCTCAGGGCAAGGATTGCGGCCATGGACGCGCAGAAGCTTCAGCTGTCTTCCAGCGACATCGACGCCGTCGCGTTCGACATCCCCGGCGCGACCGGCGAGTTTCGCATCCAGATCCTCAACGAGGACCAGGCCAGGGGCGTGGTCACCAGCATCGTCCACCTGCCGCCGGGCGGGCGCATCCCAGCCCATCGGCACCAGGCCGGCAGCGAGATGCACTACATCCTGGAGGGCGACCTGGTCGAGGCTGGCAAGCCGCTCGGCGTCGGGGCATTCCTGACCCATCCCGCCGGGACCGTGCACGGGCCGCATGACAGCCGTAATGGAGCCAAGGTGCTGACCGTCCAGCAGTGGCAGTCCAAGGATGGCAAGTTCGACTTCGAGGCGGTCGAGGCCTGAAGGCCGTCGCGGATGCGTCACGTCCATCTTGACCCGCTGGGAGGCGTCGCAGGCGACATGTTCGCGGCAGCCCTGCTGCATGCCTGTCCCGGCCACCTCGATGCCGTGACCCAGGCCATCGCCGCAGTGGCTGCCGCCGGGTGCAGGTTCGTGCCGCACACGGATGGCATCCTTGCGGGAGCCAGGTTCCTCGTTGCGGACGAAGCGGGCCACGCGCCCGGTGCCCACCATCACGGCCACGTCCATTGGGCTGACATCCGCGCCCGTATCGAGCGGGCCGGCATCGCCCCCGAGGTCAGGCGTCATGCCCTCGGCATCTTCGGATGCCTGGCACAGGCCGAGGCGCGGGTCCATGGCGTGCCGGAGGATGACGTCGAGTTCCATGAGGTCGGCGCGGTGGACTCGATGGCCGACATCTTTGCCGCATCGGCCCTGATCGCCGCTATGGGCGTTGCGACTTGGAGCGTGGGGTCGCTGCCCACCGGGTCGGGCCGGGTGGAAACCGCGCACGGGACCATGCCGGTGCCGGCGCCTGCCACGGCGCTGTTGCTGGAAGGGTTCGTGACCCACGACGACGGTATCCCGGGCGAGCGGGTTACGCCCACGGGCGCGGCCATCCTGCGCCACCTCGGGGCGGCCCCGTCGCGTCCGCCGGGCGTGCTGCGCGGCTCCGGCTACGGCTTCGGCACGCGGCGGCTGCCCGGGATCAGCAATTGCCTGCGCGCCCTCGTGTTCGACGTTGCCGAAGCCCCGGCCGAATCCGGTCATCGCGAGCTGGCAGTGGTCAGCTTCGAAGTGGACGACCAAACCGGGGAGGACCTCGCCACCGGGTTGGACCGGCTGCGGGCGACGCCGGGCGTGCACGACGTGCTGCAGATGGCCGCGATCGGCAAGAAGGGGCGCATGGCAATCCATGTGCAGGTGCTCGCCCGTCCTGACGCGGTCGAGCAGGCCGTCGAGGCTTGCTTCTCCGAAACCACCACGATCGGGTTGCGGGTGCAGACCGTGCAGGGCCGCGCGCTGCCCCGGCGCTTCGCCGAAACCGAGGTGGAAGGGCAACCCGTGCGCGTGAAGTTGGCGGAGCGGCCGGGCGGGATGACGGGCAAGGCGGAATCGGACCATCTGCTGGCGCTGCCGGGCCATGCCGCCCGGGCGAAGCTGCGCCGGGCCGCCGAGGCCAAGGCGGAGACCGCATGACGCCGCTCGGCCGCCTGAACTCGGTGCTCGCCGGCTTCGATGCGGCCGCCGTCGCGGTCAGCGGCGGCATCGACAGCCTGACCCTGGCCACCGCCGCGCACCGTGCGCTGGGTCGCCGGGTAAGCATGCACCACGCGACCTCGCACGCCGTGCCGGCCGAAGCGACCGCCCGCACCCGCGCCTTGGCCGCCTCGGAGGGCTGGGCGCTGGACGTGTTCGACGCCGGCGAGTTCGCCGACCCGGCATACCGCGCCAACCCCGCCAACCGCTGCTTCTTCTGCAAGACCAACCTGTACGGCGCGGTCGCCCGGCGCACTGACCGCCCCATCCTCTCCGGCGCCAACCTGGACGACCTCGGCGACTACCGCCCCGGGCTGGACGCGGCGAGGGACCATGGCGTGCGGCATCCCTTGGTGGAAGCCGGGATCGACAAGCGCACGGTGCGGGCGATGGCGTCCGAGCTGGGGTTGGGCGCGCTGTCGGAGCTGCCGTCGGCGCCCTGCCTGTCCAGCCGGATCGAAACCGGCATTCGCATCGAGGCGTCCGTCCTGGCCATGGTCCACGCGGCGGAGACGCTGGTGGCCGGAGCCGCCGCGGCGCGCACGGTGCGCTGCCGGGTGCGGGCGGGCGCTGTCGTGCTGGAATTGGACCCGGCCAGCCTGGACGCGCTCAGCCCAGGCGTGCGGGCGCAGCTGACCCGGCAGGTCGCGGCGCTGGCGGCCGGCGCGGGCGTCATGGCCCCCGTGCGTTTCGCGCCCTACCGCATGGGCAGCGCCTTTTTGCGCGCGCCGGCATGACCGAGTTCGTGCTCGACGAGGCCCGCACGGCCCGGCTGGGCTTCGGCGAGGCAGTGTTCTGCGCCGGCAAGTCCCCGGCGCAGGTCGCCGCCATCCTGGACGCCGCTGCGGCGCCGCTGCTGCTGACCCGGCTCGACCCTGGCCGGTTCGCCGCCCTGCCCGCCGCGCACCGGGCCGGGCTGGACTATGACCCGGTGTCCGGCACCGCGTTCTCGGGGGTCCCCGCCCCATTGTGGAGCGCCTCGGTCGCGGTGGTGACGGCGGGCACGTCGGATGTGCCGGTGGCGCAGGAGGCGGTGCGCACGCTGCGCTTCAGCGGCCTGGACGCGCTATTGATCGCAGACGTGGGCGTGGCAGGGCTGTGGCGGCTGATGCGGCGGCTGGACGAGCTGCGGGCCATGCGGGTGCTGATCGTGGCGGCCGGCATGGACGCGGCGCTGCCCAGCGTCATCGGCGGGCTGCTGCCAGGCGTCATCATCGCCGTGCCCACCTCCGTCGGCTACGGCGTGGCGGCCGGCGGCACGGCGGCGCTGCACGCGATCCTGGCGAGCTGCGCGCCGGGCATCGTGACAGTCAACATCGACAACGGCTACGGGGCCGCCTGCGCGGCGCTCCGCATTCTCGGCCCAACCAAGGAGACAGGCGATGGAACGTCGTGAGTTCATGGCAGCCGGCCTCGGCGCTGCCGCGGCCGTGGTGGCGGGTGCCGCGCAAGCCCAGGTGCAAACGCTGCAGGGCGGCGACATGAAGCCGATCGGCCCTGTCACCGCCAAGCTGGCGCAGAATCCGGACATGAAGTACCGCCCGCTCGGCGCCACCGGCGAGATTCTGTCGCTGATCGGCTGTGGCGGCTTCCACCTGGCCAAGCCCGGCGGCGCCACGTCGGACGAGGCTATCGAGATCGTCCATGCCGCCATCGGCGCCGGCGTCACGTTCTTCGACAACAGCTGGGACTACAACGGCGGCGAGAGCGAGAAGCGCCTCGGCCGGGCATTGGCCGGCGGCTATCGCGACCGCGTGTTCCTGATGACCAAGATCGACGGCCGCACCGCCAAGGCCTTCGACGAGCAGCTGAACGAGTCGCTGGCCCGTCTGCAAACCGACCACCTGGATTTGGTGCAGTTCCACGAGATCATCCGCATGGACGACCCCGAGCGGGTGTTCGCCCCCGGCGGCGCTATGGAGGCCGCCCTGCGCGCCAGGGAGCAGGGCAAGGTGCGCTACATCGGCTTCACCGGCCACAAGAGCCCGGCGATCCACAAGCATATGTTCGAGGTGGCGGACCAGCACAGCTTCCACTTCGACACCGTGCAGATGCCGCTGAACGTGATGGACGCGCACTACGACAGCTTCGAGCAGGGCGTGCTGCCGGTGGCGATCGCGCACGGCACGGCGGTGCTCGGCATGAAGACGTTCGGCGACCCGTTCATCTACGACGCCAAGGTCGCCACGCCGATGGAGATGCTGCACTACCCGATGAGCCTGCCCATCACGCTGCAGGTCTGCGGCATCGACAAGATGTCCATCCTGCAGCAGTCGCTCGACGCGGTGCGCAGCTACCAGCCGCTGACGCCGGAGCAGCGGGCGGACATCCTGGCCAAAACCGCCGCCGTGGCCGCGGACGGCCACACCGAACGCTACAAGGTGTCCCACCACTTCGACAGCACGATCCAGCACCCGCAATGGCTGGGTTGACCGGCAGCGCCGGGGCAGGCAGTCCTGGCGCGGCTGCCAGACGCGGCGGCTGAGTTGGTCCGGGCGGGTCCGGCCTAGAAGGACCTTTCCGATGAAGCCGCTCCTGGCCGCCTGCCTCCTTGCTGTGCCAGCTTTAGCCCGCGCCGAGAGCCGTCCGCTGCATGATTTCCTGTCCGTCGCCCTGTCGCCCGACGCGCAGCACATCGCCTCCGTCGAGGGCGACGTGCCGCCCGGGGGCGGGCCGCCGGACATTCGCACGCTGGTGATCCGCGGCGGTGACGGCAGCAACGCCGTCACCGTGCCGCTCGCGTGCGGCGTGCAGCCCGAATGCACGCCGTCCGATCTCGCCTGGACGCCCGACAGCCTCCATCTCGCCTTCGTGCTGCGCACTCCCGGCAGCCACGCCCATGACATCTACCTGGCTGACCCGGCGGGCGGCGCGCCCGTGAAGCTGCTCGGCTTCGACGGCACGCTCGGCGGCCTGCGCTATGGGCCGGACGGGGCGCTGGCGGTGCTGGCGACCGAGGGCGCGCAGAAGGAGACGGGCGCGGTGGAGGCGGGCGCCGCCCAGGTGGGCGAGCTTGGCGCCGACGTGCACGAGCAGCGCATCGCCACCTTGCAGGACGGGGCGCTGCGTTTCGCCTCGCCGCCCGACCTGTTCGTCTATGAGTACGACTGGCGGCCCGGCGGCCAGGGTTTCGTGGCCACCGCAGCGCCGGGCGACGGCGACAACCACTGGTGGGTCGCCAAGCTGTACGCGTTCACCGCCGCCGGGGAAGCGAAGGTGCTGTACGCGCCCGCTGATCCGCGCCTGCAACTGGCCCAGCCCCGCGTCTCGCCGGACGGGTCGCACGCCTCGTTCATCGGCGGGATCATGAGCGATTTCGGCTCGACCGGCGGCGACGCCTTCGTGCTCGGCCTGGCCGGCGGGCAGGAGCCGGCCAACGTGACGCCGGGTTGGCAGGCCTCGGTCACGTCCTTGGCATGGAGCTGCGACGGGCAGACGCTGCGGGCCGCGCTGCTGGCGTCGGAGAACACGCAGATCGTCAATCTCTCGACCAAGGCGCGGCCGGAGCCGCTCGCGACGGCGTTCTCCGGCCAGGAACGGCTGGAGGCGGACCAGGAGCCGATCTCGGGCTCGTGCAAGGCGAACCAGACTGCCACGATCCGCCAAAGCTTCACGAAGCCTCCCGAGATCGCGGTAGGCCCCGTCGGCGAGTGGCAGGACGTGACCCACGCCAACGCCGGGCATTCGGTGCCCGGGCTGGTGCGAAGCCTGTCCTGGCAGCGCGACGGGTTCCAGGTGCAGGGCTGGCTGCTGCTGCCGCAATCGGCCTCGGGCAGCGCCAAGCTGCCGATGGTGACGCTGGTGCACGGCGGGCCGGCTGCGGCGTACGAGCCGCGTTTCGTGGGCACGGGCACCATCCGCTCGCTGCTCGAAAAGGACTATGCCGTGTTCCTGCCCAACCCGCGCGGCAGCTTCGGCCAGGGCGAGGCGTTCACGCAGGCCAACGTGCGCGACCTCGGCTACGGCGACCTCGGCGACATCCTGGCCGGCATCGACGCCGCCGAGGCCGCCGCTCCGATCGACGAGGCCCGGCTCGGCATCGCCGGGTGGAGCTATGGCGGCTTCATGACCATGTTCGCCGTGACGCAGACCGACCGCTTCCACGCGGCCTTCGCCGGCGCTGGCATCGCGAACTGGCAGTCCTACTACGGCCAGAACGGCATCGACGCCTGGATGATCCCGTATTTCGGCGCGTCGGTCTACCAGGACCCGGGCGTCTATGCGCGGTCGGCCCCGATCAGCTTCATCACCCACGTCCGCACGCCGACCTTCGCCGTCGTCGGCGAACGCGACGTGGAGTGCCCGGCGCCGCAAACCATGGAGTTCTGGCACGCGCTGGCCGCCCTCGGCGTGCCCACGGGCGCGGTGATCTACCCCGGCGACGGCCACTGGATACGCAACCCCGACCACGTCGCCGACATCAGCCGGCGCATGGTCGGCTGGTTCGACACCTACCTGCGGCCCTGATGCCAACCACGGCCGCCAGCGCGATCGCCGGGGCACGGCAGCGCCCCCTGACCCGGCTTGAAATCCGCACGCTCGGCCTCGCCTCGCTGGGCGGCGTGCTGGAGCTCTACGACTTCGTCATCTACGTGTTCTTTACCAGCGCCATCGGCCAGTTGTTCTTTCCGGTCGCCATGCCGGACTGGCTGCGGCAGGTCGCGGCCTACGGCCTGTTCGCCGCCGGATACCTGGCCCGCCCGCTCGGCGGCATCGTCATGGCCCATTTCGGCGACACGCGCGGGCGCAAGCGCGTGTTCACCTTCAGCGTGCTGCTGATGGCGGTGCCGACCCTGCTGATCGGCCTGCTGCCGACCTATGCCGCGATCGGCCCGCTCGCCCCGCTGCTGCTGCTGGCGATGCGGCTGATGCAGGGAGCGGCGATCGGCGGCGAGGCGCCGGGCGGCTGGGTGTTCGTGGCCGAGCACGTGCCGGCCGAGCGCACCGGCCTGGCGGTCGGGCTGCTCACCGGCGGGCTCACCGGCGGCATCCTGCTGGGCTCGCTGGTGGCCACCGCGCTGAACTTCGCGTTCACCCCGGCGCAGATCCTCGGCGGCTGGTGGCGGCTGCCGTTCCTGGCGGGCGGGCTGTTCGGGTTCGGCGCGATGCGGCTGCGTCAGTGGCTGCAGGAAACCCCGGTGTTCGCCGAAATGCGCGCCCGCGCCGCCGCCTCGCGCGAGCTGCCGCTGCGCGCCGTGCTGCGGGACCACGGCCCGGCGGTGCTCGCCGCCATGGCCAGCACCTGGCTGCTGACCGCGGCGATTGTGGTGGTGGTGCTGATGACGCCGTCCCTGCTGCAGAAGCTGTTCGGCATCCCGGCGCGCGATGCGTCCTTGGCCAACCTGGCCGGCACGGCGTCGCTCTGCCTGTCCACCATCGCCGTGGGCGTCGCCACCGACCGTTTCGGCCTGCGCCGCACTGCCCCGCCAGTCCTGCTGTTGCTGGTGGGCGGCGCCTACGCGCTGTACTTCGGGGCGGCGCACCACCCGCAGGCGCTGCTGCCGCTCTACGTGCTGGCCGGCGCAGGCGCGGGTGCGGCCACGTTGACGCCCGTGCTGATGATCCGCGCCTTCCCGCCTGCCGTGCGGTTCAGCGGCCTGTCCGTGTCCTACAACATCGCCTACGCGGTCTTCGGCGGCGCGACGCCGCTGCTGATCGCCTGGCTGGCCGGCCTCGACCGGATGGCGCCCGCCCACTACGTCGCCGGCGTTGCGGTCGTCGGGCTGCTGGCGGCGCTGCTGGCCCCCCAGGCAGTCCCATCCGCTTGACGCTCGTGCCTCAAGTCGCGCTGATTAGCACCTCGATCAAGTTGGGCAGGCCAGAGGCGATGCCCGCCTGCACCGCGCCGGCGATGTCGCAGGCCCGCTCCACCCGGCGGGCCGGCACGCCCATGGAGGCCGCGAGCGCCAGGTAGTCGATCGCCGGGTCGGCCAGGTCCATGGCGATGAAGCGGTTGCTGTTGGCGGACAGGTAGTGCGACTGGCCCCGCATGAAGTTCTTGAGCACGTTGTACTCGCGGTTGTTCATCACCACCACCGTCACCGGCAGCTTCTCGTGCGCCAGGGTCCAGAGCGCCTGCGGGGAGTACAGCGCCGCGCCATCGCCTACCAGGCAGACCACCGGCTCGCGGCCGATGCCTAGGCTGTAGCCCGCCGCGGCCGGCAGGCCCCAGCCGAGCGCGCCGCCCCGCAGGAAGGCGTAGGACCGCAGGGTTTCATCGCGCAGCAGCGAGCGCAGGAAGCCCGACGTGGCGATCGACTCGTCCACGATCGGGGTCTTGGGGCCGACGGCGCGCAGGACCTCGCGGGCCGCGACCAGCGGCGTGGTCACCGGCCGCGCCGCCTCCTGGTCCGCCCGCGCCTCCAGGGCCGCGTAGCGCGTCCGCATGCGTTGGCCATGGGCGGCGACGACGGCCTCCAGGCCTGACCGCCCCTGCAGCCTGTCCCGCAGCAGCGGCAGCAAGGCGTCCAGCGACGCCCGCACGTCACCCAGTACGGACAGCTCAGTGGAGTAGGATCGCCCGAGGTCGCGCACGTCCGACGACATCTGGAACACCCGGCAACTGGGCGGCACCGCCGAGCCTTCGCTGTAGAGGATGGTGATCAGCGACTTGCCGCCCAGCGCGAACACAGCATCGAACGGCGCAAGCTCGGCGGCGATCTCGCTCGCCCGGGTCGGCAGGTTGCCGCTCCACGACGGGTGCGCCGTCGGGAACGTCAGGTGCGCCGGCCAGGACGAGCCATAGACCGGCGCGCCCAATGTTTCGGCCAGCGCCACGGCCTGCGCGGTGGCACCGCTGGACCACACCTCGTCGCCCGCGATCAGCGCGAGCCGGCCGGGTGCGAAGGAGGCCAGCAGCCCGGCAAGCCGATCCAGCGACCCGGCGACGGCGCGGGTGTCGATGCGGGAGCGCTGGGCGATGCTCACCTCGGTCATCTCCTCCATCATGTCCATCGGCAACGAGAGGAACACCGGGCCGGAGGGCGCCGCGTCGCAGTCGTGGAAGGCGCGGCGCACCAGCAGGGGCAGCTGGTCCGCCTTGGTGACCTCACGCGCCCATTTCACGCTGGGCGTGGCGATGCCCACCAAATCCCCGAACAGCAGCGGGTCCATCAGCGCATGCCGCGAGTCCTGCTGGCCCGCGGTGACCACCAGCGGCGTGCCGGAGACCTGGGCGTTGAGCAGGTTGCCCATGCCGTGCCCGAGGCCGCCGGCGGTGTGCAGGTTGACGAAGCCGGGCCGCCGCGCCGCCTGGGCATAGCCGTCGGCCATCGCCACCACGCTCGCCTCCTGCAACGCCAGCACGTACTGGATGGGCGTCGGTCCCAGCAGCGCGTCGATCAGCGGCAGTTCAGTGGTGCCTGGGTTGCCGAAGATGTATTCGACGCCCTCGCTCTCCAGCACCTCCAGCAGCACCTGCGCGCCGCGCCGCGCCGTAACCTCGCCAGTTTTAACGAAGCTGGGGGACGGGGTGGTTGCGGACATGGCGATGCTCCCGAGGCTCAGCTCAATGGGAAAGGCCGGACACTGGCTTTGGCCACCATAGGGGATTGACCCGAACACGGCGTCGACTTGATGGGAGCCCTGCCGGACTCGCGCTTCGCCACCAGTGGCAAGGCTGCGCCCGGCATGGGCGCGAGCGGTGTCACACTGGTAAGAACGGCATCTGCAACGCTGGTACGCCGCCCGGCGCTGCCGAGTCAGAGCGCGGCCGCTGACAAGTGAGGGTGCGCCCGGCCCTCCCAACCAAGGAAAGGCCGGATCGCGATGCAGCCCTGTCAGACGGACATGGTGCCTTCGTTCGGCATCTGGCCGTTCGGCGTCATGCCGTTCACCACGTTCGGCAGATGCTGGCTCAGCTGCGAAAGGAAGTCGGTCGGCGCCATGCCGGACTGGCTCGCCATGCTCTGCACCTGGTTGTCGCCCAGCACGCCCTGCAGCTGCTGCGGCGAGACCGGCTGGTTCGGGCCGTTGCCCACCCAGGACTGCGCGATGTGGCCAAGCCCAGCGCCCTCGAAGGCGGACAGCAGGCCGCTCAGCCCGCCGCCCATCATGCCGCCGCCAGTCATGCCAGGCTGCTGCATGCCCCCAGCGCCGGGTTGCTGCGTGCTCTGCTGCTGGCCGCCGCCGAGCATGTTCATCAGCACGCCCTGGATCGGCGAAGCGCCGCCGCCGGAGCCGCCCATCAGGCTGCCGAGCACAGTGTCGAGAAGTCCCATTATCATGATCCCTTGTTGCAATCGCCGTCAGGGCGCCCCTGCGCCCTCAGACCCACTCACCACCACGCATCACCGGCTCGATCGTTCCGCCTGGCAGCACGCCGTCGATGTCGATCTTTCCGGAGCCGATCATCCAGTCGATGTGGATCAGGCTGGTGTTGGCCCCGCGCCGGGCCAGTTCCGCCTCGTCCGCCGCCGTGCCGCCCTCCAGGCAGGTGCGGTAGGCCTGGCCGATGGCGACGTGGCTGGCGGCATTCTCATCGAACAGGGTGTTGTAGAACAGCAGCCCGCTGGCCGAGATCGGCGAGGAGTGCGGCACCAGCGCCACCTCGCCCAGCCGGCGCGCGCCCTCGTCGGTGTCCAGCACCTTGCCCAGCACGTCCTGCCCGGCGCTGGCGGTGGCCTCCACGATGCGGCCGGCCTCGAACCGCACGGCGATGTCGCGGATCAGCGTGCCGCCGTAGGACAGCGGCTTGGTGCTGCGCACGTGGCCCTCAACCCGGGCCAGGTGCGGCGTGGTGAACACCTCCTCGGTCGGGATGTTCGGGTGGCAGACGATGCCGTTCTTCGCCCGCTCCGAGCCGCCGAGCCAGATGTGCCCGTCCGCCAGGCCGATTTGCAAATCGGTGCCGGGGCCGCGGTAGTGCAGGGCCTCGTAGCGCCTGGCGTTCAGCTGCGCGGTGCGGGCGTGCAGGATGGCGATGTGCTCCGCCCAGGCGGCCACTGGGTCCGGCGTGTCGATGCGGGAGGCGGCGAAGATCGCGTCCCACTGCCGGGCCACCGCCTCGTGCTCCGGCAGGTCCGGGAACATCAGCGCGGCCCAGGCGGGGGTGGCGGCGCTGACGATGCTCCAGTTGGTGTTGAAATTGGTGATCTGCTCCAGCGCCGGGCGGTAGGCCACGGAGCGGGCGCGGTTGGCGCGGGAGACGCGGGCCGGGTCCTGGCCGGCGAGCAGCGCCGGGTTCTCGCCGGCGATGGCAAGCCGTGCGCCACCGCCGCGGTAGGCCTGCGCCATGCCCTCGAACAGCCAGGCCGGGGCGTAGTCGAACGCGGCGTCCGGCGCGTGCTGGTAGCGGGCCAGCGTCGTCTCGTCGTCGGACAGCAGGGTCGTCACCAGGCTGGCCCCCGCGCGGTAGGCGTGCTCGGTGACCCGGCGCACCAGCGGCATGGCGGCGAGCGGCGCGGTGAGCACCACCTCCTGCCCCGGCTGCAGCCCCAATCCGACCTGCACGGCGATCTGGGCGAGGCGGTCCAGCCGGGTCTCGAAGGCGGACGAGGCGGGGATGGCGTCCATGCGGCGGTCCTGGCTCAGGGGTGGATGTGCAACGCGGCAGGGCAGCCAAGGATTTCCCCCAGGCTTGAGCGCTGCTGCCGCAAGCCTAAGCTCGGGGCCGCACGGGATGGAAGAGAGCATGACGCGACCGCTGGACGGGCTGAAGGTGATCGAGGTCGGGCAGGCGCTCGCCGCCCCCCTGGCGGGCGTCGTCCTGGCGGACATGGGGGCGGATGTCGTCAAGGTGGAGAAGCCAAACGGCGGGGACGACGCGCGCGCGTGGGGTCCGCCCTTCGCCGGGGACGCCTCGCTGTATTTCCATAGCCAGAACCGCAGCAAGCGCTCAGTCACGCTCGACCTCAAGCAGCCGGAGGACGTAGCGGCGCTGGAGCGGCTGGCGGCGGAGTCCGACATCCTGATCCAGAACCTGCGCCCCGGCGTGGTCGATGCGCTCGGCATCGGTCCGGAGGCGATGCTGGGGCGGCATCCAAGGCTGATCTACTGCTCGATCTGGGCGTTCGGCTACCAGGGGCCGCTGCGGATGAGCCCCGGCTTCGACCCGCTGTTGCAGGCCTATGGCGGCATGATGTCGGTGACCGGCCAGCCCGGCGGGCCGCCGACCCTGTGCGGCACGTCGATCAACGACAAGGCGGCCGGGCTGTTCTGCGTCATCGGCGCGCTGGCGGCGCTGCGGCAGCGGGATGCCACGGGCCGCGGCTGCCTGGTCGACACCTCCCTGTTCGAGGCGGCGGCGTTCTGGGTGGAAGGCCAGCTGAACGGCTACCTCGCCGATGGGGTGATGCCGCAGCGGCACGGCACCGGCGCCACCACCATCACCCCCTACCAGGCGTTCGACGCGACGGATGCCTCGTTCGTGCTGGCCGCGGGCAACGACCGGCTCTGGGCGCGCTGCGCCGCCGTGCTCGGCCGCCCCGAATGGGCGGCGGACCCGCGCTACGCCACTGGGCCGCAGCGCAACGCCCACCGTCCGGCGCTGGTGGCGGCGATCGCGGCGATCCTGCGCACCCGGGAGCGGGCCTCCTGGCTGGCTGCGTTCGCCGCCGTGGGCGTGCCCGCCGCCCCGGTGAACGACATCGGCGAGCTGGCCCGCAGCGAGCAGCTGGCCGCGGTGGACCTGCTGCAGACCCTGCCGGACGGGCTGACGATGGTGGGCCTGCCGCTCTCGTTCGACCGCGAGCGCCCCCGGCCGCAGCGCGGGGCGCCGGGCCTGGGCGAGCACAATGGCGAGGTTCTGGGGCGGTTGCCCTGAACGGCTTGTGGCAAGCGAGAAGCATGGGCATGCCGACCGTTCTTCGCGTCCAAGGTTTTCGGCTATACCTTCGGAGTCGGGAGCCGAATGAGCCGCCTCGGTCCACGTGGACCGAGGCAGCGCTTCGGCCAAGGTTTGGCTGCAGCCAGTCATGCTGGCCAGCAACTTGGGCTACCCGGCTCACGAACTAGTGGTCCGATGCCGACGCGCACTTCAGCGCGCTGGCTGAATCGGCCCACCAAATCAAGCTAGTGCTCTGACACATGCTGAACCCTCACAATGCGTCAGAGCACTAGGTGGCATCCTCCGGCTGGTCCGCGAGCGTCAACCCGAGCTTTTGGAGGCGTGGCATGAGTTCTTTCGCACAAGCTGAGGGAGCCGATATCCGGGTCCTGGACGTGGCGGTCAGCAAGGATGAACTGACCGTGGCGCTCATGGACGGGCGCACGATCACCGTGCCGCTGGCTTGGTATCCCCGGCTGGCAGCCGGCACTCCCGAACAGCGGGCGCATTGGGAGCTGGCCGGGGCCGGTTACGGCATTCACTGGCCGGACCTGGATGAGGACCTGAACACTGAAGGGCTGCTGGCAGGGGCGCGGGCGCCATGGGACTCGGCTGGATGGCGTTCCAAGCTCGGCGCCTGAGCGGGTCAGCGCATGATGCCCGTCATCCTGAAGCCAGCCACCCGCTCCGATGCGGCGGAACTGATCGAGGCCAACGCGGCGAGCCGCCTGCACCACCATCCTTGAGTCTGGCCGTTCACCGATGCTGGAGGCTTCGAGGGCTGGTTCGCAGGCCTCGTCACCGGCGCGAACGTCGGCCTGGTCGCGCGCGAGGCGGTGTCCAGCGGCATCGTAGGGGTGGTGAACCTGACCGAGATCGTGCTGAAAGGCTTCCAGAGCGCCTATCTCAGCTATTACGGCATGGCCGGGTCCATCGGGCGGGGGCTGATGACGCAGGCGGTCCGGCAGGCGGCGGATCACGCGTTCGGCGAGGTGGGGCTGCATCGCCTGGAAGCCAACATCCAACCGGGCAACGCGCGTTCCCTCGCCCTGGCGCGCCGGGTCGGCTTCCGCTGCGAGGGTCTGTCGCCGCGCTACCTGCGGGTTGGCGGCATCTGGTGCGACCACGAACGCTGGGCGCTGCTGGCCGATGACTGAGACACGACGCGGCTAGGCCGTCCGCTAAACCGCCACTCCCCGCGCCAGCCGCATCAGCTC
>CAXTPP010000056.1:0-21400 GCA_964246185.1 uncultured Acetobacteraceae bacterium
TTGCAGGATCGCGGGGAGCACGTGACGCAAGGCCCCATGCACTCCGGCACCGCCGCGATCGTGGTGCAGCCGGCGGTGGCAGCGGCGGCGGACAAGCGGCTCAAGGGAGCGCTCGCCGCCGAGTGACGGCAGCCGCGCCGCACTTGACGCTGCCGCCGCATTCGCCAGAACTGGATGCGGTGAGAACTACCCGGCTTGGCGCTTGGCTCCACCGTCTCGGCAGCCTGGTCGCCGTCCTCCCGCTGCTCGCGGCTGCCGCGGCCGGCGGGGCGTTGTTCCTCTGCCTGCCGCCAACGCACGAGGCGGCCCGCATCCCCGGGCTGTCCGCGCCGGTCGCCATCGCGTTCGACGCTGACGGCGTGCCGCGCATCCAGGCCGCCAACGCCGTGGACGGAGCCGCGGCGATCGGCTTCGTCCATGCGCGGGACCGGATGTTCCAGATGGAGCTGATGCGCCGCGCCGCGTCCGGCCGAGTGTCCGAGCTGGCCGGGGCGCGCGCGCTGCCGCTGGACCGCACCATGCGGGTGCTCGGCCTGCGCGTGCGGGCGGAGGCGGAGCTGGCCGCCCTGCCCGCCGCCGCCCGCGCCATGCTGGACGCCTACGCGAGGGGGGTGAACGCCTACCTCGGCGCGCATGGCCGCTGGAGCGCCGTGCAGTTCGCCGTGCTCGGCCGGCCGGAGCCGTGGAGCCCGGTGGACAGCCTGCTGTGGGGCAAGACGATGGGGATGTACCTGTCCGGCAACTGGCGCTCCGAGCTGACCCGCGAGAAGCTCGCCGCCACCCTGCCGCGCCCGCTGATCGACCAGCTCTGGCCGCCGCAGGACGGCACGCCGGGTCCGAGCGCCGCCGCGGCCCAGCCTCGCTTCGCTGCCCCCCGCTTCGCAGACTTGGCAAGTGCGCTGCTAGACGCCGTGCCGCGCTTCCCCGAGCCGTTCACCCTGCCGGACACCGCCTCCAACGAATGGGCCGTGGACGGCGCGCACAGCGTCACGGGCGCGCCGCTGCTCGCCGGGGACCCGCACCTCGGCTACAGCACGCCGGGCATCTGGCACCTCGCGCGGATCGACACGCCGCAGGGCACGCTGGCCGGCGCGTTCGCCCCCGGGGTGCCGTTCCTGGTGATCGGGCGCAACAGCCGCATCGCCTGGACCTTCACCACGGCGGGCGCCGACACGCAGGATTTGTTCACCGAGACGGTGCTGCCGGATGGCCGCTACGCCACCCCGGACGGCCCGGCCGCCTTCGCCAGCCGCACCGAGCGCATCGCCGTCCGCGGCGGCCCGGACGAGACGCTGACGGTGCGCGAGACCCGGCACGGCCCCGTGGTGAGCGACCTGTCCGCTGCGTCCGCGCCGGCCGGCGTCGTGATGGCGGCGGAGATGGCCAACCTCGCGCCCGGCGACGACCCGGCCACCGGCCTGCTGGCGCTGAACGAAGCCGGCAGCGTGGCGGCGGCGGGTGCTGCGGCCCCGGCCATCACCTCGCCGGTGCAGAACCTGCTGGCGGCGGACGCGAACGGCATCGGCCAGTTCACCACCGGCCGCGTGCCGGTCCGCCGCGCCGGGCACGGCGACTGGCCGCAGCCGGGGGCGGACGGCGCGCACGACTGGATCGGCTGGGCCAGCGGGGACGCGCTGCCCCACGCGGTGAACCCGCCCAGCGGCCACCTGCTGAACGCCAACGAGCGCGCCGCACCCCCCGGCTTCCCCGTGTTCATGGGACAGGACTGGTTCGGCGACTGGCGCGCCCGGCGCATCCGGCAGCTGCTCGGCGCAGGCCGGGTTTCTCCGGCCGATTTCGCGGCCATGCAGGCCGACGTGACCGACGCCTTCGCCCAGCAGGTGTTGCCGGCGCTGCTGGCCCGGCCGCACCGGGACGGGCTGCCGGGCCAGGCCGCCGCCCTGCTCGCCGGCTGGGACGGCCGGATGGCGATCGACCTGCCGCAGCCGGTCATCTTCACCGCCTGGGTCCAGGCGTTCGAGGCTTTGGCGCTGCAACGCCAGCACGTCCCGGCCGGCGCAGAGCGGCCCTGGGCCGACATGGCCGCCTGGCTGCTCAGCCCGGCCGGCGCCCCCTGGTGCGGCGGCGATTGCGGCCCGCTGCTGGACCAGGCGCTGGCGGCCGCCATGCCGCCGCTGGCTGCCAAGCTCGGCCCTGACCCGGCGCAGTGGCGCTGGGGCACGCTGCACGTCGCGGTGTTCGCCGACCCGGTGCTGCCGATGCTGGGCAACCGCATCCCGCAGCCCGGCGACGCCACCACCATCTTCGCCGGCGGCAGCGGACCCGGCGGCCTGGACGCGGTGCACGGCCCCGGCTACCGCGGCGTGTATGACCTGGCGGACCTGGATGCGAGCCGGTTCATCGCAGCGCCGGGCCAGTCCGGCTACCCGCTCAGCCGGCACGCGCGGGACCTGCTGCTGCGCTGGCGGGACGGCGGCTCCGTCACGCTCGGGCCATCTGTGGCGGCGGTGGACGCGACGATAACCCTGCATCCATGATTCGGGACGATTGACCGTGGCGGCGCTGGCGTGGACGATGCATCACCGATGACCTACAAGCCCCCGCGCCGGCCGCAGTTCTTCTACACCACGGCGCCCCTGCCGTGCCCGTATGTGGCCGGCCGCACCGAGCGCAAGGTGGTGACCGAAATCACCGGTCCGGACAGCGACGCGCTGCACGACCGGCTGTCCCGCGCCGGGTTCCGCCGCAGCCACAACATCGCCTACGCCCCGGTCTGCCCCGCCTGCAACGCCTGCGTGCCGATCCGCATCCCGGTGGCGACGTTCCAGGCGGACCGCACGCTGCGCCGGGTGGCGCGCTACAACGCCGGCGTGGAGGGCTTCGAGGTGGCGGCGCGGGCCACGGCCGAGCAGTTCCAGCTGTTTCAGGCCTACCAGGCGGCGCGGCACGGCGGCGGCGACATGGCGACCATGAGCTTCTACGACTACCGCGCCATGGTGGAGGACACCCCGATCGAGACCGCCATCGTGGAGTTCCGCGACGCGGACGACCGGCTGGTGGGCGCATGCCTGATGGACCGGCTCGGCGATGGGCTGTCCGCCGTCTACAGCTTCTTCGCGCCCGAGCTGGTGCGGCGCTCCCTGGGCAACTACGCCATCCTCTGGCTGATCGAGCGCGCCAAGGCTCTGGGGCTGCCCTACGTCTATCTGGGCTACTGGGTGCCGGAGAGCGCCAAGATGGCCTACAAGGCGCGTTTCCGCCCGGCCGAGGTGCTGGCCGGGGGAACCTGGCGCGTGCTGACGGACGTGGACCACCAACCCGTTCCGGTCCAGGAAGCGGCGATGGCATCCGACATGTAGCCAATGGCGCTGCTCGCGCGTTGAGTCCGCCTAACCACCTGAAGGCCCGCCATGCAAAGCCCGCTCGAGATCGCCTTCCACGGCCTGCAAAGCTCCCCCGCGCTGGAGGCGGACATCCGCCGGCAGGTGGACAAGCTGGAACGGCACTGCAAGAATCTTGTGTCGTGCCGGGTCACCCTGGAGGCGTCGGGCGGCAAGGGGCTGCCGAACCATCACGTCAGCGTCCACATCCAGCTCGGCCTGCCGGGCCGCAGCCTCGAGATCTCCCACGATCCGCACCACGGCAAGGACCAGCGCGCGCACCCGGACGCCCACACTGCGGTCAGCGACGCGTTCAAGGTGGCGGAGCGGCAGGTGCAGGACCTGAAAGCCTGAGGAGGACGCGATGGAAGACATCTGCATCGTCGGCTGGGCGCACTCGCCGTTCGGCAAGCTGGATGACCCCGACGTGGAGAGCCTGATCGGCCGGGTGGCGGGCGTCGCAATCCAGGATGCAGGAGTGGCGCCGGCCGAGATCGACGGCGTGTTCGTCGGCACCTTCAACAGCGGGTTCAGCAAGCAGGACTTCCCAAGCTCGCTGCCGATGCAGGGCCTGCCGGACTTGCGCTTCAAGCCGGCCGCCCGTTACGAGAACGCCTGCGCGTCCGGGTCCGCCGCGATCCATGCCGCGAAGGACTTCATCGCCGCCGGGCGCGGCCGCCTGGCCCTGGTGGTGGGCGCGGAGAAGATGACGGCGGCCACGGGCGCGCAGGTCGGCGAGAACCTGCTCGGCGCGTCCTACCGGCGGGAGGAGGGCGACATCCCGGCCGGGTTCGCCGGCGTGTTCGGGCGGATCGCGGAGACCTATTTCCAGCGCTACGGCGACCAATCCGACGCCCTGGCCGCCATCGCCGCCAAGAACCACAGGAACGGCGTGGACAACCCGTACGCGCAGATCCGCCGCGACCTCGGGTTCGACTTCTGCCGCAACGCCTCCGAGAGGAACCCCTACATCGCCGGGCCGCTGAAGCGCACGGACTGCTCCCCGGTGAGCGACGGCGCGGCGGCGCTGGTGCTGGCAGACGGCGAGACGGCGCGGGCGCTGGCCAAGGCCGTCGCGTTCCGCGCCGCGGCGCACGTGAACGACTACCTGCCGATGTCCCGCCGCGACCCGACCCGGTTCGAGGGCGGCGCCATCGCATGGCGTCAGGCGCTGGACCAGGCCGGGCTGACCTTGGACGACATCTCCTTTGTGGAGACGCACGACTGCTTCACCATCGCGGAGTTGCTGGAATACGAGGCCATGGGCCTGGCCGAGCCGGGCCAGGGCGCGCGCGTCGTGCTGGAGGGCGTGACGGCGGCGGACGGCAAGCTGCCGGTCAACCGGTCCGGCGGGCTGAAGGCCAAGGGGCACCCGGTGGGCGCCACCGGCGTGTCGATGCACGTGATCAGCGCGATGCAGCTGACCGGCGAGGCCGGCGACATGCAGCTGCCGCGTGCCGACATCGCCGGTGTGTTCAACATGGGCGGCGCGGCCGTCGCCAACTACGTGTCCATCCTGGAACGGCAGCGCTGAGGCTTGGCGGCTTTTTAGGGTGACCGTTAGGTAAGCAAGGCCAGAGGCTCTGCCTCTGGACTCCGCCAAAGGCGGGGCCTTTGGAATCATTCTGTTTGGAGCGGGGCGCGGCGCGTCACTGAGTCGCGGAGCGGAACGCGGTTGGCGTCATGCCATACCGGCGCTTGAAGGCCGTTGCCAGGTGTTGCGGCTGGCTGAAGCCGCAGTCGAGCGCGATGTGGGTGACAGGCTGGCGCGTCGTGGCCAGAAGGCTCGATGCGAGGTCCAGCCGCATCGCGTCCAGCGCCCGAGCCGGGGTGACGCCAGTGGCGGCTTGGAAACGACGGCAGAACTGGCGGCAGCCCAGGCCCGCCAGGCCTGCCAGTTCGGCAAGCGGCACGTCGCCGGCCAGCTGCTCGCGCATGTGGCGGAGCACCTTGCTCAGGGTGGCCGGGTTCAGGCGGCAAGCGTCGCCGGGGTGCGGCGCCTGCCGCCGGTGCAGCAATCCCCAGGCGTGCGCGGCCCAGCTCTCGACCATCAGGGCGGACAGCGAATCGGCCCCGGCCAGCTCGCGCCGGAGCTGTGCCACGGCAAGGGCCAGGGCGGGGTCGGAGAAGCCGACTTGCGACCGGGGAGGGCCGAGCCGGGCCAGGTCCCCGTCATCCGCCGTGAACGGCGCAGCGTCGAACGATGCGACGAGATAGCTGCATTCGGCAGGAACGTCGAAGACCGCCTCCACCAAGGCCCCTGCCGCCACGAAGGCGAGCGTGACGCCAGCGCCGAAGCTGCACTGTACGCCGAAGCCGTCCAGCGCGCCGGCGCAGGACCGCACGCCGCGCTCGAAGCAGAACAGCGCGTGCCGGTTCTGGCGGTAGCGCCAGCTTACCACGCCGTTGCCGCGGCGACGCAGCCGTTCCACGCTGACGTGGCGGCTGCTGATGTCCGCCCGGGCGACGAGCGGCGCGTCGATCTCCCGGATGACGCCGGACGCCGCGGCGCGGACGGCCGATGGCCGGTCATTGATGCGTGGCACCTGGCCCCCGGTTGCAACCCTGCCGCCACCGTGCGCCTGGCGGGCGCGGGCGGGCAAGGACGCATGGCGCGCTGCCGTTTCGGCACGATGATGTCCGCCTCGCGAACGGCATGGCGCGGGCGCGAACGCCGGCCTGGCGGAACCGGCGCATCGTCCAGCCTCGTGGCGCACGGCGCTGCAAGGGAGACCGGGAATGCCGATCATGGTTTGCGAGTTCGCCAGGCCGCTCGACGCTGCGATGCGGCAGCGCGTGGCAAGCTCCATCACCGCCGTGGTGCACGACGTGATCGGCTCCGAACCGGAGCTGATCAGCGTGATCCTGCGCCAGCCGGACCCAGACCAGATATGGACGGCGGGCAAGCCGTCCGGCGACGCGCTGATCTTCTGCTACATCCGGGCCGGGCGTCCCGCCGCGCTGAAGACCGAGCTGGCGTTGCGCGTGTCGGCAGCGTGGCACGGGGCAGTGGGGACGGACGAGGCGGGCATCGAGGTCGCGGTGTTCGAGACCCCGGCCTCGCAGACCGCCCGCGGCGGCCGGCGCCTGCCCGAGCCGCCGCGCTCGGCCGGGACCGTGGCGGCGGACGCGGCGGCGTGAAGGCGCTGCACTTCGTCAAGGTCGGCAAGCTGGAATGGCACGACGCGGCGGATCTGCGCGTGCAAGGCCCGCTCGAAGCGGTGGTGCGGCCCATCGCCTCGACCACCTGCGACCTCGACCGCCGGATCATCGGCGGCCTGGTGTCGTTCGGGGAGGATTTCCCGATCGGGCACGAGTGCGTGGCCGAGGTGCTGGAGACCGGCGACAAGGTCAGGGCGGTGCGGCCGGGCGACATCGTGGTGGTGCCGTGGCACATCTGCTGCGGGGTGTGCGGCGAGTGCCGCCGCGGGCTGTCCGCCGCCTGCTCCGCAGCGCCGGGCATCGCCGGGTACGGCATCCCGATCGCCGGCAACTGGGGCGGCCTGTTCTCCGAGCAGGTCAGGGTGCCGTTCGCGGACGGGATGCTGGTCCGGCTGCCGGACGGCGTGGACCCGGCGACCGCGGCGAGCGCCAGCGACAACCTGACGGAAGCCTACATCGCCACCTCGCGGGGCCTGGCGAAGCACCCGGGCGCGCCCGTGCTGGTGGTGAGCAGCCTGCCGAGCCTGGGGCTGTTCGCGGCCGACCACGCGATGGCCGGCGGGGCGTGCCGGGTCGATTTCGTCGATGCCAGCGAGGACCGGCGGGAGGCGGCGCGGCTGCTGGGGGCCTTCGTCCACCCCGCGATCCTGCCGGAGTTCGACATGCGCTTTCCCGTCGTGATCGGGGTGGCGCGCGAGCCCGAGCTGCTGGCCGCGGCGGTCCGGTGCCTGGCGCCGGGCGGGCACATGTCCAACGCGGCGGTCTTCTTCTCGGACACGCCGATGCCGCTGTGGGAGATGTACAAGCGGGACGTCACCTTCTCCACGGGGACGGCGAGCGTGAGCCCGCATCTGCCCAAGGTGCTGGAGCTGCTGCGGTGCGGGCACATCCATCCAGAACGGGTGATGAGCACCCATGGCTGGGAGGACGCGACGCAGGCGCTGCTGGAGCCGCACCTGAAGCCCGTCATCGTGCGGCCGCGCCTGCTGCCGGGACCCCGCGCGTGATCCCGGCCCGCGGCTTGGTCAGAACATCGCCTCATCCATCGCCATCATCGCGCCCTTGCCGGACTTGATCGCCAGGTAGAGCGACCCGGCCTGCGGCAGCAGCCGGTCCACGTAGAACTGCGCCGTGTGCAGCTTCGCCTGGTAGAACCGCGCGTCGCCGTTGGCGGTGGGCAGCTTGCGGTGGGCGATCTCCGCCGAGCGGACCCACATGAAGCCCATCGCCACCAGCCCGAACAGCCGCAGGTAGTCGCTGGCGGCAGCGCCTGCCTCCTCCGGGTCCCGCAGCCCCGCGGTGGCCACGTGCGCGGTGGCAAGTTGCAGAGCGCCGAACGCGCGCTCCAGCGCCTTGGTCATGGGGCCGACCGCCGGGTCGTCGCGGTGGGCGGCGATGTACTCGCTGACCGGGTGGAAGAAGCGGCGCAGCGAGCGGCCCATGTTGGCGGGCAGCTTGCGGCCCACTAGGTCGAGCGCCTGCACGCCGTTGGTGCCCTCGTAGATCATGGCGATGCGGGCGTCGCGCACGTACTGCTCCATGCCGTGGTCGCGGACGTAGCCGTGGCCGCCGTAGACCTGCATGCCGACGCTGGCCATCTCGAAGCCGATGTCGGTGAACAGCGCCTTGACGATCGGGGTCATCAGGGCGGTGAAGTCCTCCGCCTCGGTCTTGGCCGCCGGGTCGTCGGAACGGGCCACGGTGTCCAGTTCCTGGGCCACCCAGCCGCCGAGGGCGCGGCAGCCTTCGGTGTAGGCGCGGATGGTCATCAGCATGCGGCGCACGTCCGGGTGCACCAGGATGGGGTCGGCCGCCTTCGTCTTGTCCTTGGCGCCGGACAGCGAGCGGCCCTGGATGCGGTCCTTGGCGTAGAACACCGCGCCCTGGTAGGCGGCTTCGGCGGCGCCCAGGCCCTGCACGCCGACGGACAGCCGCTCGCTGTTCATCATGGTGAACATGGCCTTCATGCCGCGGTGCGGCTCGCCCACCAACCAGCCGGTCGCCTCGTCGAAGCTCATCTGGCAGGTGGCGGAGGCCTTGATGCCCATCTTGTGCTCGATGGAGGTGCACACGACGCCGTTGCGCGCGCCGGGTCCGCCCCCCTCTTCACGAGGTCTATCGTCGGGAATGAACTTGGGCACCAGGAACAGGCTGATGCCCTTCACCCCGGCCGGCGCGTCCGGCATCCGGGCCAGCACCAGGTGGATGATGTTCTCCGTCAGGTCGTGCTCGCCGGCGGTGATGAAGATCTTGGAGCCGGTGAGCTTGTAGCTGCCGTCCTCCTGCGGGACCGCCTTGGTGCGCAGCATGCCGAGGTCGGTGCCGCAGTGCGCCTCCGTCAGGCACATGGTGCCGGACCAGGTGCCGTCCACCATCTTGGGCAGGAAGCGCTGCTTCAGCTCGTCCGAGGCGTGGTCCAGGATCGCCTGGTATCCGCCATGGGTCAGGCCCGGGTACAGCCCGAACGAGGTGTTGCAGGCGGAGATCATCTCCTCGATCTGCTTGTTCACCACCTCCGGCAAGCCCTGGCCGCCGAACTCCGGCTCGGCGGCGATCGCGGTCCAGCCGGCTTCGCGGAACGCGTCGTAGGCCTGCTTGAACCCCTTGGGCGTGCGGACGACGCCGTTCTCGTAGGTGCAGCCTTCCTCGTCGCCGCTGGCGTTGATCGGCAGCAGCACGCTCTCGGCGAACTTGCCGGCCTCCTCCAGGATGGTGTCGATCAGCTCGGGCGTGACCTCCTCGAGGCCGCGCATGGCAGTGAGCCTGGCGCTGTCGTGCAGCTCGTGGATGACGAAGCGCATGTCGCGGACGGGAGCTTTGTAGGTCTGCATGGGCATCTCCTCTTTCGTGGCTCCCCCTCACCCAACCCTCTCCCCGCGGGAGAGGGCCGGGGTGAGGGTCGGCTAGTTCCGCAGCGGCTTGCCGGTGGCGAGCGTGTGCTCCACCCGGGCCAGCGTCGCCGCCGTCTTCATCAGCTTGAGCAGCCCGGCGCGCTCCAGATCCAGCAGTCGGTCCTCCGAAACCGTGTCCATCAGGTCGGTAGCCCCGCCCGCCAGCACGCCGGCCAGCACGGTGGACACCACGAGGTCATGATCTGTGGCGATGCCGCGCTTGTGGAAGCCCTCCGCCGCCAGCCGCATCGCCAGCGCCCCGGACGGACCCGGCAGCCGCACCTCGCGCGGCTCCGGCGGCTGGTAGCCCTCCACCAGGGCAAGCGCCTTCGCCTTGGCGTCCGCCAGCAGCCGGTCGCGGTTCATGGTGATCCCATCGCTCGGGCGCAGGAACAGATAGTCCCGGGCCTGCGCGGCGGACTTGGACGTGGTGGCGGTGCTGACCATCTCGAAGACCTTGGCCGGAGCCGGCATCGGCCCGCCGGGCAGCTTGCCGATCGTGGCCCAGCGCCCGAGCATCTCCTTGCAGCCGCCCCAGCCCGGCAGCAGCCCCACGCCGCATTCCACGAGCCCGATGTAGCTCTCGGCATGGGCCTGCACCGCGCTGGAGTGCAGCAGGATTTCGCAGCCGCCGCCCAGCGCCATGCCGGCGGGCGCGGAAACGACCGGGAAGGGTGCGTATTTCAGCGCCTTGTAGGCCTGCTGCCCGCCCGCGACGCCGCGCTCGATCTCGCCCCAGGCCGCGATGTTGGCCGCGAACAGCGCCGTGCCGAGGTTGGCGCCGACCGAGAAGTTGACGCCCTCGTTGTAGATCACCAGCGCCTTGAACCGCTCCTTGACCAGCGCCGTGGTCTTGCCGAGCAGCGCCATGATCGCGTCGTCCAGCGAGTTGGACTTGGAGGTGAACTCGAAGCACAGCACGCCGTCGCCGATGTCCCACACGCTGGCGGAGGCGTTCTTCAGCACCGGCTCGGAGCGCAGCTTGATGTCCTCCAGCAGCAGCACGCCGGGCGCGCGCGGCACGTCCTGGTAGTCGCCTTCGAGGGTGAGGAACTGCCTACGGCCGTCCTGCACGCGGTAGAACGGCCGGCCTGCCGCGACCTCGACCAGCTTAGGCATCGCCTTGCCCTCGGCGCGCAGCCGGTCGGCGAACCAGGCCGTGCCGAGCTTGTCGATCAGCTCGAACGGCCCCCACCGCCAGGCATAGCCCAGGCGCATCGCGGCATCGACGTCGACCAGCGTGCCGGCGGCTTCCGGCACCACGCTGGCGGCGTAGGCGAGCGTCTGCCCCATCACCGCCCAGGCGTAGCGCCCGGCCTTGCTGGGCGCATCCATGATCTTGGCCAGGTCGCGCTCCGCCAGTTCCGGCAGCTCGGGCTTGCGCTCGGGGCGGTAATCGCCGGTCGCCAGGTCGATCGCCTGCTTCTTGCGGGTCTTGCGGTCGAACAGGTAGAAGCCGCCCTTGCCCTTGCGCCCGATCATGCCCTGCTCGATCATGCGGTTGATCATCGGCAGGTCGCGGTTGTAGACGTGGAACGCGTCGTCCGGCGCCAGGGTGCGGCCGAGGCTGGCGTTGATGTGCGGCATCAGGTCCAGGCCCACGAGGTCGATCAGGCCGAACACGCCGGTGCTGGGAATGCCGAAGGGCTTGCCTATGACGGCATCCGCCTCCTCGACCGTCACATGGCTGTCGAACGCCTCGACCACCGCCACCTGCAGCCAGTAGTTGCCGACCCGGTTGGCGATGAAGCCCGGCGCGTCGTTGCAGGTCACCACCGTCTTGCCCATCGCCACGTCGGCGAAGCCGGCCACCGCCTGCACGGTGGCCGGCTCGGTGTATGGGCCAGGCACCACTTCCAGCAGGCGCATGTAGCGCGGCGGGTTGAAGAAGTGGGTGATGAGGAAGTCGCGCTTGAACTGGTCGCCCATGCCGTCGGTCAGCACGCTGAGCGGGATGGTCGAGGTGTTGGAGGACACCGCCGTGCCGGGCCGGCGCACCGCCTCCAGCTTGCGGTACAGCGCCTGCTTGACGTCGGGGCGCTCGACGATCACCTCGATGATCCAGTCGCACTCGGCCAGGCGTCCGAGGTCGTCCTCGATGTTGCCGGTCTCGACCAGCTTGGCGGCGCGCGCGCTCATGAACGGCGCGGGCTCGGTCTTGAGCATCTTGGCCACCGCCCCGCTGGCCATCTGGCTGCGGTCGTTGGCGCCGGCTGGCACGATGTCCAGCAGCACCACGGGCACGCCGGCGTTCGCCACCTGGGCGGCAATCCCCGCCCCCATCACGCCAGCGCCGATCACGCCGACCTTCCTGATCTGCATCAGACGCGCTCCAGCACGGTGGCGATGCCCTGGCCGCCGCCGATGCACTGCGTCGCCAGCGCGTACTTGCCGCCGGTGCGGGCAAGCAGGCTCGCCGCCTTGCCGACGATGCGCGCGCCCGTGGCGCCGAGCGGGTGGCCGAGCGCCAGCGCGCCGCCGTCCAGGTTCAGCGTCTCGTCGCGCACGCCGATGTCGCGCGCCGAGGCGATGGCCTGGCTGCTGAACGCCTCGTTCAGCTCCACCACGTCCACCGCGCCGATCTCGATGCCGGCGCGGGCCAGCGCCTTGCGGGTCGCCCCGATCGGCCCCACGCCCATGATCTCGGGGCCGCAGCCGGCCACCGCCTGGCTGCGCACGCGCGCCAGCGGGGTGAGGCCGTGGCGCTCGGCATAGGCCTCGGTCGTCACCAGCACGGCGGCGCACCCATCGGTCAGCGGCGAGGACGTGCCGGCGGTCACCGACCCCTCGGTGTCGAACGCCGGCTTCAGCCCGGCCAGCACCTCGGCCGTGGTCTCGGGGCGGATGCAGCCATCCTTGTCCACCACCGCCTGGCCGTGCCGGATCGCGACGATCTCGGCGTCGAGCTTGCCGCCCGCCTGCGCCGCCGCCGCCTTGGCGTGGCTGCGCACCGCGAACGCCTCCTGCTCCGCGCGCGGCACCTGCCACTGGCGGGCCACGTTCTCCGCCGTGTCGCCCATGCCCATGTAGGCGCCGGGCTGCTTGGCGTGCAGCGCCGGGTTCATCAGCGGGTTGTAGCCGCCCATCGGGATGCGGCTCATGCTCTCCACCCCGGCGCAGACGAACACCTCGCCCGCGCCCATCGCGATGGCCCCGGCGGCGATGTGCACCGACTGCATGGAGCTGCCGCAGAACCGGTTGACCGTCATCCCCGCCACCGAGATCGGCAGGTCGGCGAGCAGGCCGACCAGCCGCGCCACGTTCAGCCCCTGCTCGCCCTCCGGGAAGGCGCAGCCCATGATGATGTCCTCGATGTCCTCTGGCTTGACCCCGGTGCGGGCGATCAGCTCGCGGATCACCTGCGCCGCCAGGTCGTCCGGGCGCACCCGGGCCAGCCCGCCCTTCTTGGCCAGGGTGAACGGCGAACGGGCGTAGCCGGCGATGACGATGGGGGATTGGGCGGGCATCGGGACTCTCCTAGTCGGCTCGTTGCGCGAGCGTGTGGTTGGTCTGGCGGGCGATCTCGTGCAGCTCGGCCAGGGTCTGCTCCAGCGCCGCGCGCTGCTGCTCCAGCGTGCCGATGCGCGCCGCCACCGCAGCCTGCAGCGCCAGCAGCTGCTCCGTCCCGGTGGCGTCGGCGTCGTACAGGTCGAGGTACTGGGCGATGTCGCGCAGGGAGAAGCCGAGGCCCTTGCCGCGCAGGATCAGCGTCATGCGGGCGCGGTCGCGGGCGGTGTAGAACCGGGTAGTGCCGAGGCGCTGCGGCTCGATCAGCCCGCGGTCCTCGTAGAAGCGCAGGGTGCGGGCGGTGATGCCCAACTCGGCGGCGAGCTGCGTCACGGTGAAGTTCAGCCCGGACGGCGCGGCCTTGTGGATGCCGTTAGCGTGCACTGCCTACCCATTACGTCAACAGGCAGCAGATATAGGCGCGGGACCCGCCATCAGGCAAGGCCGTCCCGTGCGCCGTCGGGCAGCATGAGCAGGGCCGCGGCGCTGATCGCGGCAGCGCCTGTGACGTACAGCCCGACCGCGGCCAGCCCGCCCTCCGCCAGCAGCAGCTGCGCCGCGAAGGGCGCCAGCGACGCGCCCAGGACGCCGCCGAGGTTGTAGGCGGCGGACGCGCCGGTGTAGCGCACCTCGGTGGGGAACAGGCCCGGCAGCAGCGCCCCCATCGGGGTGAACACCACGCCCATCAGCGCCAGTTCGAGGCACATGAACGCGCCCGTCCCCGCCGCCGCCCCCTCGCCGAGCAGCGGCGCCATGGCAAACCCGGATGCCGCCGCCAGCGCCGCGCCAGCCAGCGCCACGGCCCGGCCGCCGAACCGGTCCGCCAGCCGGGCCGACACGGGGGTCATCGCCGCCATCACCACGATGGCGGCGCACAGCAGGCCGAGCGCCTGGCTGCGCGGCAGGCCGGCCCGCGTGCTGTAGCTCAGCGCGAAGACCGTGGTGGTGTAGAAGATGGCGTAGCACACCACCATCGCCAGCGAGCCGAGCACCAGGTTGCGCCAGTGCCCGCGCAGCACCGCCGCCAAGGGAAGCCGCACCTGCGCGCCACGGGCGGCGAGCCGGGCGAAGGCGGGCGTCTCCACCAGGCGGAGGCGCACGTACAGCCCGACCGCCACCAGCGCCCCGCTGGCGAGGAACGGGATGCGCCAGCCCCAGTCGTGGAACTGGCCGTCGGTCAGCACGGAGAACAGCAGCAGGAACAGGCCGTTGGACAGCAGAAAGCCCAGCGGCGGGCCGAGCTGCGGGAACATGCCGAACCAGGCGAGCCGACCCGGCGGCGCGTTCTCCGTCGCCAGCAGCACCGCGCCGCCCCACTCGCCGCCCAGGCCGATGCCCTGCCCCAAACGCAGCACGCACAGCAGCGCGGGCGCGGCCCACCCGGCGCTGGCATAGCCCGGCAGGCAGCCGATCAGCGTCGTGGACCCCCCCATCAGCAGCAGGGACGACACCAGGGTCGACTTGCGCCCGAGCCGGTCGCCGAAATGCCCGAACAGGAACGAGCCCACCGGGCGCGCCACGAAGGCGATGCCGAAGGTGGCGAACGCGGCCAAGGTCTGCGTGCCCGCTGCGCCCGGCGGGAAGAACAGCGACCCCAGCACCAGGGCGGCGGCCGTGCCGTAGGCGTAGAAGTCGTAGTACTCGATCGCCGTGCCGACCAGGCTGGCCAGCACGATGCGGCCGGTGCCGGGTTTCCGCTCGGCGTCCAGCATCGTCACGGCCGGCCTATCCCTCCGCTTCGAGGTCACGCCAGCGCGGGAACGTCGCCGCCTCGCCCTGCACGACGCCGCTGCTGTCGGCCAGCTGCCAGACCGTCCCGTCCTCGATCCAGAACCGCCGGCCGGAGCGGGCGACTCGCAGCCCCCTGTAGCCGGTCGCATAGCCCTGGCGCGCCACCCGGTCGAACAGGCGTTGCCGCTCGGCCCGGTCGGGCGCTTCGGCGGACAAGCGGGACGGCAGGGCGAGGAACTCCGCCCAGCCATGCTCGAAGCAGCGCTGCGCCACCCGGTTGGCATAGATGAAGCGCGGGTCGGGCGTCGCGTCGTGGGCGAGGACGCAGAACGGCGCCGCCTCGTACAACCAACGGACGGCCGCGGCGTCATCCAGGCCAGCCGGTACGAGGGAAGCGCCGATCAGCCGGCGATAGCTGTCCAGGATCAGCCGGGGCAGCGCGGGATCGCCGGGTCCGTCATCCATCCCCGTGGGCTGCTGGCCGTGTGCGTCAACCAAAGCCCATGAACCCCGGCGCATCCGCGATCGGCGGGGCGGCGCGCAGCCGGGCCAGGTCGGGCCGGGGCCGGGCGGTGCGGGCATCCCCGGCCAGGGCGGCCTCCAGCGCCGCCGCGATGGCCAGCAAGGAAGCGTCCTCGCCAGGCCGGCCGATCATCTGCAAGCCGAACGGCATGCCCGCCGCGTCCAGCCCCACCGGTAGGCACAGGCACGGATGGCCCGCCAGCGTGCCGGCGTAGGCCAGCGCCAGCCAGTGATAGTAGCTGTCCAGCACCCGGCCATCGATCTGCGCCGGGAACAGCTCGGACCACGGGCGCGGCGTGATGCTGATGGCGGGCGTCAGCAGCACGTCGAACCGGGTGAAGAACGCGTGCCAGCGGCGCTGCATCGCGGTTTGCAGCGCCAATGCCCGGGCCACGTCCGCGGCCGTGTAGCGCCGGCCCTCCGCCAGGTTGGCCCGCACGTTGGGGCCGAGTTCGCCGGGCCTGGCCTGGTCCAACGCCTCGAAGCTGCCCAGGAACGCCACGGCCCGCAGCACCGCGAACGCCTCGTCCGCCGCGTTGGAGTCGGGCCTGGCGCAGTCGGGCCTGGCGCAGTCGGGCCCGGCGCAGTCGGGCGCGGCGTCCTCGGCGGCGGCGAACAGGGAGCGGAACAGCGCTGCCTTCTGCGTGAAGGTGGCTGCCACCGCCTGCTCCACCGGCGCGAAGCCGAGGTCGGGCGAGAGCGCCACCCGCAACGACGCCAAATCCCGCAGCGGCAGCGGGTGCAGCGGTGCCGGGTCGGTGGCGCGGGTCCAGGCGTCGCGCCCGTCCACCACCGCCATCGCCGACAGCAGCAGCGCCGCATCCCCCACCGTGCGGGCCATCGGGCCGTTGGTGCTGAGCGGCAGCCAGTTCTGCTGCCGCGTCTCGTTCGGCACGACGCCGGGGCTGGGGCGGAAGCCGACCACGCCGCAGAACGCCGCCGGGTTGCGCAGGCTGCCGCCCATGTCCGAGCCGGTCGCCAGCGGGACCATGCCGCAGGCCAGCGCCGCCGCCGACCCGCCCGATGACCCGGCGGCCGACAGCACGGGATCGAACGGGTTGCCGGTGGCGCCCCAGACGGCGTTGCGCGTGTTGGCGCCGGCGCCAAATTCCGGCGTGTTGGTCTTGCCCAGCACGATGGCTCCTGCCCGGCGCAAATCTGCGACCAGCCGCTCGTCCCCGGCCGCCACGTCGTCGCGGTGAATCAGGCTGCCGCGGGTGAACGGCAGGCCGCCGGCGGCCGTCAGGTCCTTCACCCCCAGCGGCAGCCCGTGCAGCGGCGGCAGCGCGTCCCCCGCCATCACCGCCTGCTCCGCCTTCGCCGCAGCGGCCCGGGCAGCGTCGAAGCCGCGGGCGGGGATGGCGTTGACCGCCGGGTCGATCGCCTCGATGCGGGCGATGCAGCTTTCCAGCAGCTCCACCGGCGAGAGCGCCCGGCGGCCGATCAGCGCCCGCGCCTGCGTGGCGGACAGGTCGCAGGGTTCGGTCATGCCCATGCGAAGCTGAAGTAGTACGCGAAGCCCACGAACGCGATCACGGCGAGCACGAGGGTGAACAGGATCAGCGGCAAAAAGGCGCGGATGGCCGACACGTCAGTAGCCGAGCGCCATGCCGTCCTTGCGCGGGTCCGATCCGCCCACCAGCGTCCCGCGCGCACGGTCGATCCAGATCGCCTGGCCGCCGCCGTGGGGCCGCTCGATCACCACCGGGCCGTGGCCCATCGCGGCCAGCGCGTCCACCGTGGCCTGCGGGACGCCGCGCTCCACCTCCAGCTGGCCGCCGTAGGGGAACAGCCGCGGCAGGTCGAGCGCCGCCTGGATGTCCAGGCCGTACTCCAGCAGGTTGGTCAGGAACAGCGTCTGCCCCATCGGCTGGAAGTGCCCGCCCATGACGCCGAACGGCATCACCGCCTCGCCGTCCCTGGTGAGCATCCCGGGGATGATGGTGTGCATGGGGCGCTTGCCGCCGTCGATGCAGTTCGGGTGGCCGCGCTGCACCACGAAGCCTGCGCCGCGGTTGTGCAGCATCACGCCGGACCGCTTGGCCAGGATGCCGGAGCCGAAGCTCTGGTACAATGAGTTGATGAGCGAGCACACGTTGCCGTCCCGGTCGACGACGCAGAGATAGACCGTGTCGCGGTGCTGCGGCAGCACGGCCTCCCCGGCCCGCGGCAGGTCCGCCAGGGCGTGCGCCGGGTCGATCAGAGCGTGCAGCCCGGCGAGGTAGGCCGGGTCCAGCAGGCGGCCCACGGGCACGTCCGAGTGCGCCGGGTCGGCGAGAAAGGCGTCGCGGTCACGGAACGCCAGCCGGGCGGCCTCCACGTGCCGGTGCAGCCTCTCGGGCGCCAGCGGGTCGGCGGCGGTGGCGAAGCCGTCCAGGATGCCGAGCATCATCAGCGCGATCAGGCCGGAGCCGTTGGGCGGGCATTGCCAGACCTCGTGGCCGCGCCAGGCGGCGCGGATCGGCTGCACGAACTCCGCGGCGGTGCGGCCGGCGGCGAAGTCCTCCGCGGTGTGCAGGCCGCCGCGGGCGCGCAGGGTGGCCACCATGTCCTCGGCCACCGCGCCCTCGTAGAAGCCGCGCGCGCCCTGCCGCGCGATCGTCCGCAGCGTTTCGGCGAGCGCCGGCTGCACGAACATGTCGCCGGGGCGGGGCGGCTCGCCGCCGGGCAGGAACGCCGCCGCGCCGTTCTGCCGCAGCTTGGGCGCCGCCTGCGCCCAGTCGGACGCGACCCGGTGGTGCACCGGCCACCCCTCGGCGGCGAAGCGGATGGCAGGCTGCAGCGCCTCGTCCAGGCCCCGCCTGCCGTGGGCGGCCAGCAGCGCCTCCCACGCGCCGACCGCGCCGGGGATGGTGACGGCGTGCGGCCCCCACTCGTCGAGCGAGCCGATGCCGCGCTCCTCGAACCAGCCGATGCCGGCGGCGGCGGGCGCCCGGCCGGAGCCGTTCATCGCCACGACCGGGCGGCCCGGCTGCTTCCACAGGCAGAAGCAGTCGCCGCCGATGCCGGTGGAGTGCGGCTCGATCACGCCCAGCACGGCCACGGCGGCCACGGCGGCGTCCAGGGCGTTGCCGCCCGCGCGCAACACGTCGAGCGCCGTCAGGGTCGCGGCCGGCATGGAGGTGGCGGCCATGGCGTGGGTCGCGTAAACCGGGGACCGGCCCGGCAGGTGAAGATCGCGCATGGCGCGAACTGCTCCCACGCCGGGCGGGGTTTGGCAACCAGCAGGCAGGATCATCGGCATGAGCGGCCAGGCTACGATGAACGGGGCTGCGATGAACGGGGCTGCGATGAACGGGGCGACGATGGACGATTTCGGCCGGCTCGACATTCGGGCGGGCGCCGTGGTGCTGGTGCGCCCCGACCTGGCCGTGCCCAACGGGGGACGGCTGTTCTGACCGCCCCGGCCTACGCGACCCTCACCTGGGACCAGCTGCACCGCGACGCCCGCCAGCTCGCGACGGCGCTGGCCGGGCTGGGCCCGTGGCGCGGGATCGTGGCGGTCACGCGCGGCGGCATGATCCCCGCCGCCATCGTCGCGCGGGAGCTGGAGTGCCGATTGGTCGAGACGGTCTGCGTGGCGTCCTACGACGAGGAGGCCCCAGGGACGCCATCGGGCGCCCCGGTGGTGCTGAAACCGCCGGCTGCGGCAGGCGACGGCGCGGGATTCGTGGTGATCGACGACCTGGTCGATCACGGGGAGACCGCGCGGCTGGTGCGCGGCCTGCTGCCGGCAGCGCACTTCGCCTGCCTGTATGCCAAGCCGGCTGGCCGGGACCGGGCCGACACGTTCGTCGCCGAAGTCGCGCAGGAGACCTGGGTGCTGTTCCCGTGGGACACGGCCCCGGTGTTCGTGCCGCCGATCGGGTCGGCGCTGGCGGCCTCCGCTGCCGGCGGGAGCAGGCATTCGCCGCCGGTCGGTTAATGCGTGCTTAACAGGCAGTTCGGGTGTAGCATGACGAAACCGCCGCGTATCTCAGCCTGCGCGCACCGTGCCGGACGTGCTGACCCAACACATGCGGAGGCGCCATGATCAAGCACAGGTTTTCCGCCGGCGACCGGGTTGCCGTTTCGCCGGACCGGAGCAACGTCAACGCGCGCCCCGGCATATACACGGTCGTGCGCACCATGCCGGTGACCGGCCCGGTCTGCCAATACCGGGTCAAGAACGCGCTCGACGCGCATGAGCGGGTGCTGGACGAGGCGCAGCTCACCGCCGTTTAACGTCCGGTTCAGAACTTGCCGTCATCGTTTTTCCATGTGTCACGTGGGGGGAACGATCTCGACAACATCCCAATGCTAGCCGATAGCTCCGCCCTCTATCCGGTAGAGGTCGTAGAA
This sequence comes from uncultured Acetobacteraceae bacterium, assembly GCA_964246185.1. Lineage (GTDB taxonomy): Bacteria > Pseudomonadota > Alphaproteobacteria > Acetobacterales > Acetobacteraceae > LMUY01. The sequence goes on from CAXTPP010000056.1 coordinate 19,496, forward strand.
CGCGGCCGGCTGGCGGGCCGCTCCCTCGTCGATGATGGCACCCTCGCTCACGGCCAGGACCATGTTGCCCCGGCCAAGCAGGAGGTGAAGACGCTTGTAGACCGGACCCGCGCCGCCACGCCGGGGCAGCAACACTCGCACTACCAGCGCGATCGTGCCGTCACCGAAAAGCGGATCGTGCTGGATCAGCCTGTTGCCTGAGTGGTAGTCTGGGATGCGGTCCACGTCGCCGCCGATCAGCACGGTTTGAGTGAAGTCGCGCACCAGCGCCTTATTGGCGTCCGTCGCCCTCACCCTGCCCATGTTGCGCCAACTGGTCGGCACCTGCGACCGCAGCGCCCGCGGCCGGCGCGACCGCGCGCTGCTGCTGATCGGCTTTGCCGCGGCGCTGCGCCGCTCCGAGCTGGTCGCGCTGCAGGTGGAGGACGTAGCCATCGTCGCTGGCGGCCTCAGGCTGCGGATCGCCCGCGGCAAGACCGACCGGGCGAGGCAAGGCGCCGAGATCGGCCTGCCGCGCGGCCGGCACGTCGAGACCTGCCCGCACCGCGCGTTCGACGACTGGCAGGAAGTCGCCAAACGCAAGGCCGGCCCGCTGTTCCGCCGTATCAGCACCGCCGATCGGATCGGGGAGGCAGCGCTGCACCCGGACGCAGTGCGGCAAATCCTGAGCTACCGGGTCCGCCTCGCTGGTCTCACGGTGGACGGCTTTGATCGGCTGAGCGCCCACGCGCTGCGGGTAGGCTTCATCACCGAGGTGTATGGCAAGGGCGTCCGCGACGAGGACATCATGCGCCACACGCGGCACCGCGACCTGCGCACCATGCGGGGCTACGTGCAGCGTGCCGGCCTGGTGGACGAGAGCCCGGCTGGCGCGATTGACCTGTGACGGAGCTGCGCTTGCCCTGGGAGAGTGACCCGGCAATCGTTGAGGTAGCGCCACCTCTGCCAGTGTTCGAACTGCCGCCAAAACCCCGTGGTCGACGACCGAAGGCAACCATCGCTGCCTCGGCTGCGTCGTCCTGGCTCTACCATCACCTCACGATCAGCGGACCATCAGCACAACTTGCCGATTTCGCCGAAGCGGCGCGCGGATCGGGCGTGATCCCCTGGCGGTTGGATACGACGGCCGTCGAAGAGGACGTTTTCAACCTGGCCGTCTCGCAGCCGCTGCAGCGTCGATCCCTGAGCGTAGGGGGATGCCGCATCCTCGCCCGCCAGTTCCGCCACCGGGTCGAGGCGCGGCAGGCTCGGGCGGCGGCCCTGCTCGGCGTCAGCCGGGCGTGTCCCTAATACCAACTCTTTGTGATCAGAACCTGTGCGCCCATTCACGCAGCTCCAGGGTCATGATGCGCCGAGGCTGGGCCTTGAGCTTGTTGCAAGCGTTGGCGCAATGGTCGGCGATGTTGTTGTAGCAGGTGAACACCCTGTTCGAGAGCCAGTTGTCGCGCATGAACTCCCAGACGTTCTCCTGCGGGTTCAGCTCCGGGCATTTGGCGGGCAGCGGAACGATGGTGATGTTGGGCGGCACGGCGAGCCGGTCCGAGAGGTGCCAGCCGGCCTGGTCGAGCAGCAGCGCCGCATGCCGGCCTGGCGCGACCTTGGTTGAGATCGCGGCCAGGTGCAGGTCCATCGCTTCGATGTTGCACCAAGGCAGGACGAGCCCGGCGGCTTGCCGTCCTGCGGGCAGATGGCGCCGAAGATGCAGGTCGACGCCGTGCGCTGGTCGTGCGGTGCCGACGGGCGTGACCCTTTCTTGGCCCAGCGGCGGGTGATCTTGTTCTTTTGGCCGATCCGCGCCTCGTCGCCGAACCAGACCTCTACGTCGGCGGGGGCGACGCCCTGCTCGCGCGCGATCTGGTCCAGGCGCGCGGGAAGGTTTTTTTCCTAGGCCGGCAAAGTTGGCTG
>CAXTPP010000057.1:0-21081 GCA_964246185.1 uncultured Acetobacteraceae bacterium
GCCCGGATCGGCGGCGTGACGCTGCAGATCATCCGAGACTGGGTGCTGAAGCTCAACGCGCACGGCCCCGCCGGCCTGATCAACCGCAAGGCGCCCGGCCAGCCTCGCAGCCTGGACGCGACGCATCGTGCGGCCCTTCTCGCGGCGATCGAGAGCGGTCCGATCCCGGCCGTGCATGGCGTGGTGCGCTGGCGTTTGGTCGACCTGTGCCGGTGGCTGCGCGACGAGTTCCAGGTCAGCGTGTCCGAGCAGACGCTGAGCTGCGAACTGCACGAGCTCGGCTGTCGCAAGCTGTCCGCCCGGCCGCGTCACCACGCGCAGGCCGACGGCGCGATCGAAGCTTTTAAAAAACCTTCCCGCGCGCCTGGACCAGATCGCGCGCGAGCAGGGCGTCGCCCCCGCCGACGTAGAGGTCTGGTTCGGCGACGAGGCGCGGATCGGCCAAAAGAACAAGATCACCCGCCGCTGGGCCAAGAAAGGGTCACGCCCGTCGGCACCGCACGACCAGCGCACGGCGTCGACCTGCATCTTCGGCGCCATCTGCCCGCAGGACGGCAAGCCGCCGGGCTCGTCCTGCCTTGGTGCAACATCGAAGCGATGGACCTGCACCTGGCCGCGATCTCAACCAAGGTCGCGCCAGGCCGGCATGCGGCGCTGCTGCTCGACCAGGCCGGCTGGCACCTCTCGGACCGGCTCGCCGTGCCGCCCAACATCACCATCGTTCCGCTGCCCGCCAAATGCCCGGAGCTGAACCCGCAGGAGAACGTCTGGGAGTTCATGCGCGACAACTGGCTCTCGAACAGGGTGTTCACCTGCTACAACAACATCGCCGACCATTGCGCCAACGCTTGCAACAAGCTCAAGGCCCAGCCTCGGCGCATCATGACCCTGGAGCTGCGTGAATGGGCGCACAGGTTCTGATCACAAAGAGTTGGTATAATGCCTTCGACCGCCGGGGTGGAGCCGGTAGGCGGGTCTGCCCTGCTTGCCTCTTGGAACACAGGCATCATCGGGCGATTTGGGACCTGATGTTCATAGCAGCCTGTCCGGTCCATGCTGTCTGCCTGGTTGATGCTTGCCGGACTTGCGGCTCAGCCTTGCGGTGGGCCGGAGGCAGCCTGACACGGTGTGCTTGCCTGTCGGACCTGACCCAGGTGGCTGCCAAGCCAACTCCCAAGGCCGACCTGCGCGGGACCAAAGCCGTCCATGGACTACTGCTTGGTGATGACCGCTTCGAGAAGCAGGCCAACCATGCCATGTCGCTGGAACCCTTTCAGGACCTGGGTCCCGGCAAGATAGTCGAGTTCCTGTTCCGTATCGGCCTCGAGCTGGTCGCCGCGCGACCGAAGGTGTTTTCCCTGGAACAACCCGGGGAGCTGGCCTGGGAAGCTCATGTGGCCTTGAACCACGGGCTCGAACTGGCGCAGAGGTGGCCCGCGGCGTTCCACGAGGCCCTCGAGATGATGCGGATGCGCTCCGCGCCGGAGTTTGTCCATCACCCTTCAGCAATCGGTTGGCGCTGTGGAACGCTGGCTTGCCGGGTTGCCCGAAGAGTCGGGCATGGCCATCCGCTTGGCCATTGCCGACTTCCGGGCTCAGGCGCTGGTCAAGCATCGCGCCAAGCTCCCTCGCCGGTGACTGTTTGCTGGCCACTGGTGTGAGTCTCCGGTAATCTGCTCCTGATGGATTCCAGTCTTCCGATTTGCGTCCGGTCGTCTCCGGAACTCAATGCGACCGGGGGCGGACACCAAGGGTTTAGATGGGTGGTGGTCTCTGCATATGCGTTCGCCTACATTTGCCCAGCCCCCTAGCTATGCGTCAGATCGTTCCGACTGTCCGGATGCGTGCGCGCGGAGAGATTTCCGCCTGTGCCAGCACAGGAGTCGCTGGCCGGATGCGCTCCACCACCGCCCGCAGATGCGCCCGTATGCCGCCGGAGCAGAGCAGCACCGGCATCTCTCCCGTCGCTTGCGCGGCATCGAACGTGCTGCGCAGCCGCCCCACGAAATCTCCCAGCTTGGATGGCGCCATGGCCAACTGGCGGTCCTCCGCCGGGCCGACCAGGCTTTCGGCGAAGGCAGCTTCCCATTCTGGCGACAGCGTCACCAGCGGGATGTAGCCCGCGAGGCCGGTGTGGCTGTCGCTGATCTGCCGGGCCAGCCGGCTGCGGACATGAGCTACGATCGCGCCGACGGGGCGGCCCTGTCCGCCGCACGCCTCCGCCACCCCCTCCAGCACCGTCGGCAGGTCCCGGATGGACACGCGCTCCGCCAGCAGCGCCTGCAGCACGCGCTGCACCCCGCCGACGCTGATTTGCGAGGGAACCAGGTCTGCCACCAACTTCTGCTGCTCGCGCGGCAGTTCGTCCAGCAGCTTCTGCGTCTCGGCGTAGGAAAGCAGTTCGGCCATGCAGTCCCGAACCACCTCCGTGATGTGGGTTGTCAGCACGGAAGGCGGATCGACCACCGTGCAGCCGCGCGCCATGGCCTCGTCCCGCCGGGCCGGCTCGACCCAGAGCGCCGGAAGGCCGAACGTGGGTTCCATCGTACGTTCGCCCGGGAAGGGCGGCAGGCCGCCTTTTGGGTCCATCACCAATACCTGGGTGGGGCGCAGCTCGCCGCGCCCCGCCTCGATCTCCTTGATGCGGATGGAATACACATCCGCACCCAGCTGCACGTTGTCCTGGATGCGCACAGGAGGCAGCACGAAGCCCATCTCGGCGGCGATCGACCGGCGGAGCCCCTTGATCTGGTCCGTCAGCCGTGGCGTGTCCCCACCGGCCAGCGCCAGCAGGCCATAGCCCAGCTCCAGCCGGATGGTGTCCATGCGTAGCGCGTCGCTGATCGGTGGCTCGCCCGGGGGGGCCGGCGCGGCGGGCGCGGCCTCTCCGGTTGCCGCAAGCGGGTGCTTCCAGCGCATCCATGCGCCGCTGCCGGCCAATCCAGCCAGCGCCAGGAACGGGAGCATCGGCAGCCCCGGCATCAGGGCCAGCACGCCGGCTGCGCCCGCCGCCATCGCCAGCGGCTTCGGGTTGCCGCCCAGCTGGCGGATCAGCACGGTGTCGGCTGCACCCTCCATGCCGCCTTTGGTGACCACGATGCCAGCCGCGGTGGACACCAGCAGCGCCGGGATTTGCGAGACCAGCCCATCGCCCACGGACAGGGTGGTGAAGGTGGCTGCGGCGTCCGCGAACGGCATGCCGTGGCGGATCAACCCGATGGCGAACCCGCCGAAGATGTTGATGCTCGTGATCAGCAGCCCGGCGATCGCGTCCCCGCGCACGAACTTCGCAGCGCCGTCCATGGCACCGTAGAAGCCGCTTTCCTCTTCCAGCTCCTTGCGGCGGATGCGCGCCTTGCCCTCGTTGATCAAGCCCGAAGACAGATCGGCGTCGATCGCCATCTGCTTGCCGGGCATCGCGTCCAGGCTGAAACGCGCCGCAACCTCCGCGATGCGGCCGGAGCCTTTGGTGATGACCATGAAGTTCACCACCAGCAGGATGGCGAACAGGATCACGCCGATGACGACGTCTCCGCCCATCAGGAAGCCGCCGAACGCCGCGACCACATGCCCGGCCGCGTTCGGCCCCTCGCTGCCATGGCTTAGGATCAGCCTGGTGGTGGCGACGTTGAGCGACAGCCGCAGCAGGGTGGTGAGCAGCAGCAGCGTGGGAAACGAGGTGAAATCGAGCGGACGCTTCAGGAACAACGCCACCATCAGCACGAGCACGGCTGCGGTGATCGAGAGGGCGAGGCCCATGTCCAGCAGCAAGGTCGGCAGCGGGATGACCAGCACGGCCAGCAGCACGACCATGCCGAAGGCCAAGCCTACGTCGGTGCCGGGGAGGTACTTCCGGGCGAGGGGGCCTAAAGTGTTCAACACCTAAGCAAGCCCCCTCACCCCGGCCCTCTCCCACAAGGGGGAGAGGGAGAAGCTGACAGAGATCAAGCCGCCATCCCGGGCGGCGTCACCGTCAGGCCTGCCGCGGAATAGTCCCGCAGCTTGTTCCGCAGCGCGCGGATCGAAATGCCCAGGATCGTCGCCGCGTGGGTGCGGTTACCCATGGTGTGGGTCAGCGTGTGCAGGATCAGGTCCTGCTCCACGTCATCCATCGTGCGCCCGACCAGGCCCGCTACGCCATCCACGACATGGCTTCGGGGTGACGGCACCGCTGCTCCGGCGAGTTCCACCGCGTCGATCTCCGCCCCGGTGGATAGCAGCACCGCGCGGTGGATCGTGTTCTCCAGCTCCCTCACGTTGCCGCGCCAGCCGTGCCCGGCGAGGCGCGCATGGGTGAGCGCCGAGATCGGCCGCAACGCCACGCCGTTCACCTCCGCATAGTGGCGCGCGTAGTGCTCGGCCAGCGCCGCGATGTCCCCTGGCCGCTCCCGCAGCGGCGGAATGCGCAGGCTCACCACATTCAGCCGGAAATACAGATCCTCACGGAATCGCCCGGCGGTGCAATCGGCCAGCAAGTCCCGGTTGCTGGTGGCCAGAATGCGCACGTTCACCCGCACCGGGCCGGCGCCGCCCAGCCGGTCGATCTCGCGCTCCTGGATCGCGCGCAGCAGCTTGGCCTGCAGCCGCACGTCCATCTCGCTGATCTCGTCCAGCAGCAGCGTGCCGCCGTCCGCCGCCTCGAACTTGCCGACCCGGCGCGCCACCGCCCCGCTGAACGCGCCCTTCTCGTGGCCGAACATCTCCGATTCGAGCAGATTTTCCGGGATGGCGGCGCAGTTCAGCGCCACGAACGGCCCAGCCGCCCGGCGGGACTTGCGATGGATGTGCCGCGCCAGCACTTCCTTGCCGGTTCCGCTCTCCCCGGTGATCAGAACGGACGCCTCGGCTGCCGCCACCTGCTCCGCGCGGCGAAGCGCTGCCAGCATCACCGGATCCCGCGCGATCAGGACATGGCTATCCCCGCTGGCCGCTTGCAGGATGGCCGCGATCAGGTCCGGGTCGGGCGGCAACGGCAGGAACTCCCGCGCGCCGTCCCGGATGGCGCGCGCCGCCGCCGGGCCGTCCACATCCGTGCCGCACGCCACCACGGGCACCGCCATGCGCTCGGCCGCCAGCGCGCGCACCAGGGAAGCCACATCATGGCTCACCTCGCACAGCACCAGGTCCACCCGCGCGTCCGCCCGCAGCCGCGCCATGCCGCTGTCCACGCTGTCCGCCTGCTCCAGCTTGGCGCCGCTCGCGATGGCCATGCGCGCAGCCTGTGCCAACGGGCCGGCGAGCGCACCGATCAGCAGCACCCGTATGCCGCCGCCGGCGCTCACGCCCGGTCCGCCTTGACGATCTCCGTCATGGTCACGCCCAGGCGGTTGTCGTCCACCATCACCACTTCGCCACGCGCCACGAGGCGGTTGTTGACGTAGATGTCGATCGCCTCGCCGAGCTTGCGGTCCAGTTCCACCACCGCGCCGCGGCCCAGCTTGAGCAGCTGGCTCACCTGCATGGTGGCCTTGCCCAGCACGGCGCTGACGGTGACGGGGATGTCGTACACGGCCTCCAGGTCCCGCACGGCCCGGGCGCCGCTGCCCACGCCGGGCGCGACGTCTGAAAGCTCCATCAAGTCCATGTTGTCAGGCATCGGCCAACTCCAGTTGCAGCAGTTTGGGATCGAACAGGCCGAGCACCGCCAAGGCGTCCTCCACGGCGCGGCGGGCGCGGGCGGTGTCTCGCACCACGGCCCCGTCCGCCCAACTGATCCGCGCGTCCCCGGGGGCGACCGCCTCAGTCGGCAGCAGCTGCACCCGTTCGGCCAACTCGATGTCCAATGCAGCGATCTCAGCCTGCATGGCGGCCTGCATGTAAGGATGCACGCGCACGACGATGCGCGGCTCATCCACCAGCGCCGGGAGCAACGCGCGGGCCAGCGCCTGCAGCTCCGCCGCCCCTTGCCGCTCGCACAGCGCAGGCAGGCAGGCCGCGACCATGCTCAGCAGGCAGCGCGCCACATCCTCCGCCGACGCTTTTGCCACGTCCCGCGCGCTGTCCTGCACCTCTGACAGGCCAACGGCGAGCAGGCTCATCATGGCGGTGCGGCTGGCCACCAGGCCACGCTCCGCCTCCACCCGTCCGGCCTCGCGCCCCTCCGCCCGGGCTGCGTCCAGCTCGGCCGCGGTGAACGACGGCTCTATGACATCCGGCTCGACCGGTTCCGGCTCGATAGGCTCTGCCTCAGGGACTGGCTTGTCCGTTGCCCGCCGCATGGCGAAGAACCCGGCGGAAGCGGGGGCGGGAGCCAGGTCTTCGCCGTCGTCGTCGAAATCCTCGGCATACAGCACGCCCACGAGGCTGGGACGGAATGAGGCTTGCTCCATGCTAGTACACCAGCTCCTCGTCCTTGCCTTCGCTGATCTCGATGGCGCCGGACGCTGCCAGGTCCTTCGCCATGGCCACGATGCCGGCCTGCGCATCGTCCACGTCGCGCAGCTTCACCGGGCCGAGGTTCTCGATGTCGTCGCGCAGCATCTTGGCCGCGCGCTCGGACAGGTTCTTGAGGAACAGGTCGCGCAGCTTCTCGGACGCGCCCTTCAGCGCCACCGGCAGCTTCTCCTTGTCCACCGCGCGCATCAGGCCTTGCACCGCCATGGGCGAGAGCCGCGCCAGGTCGTCGAAGGTGAACATCAGCGCCTTGATGCGATCCGCAGACTCGCGGTTGCGCTCCTCCAGCGCGGCCACGAACCGGGTCTCGCTGGCGCGGTCCAGGTTGTTGAAGATCTCCGCCATCAGCTCGTGCGAGTCGCGCCGGGTGGCGCGCGCGAGATTGGACATGAATTCGGACCGCAGCGTGCGCTCCACCCCGTCCAGAACGTCCTTCTGCACGCTTTCCATCCGCAGCATCCGCATCACCACCTCGATGGAGAAGCTGTCGGGCAGCAGCACCAGCACCTTTGCGGCGTGCTCCGGCTTTACCTTGGACAGCACCACCGCCACCGTCTGCGGATATTCATTCTTCAGGTAGTTCGCGAGCACCGACTCGTGCACGTTGCCCAGCTTGTCCCACATGGTGCGCCCGGCCGGGCCGCGGATTTCCTCCATGATCTGCGCCGCCCGCTCCCGCGGCAGGGCGCGCTGCAGCATCCGCTCGGTGCTTTCCATGCTGCCGACCAGGTGGCCCATCCCGCCCATGCTCTCGCCGAACTCCAGGCACAGCTGCTCCACAGCTTCCGCGCGGACACTGCCGAGCTGCGCCATGGCGGCGGAGACCTCCCTGATCTCATCCTCGTGCATCATGCCGAACAGGCGGCTGGACTGCTCCTCGCCGAGCGCCAGCATCAGCACCGCGGCCTTTTGCGCGCCGGTGAAAGCCGTGCTGGCCGTGGTTGCCATCAATTAGCCGCCTCCTTGACCATCCAGCCGCGCATCACCGCCAGGCTTTCCTCCGGATGCTTCTCCACCAAGTCCGCCACCTGGCGCAGGGAGGAGGCCCGCATCGCCCCATCAATGTTGCCGATGCGGATCATGCTTTCGTTCTGGCCGGGTGCTGGCGGCGCTTCCGGCCCGGCCAGGGCCAGCATGGGGGCCAGCATGGGGGCCAGCATGGGGGCAAGCATGGCGCCGCGCCCCACCGGGCCTGCCACCTGGCCCAGTTCGAGGCCGGCCGCCCCGGCTGGTGCAGCCAGCGCCAAGCTGCCGCCGAGCGGGCCTGCCTCCAGCGCCGCCGGGTTGGTGGTCAGCCGCAGCACCATAGGCCGCAGCACCAGCAGCAGCGCCAGCAGCGCCACCACCGCCAGCACCCCGGTTTGGCTGAGCCGCATCAGGTCGGACTTGTCCAAGCGCAGCCCAAGCAGGCCCGGCGCCGCCTGCTCCGCCGGCTCGTCCGCGTCGGCGAAACGCAGGCTCACCACATCCACCTTGTCGCCGCGCTTCTCGTCGTAGCCCACGGCGCTCCGCGCCAGCGCGGCGATGCGGCTCAGCTCATCCGGCGTGCGGTCCTGCCAGGTCACGGCGCCATCTGCGCCATGCACCTGCACCTGGTCCACCAGCACGCCCAGGGTGATGCGGCGGATCAGCGGCTGGTCCCGCACCATGGTGCGGACCGTCTTGCCGATCTCGAAGTTCGTCGTCTCCTCCGTCCGCTGCTCCTGGCTGCCGGCCGGGCTGGCGCCCGCGTCGGCGTTGGGCAGGTTGTTCGCCACGCTGACGGTGGCGCTCGCCTCGGTGCTGTGGTTGCTCGTGGTGTTGTCCTGCGTCGAGCGCTCCACCTTGCCATCGGGGTCGAACTTCTCCTGGGTCTCGCGCACCTGGTCGTAGTTCATCTCGACCGCCGCCTCCGCCCGCACCCGCCCCTGTCCCAGCGTGCGCTCCAGCATATCCTCGACCGCATGGGACAGACGCCGCTCGGTGGCCGCCCGCAACTCCGCCGCAGCGCCCTCCGCGCCCGTCTGCGGGTCCCCGGCGCGGGCCAGCAAGCTGCCGCGGCTGTCGATCACGCCCACGTTCTGCGGCCGCAGCCCCGGCACGGCGGAAGCCACCAGGTTCAGCACCGCCTGCACGCCCTGCGGGTCCATGCGCGAGGCGCCAGCCATGGTGAGCACCACGCTGGCCTGCGCCTCCTGCCGGTCCCGCGCGAACGGCTCCCGCTTCGGCAGCACCAGGTGCACCCGCACCGCGCGCACGCCGGAGATCATGCGGATGGAGCGCGCCAGCTCGCCTTCCAGCGCACGGGTCTGGCTGATCGCCTGCTGGAACTGGCTGGCCGTCAGGTTGTCCCCACGGTCAAAAATCTCGTAGCCGATGGAGCCGCCGGACGGCAGGCCCTCCTTCGCCAGCAGCAGGCGGGCGCGCGGCACCTCCCCGGCGGGCACGGAGATGCGGCTGCCGTCCGGCCCCACCTCGTGCGCGATGTGGGCGTGGTCCAGCTGATCGGCCACCTGGGAGGCCTCCCGCAGGTCCATGTCCGCATAGAGCAGGGCCATGTGGTCCTCGCTGCCGCCGCGCAGCGCCAGGAACGCCAGCATCAGCAGCATCGACGCCGCCACGGCGGCCATCGCGACCAGCCGCCCGGCCCCTAGCGCCTTGAACCCTTCCAGCAACGCTGCCATGCCCGTGCGCCCATCCGTTGCGGCGTCCTGCCGCGCCGTGATGCTGCGCCGCACGGGTTACCCGGCACTTAACAGCCCGGCAAAAACTGCCGCCCGCGATCAGCTTCCGACGGACTGCACGCTGCTGAACGGCACCGACACCGCACCCACCTGCAGCGTGACCGCGCCGTTGCTGTTGACGACGCCGGTAGCCGTCCCGGTTACGGTGAACGGCACCGCGGCCGTCGTCCCGCCGGCGGGCTGGCCATTGATGGACACCGTGTAGGAGCCGTCCGGCTGCTGGACGCCGGAGCTGTCCTTGCCGTTCCAATGCCAGGTGTTGGCGCCCGCGCTGGACGTGCCCGTCACCTCGGCCACCTTCACCCCGCTCGCGTTGGTCACGGTGATGTCCACCGGCTCGGCGGAGGTGGTGGCGTAGTTCACCGTGGCGCTGCCGTTCTGCAGCGGCGCCTGCGTGCTGCTGATGGTGACGGACTTGCCGACCGTGCTGGTCGCCTGGATCACCTCCGTGCCCTGCGTCGCCTGGATCAAGGAGGTGAGGCTCCCGTTGGTGGTGATCTGCTGCTGCACGCCGCTGAACTGCACCAGCTCGGTGGTGAACGAGTTGGTGTCCATGGGCGTGGTCGGGTCTTGGTTCTTCAGCTGGGTCAGCAGCAGGTTCAAGAAGCTGCTGAAGTTGTTGCTCAGCGAGGTCAGCGCGTTCGGCGCGGCCGAGCCGCTGCCCGCAGCACTGCCAGACGAGCCAGTTGCGGCAGCCGCGGCAGCCGTCGCGGCGGCGCTGGAGGCGCTGCTGGAAAGGGGGGGCGCAGTCAGGAGGCTTGAAACGCTGCCGCTCATGGTTTGGTCCTTGTCAGGCGGTGATGTCCACGCCGGCTCGCAGCCAGGCGGACGGGGAGGCAAGTGCGTCGAGGCTGGATGCGGCTGTCCCGGCATAGGATTGGCGCTGCTGGCGCTCCCCGCCGGGCTGGCCGCCCCCGCTGGCGGGCTGGCCATTGCCGCCCGCCGTCTGCCCGCCATCAGGCGTGCCCAACGACAAGGTCAGGCTCCGCCCGTCTTGCTGCACCCCGGCGCTGTCCAGCGCCCGATGCAGCTGCGGCTGGTCGGCCATCAGCAGGCGGAGCGTGTCCGGCCGTTCGGCGGTCACCTGGACGGAGGCGGCGCCGTCCGCCGTCCGCTCGACGCGGATCTGGACATGGCCCAGCTCCGCCGGGTCGAGCCGCAGCGTGATGGCAGCGCCGTGCGGCGCATGGGACAGCTGCACCAAGGCAGGCGCCAGCTGGGCGGCTGGCGCGCTGGCCGAGGACGCAGCGACCGGCGCGGTAGCTGGGCCGGAATGGGCCAGGTTCTGTGCTGCCGGGTTCTGTGCTGCCGGGTTCTGCGCTGGCGGGTTCTGCGCCTGTGCGAGTTGGGCCGCCGCTTGGATGCCGAGATCTGGCAGAGCGAGGTCTGGCAGAGCGAGGTCTGGCAGGGCAGGACTTGCCGAAGCGGATGACAGCATCGCGGAGGGCAACGCCGCGACGGCCTGTGCCATGGGAAGTTGAGCCGCCGCCGTGGCGGGATCGGCGGCACGGGCGGTGTCGTCGGCTGCCGGCTGCCCGGCGGCGGCGGGCCCGGCTACGCTGGCGGCAGCGCGGGACGTTGCAGCAATGCTGGGTGGAGCCAAACCTTGCAGGGCTGAGTTCGTTGGACCTGGCGTGGCTGGAGCGGCAGGCTGAAGCGCTCCCAGGATCTGCGGCGGCAGCGTGGCCATGGCCAGCTGCCCCGCAGGCAGGGCCGTCGCCTCCAGCTTCGACCCGGCGGCAGGCGCTTTCTTCGGCTCCGGCTTACCCGGCAGCTTCGCAACGGGATTCACCGGCGCTGGCCCGGCAGCGGACAATTCGGGAGTCACCGTTGGACAGCCGGGCAACCCGGGACTTGAAGCCGGCAGCGGTGCAGCTCCGGCCTTGACCGCGCTTGCATCAATCTTGCGCGTCATGGGCAATGCCGCGGCGGCGCTTGGGATTTGCGGTGTCGAGGCCGGCGCAGGCGCTGCAAGCGCTTCTGCCAAGGCGGCCGGCGATGCTGCGGCGACAGCCTCCGGCCCGCGCCGGCCCGCGGTCCTGTCATCGGCTTTGGCAACGGCAGGCAGGGCCGGGGCTGCAGCGGAGGCTTTGGGCGTCACCGCCGCCGAGCCGGCAGGAGCGTCGAGCACGGCCAGTGAGGCCGCCGGGTCCGTTGACGCCGCACCCGACGCCCCAAGCCTGCCCGCCGCACCCGGCGAAGCTCCTGTCGCCGCTCCGGCTGGCGACGATGCGAACTCACGCGGCTTAGGTGCGGCCGAATCGGCAGCGGCAAGGATAGTGGTGAATGCGCCCGTGCCGGCGGCGCGCGGCGCGGCAGCAGGCGCTCCGGCGGGAGCGGCATTCGACGGGGCCGGGGCAAGGAGTTGACTGGTCATCGCCGCCTTGGAGGCAAACGGCGTGCCGCGCCGGCCGCTGCAGGGTCCGGCTTCACTCCACAAGGAATGCAAGGCTTGCCCTAAAGATCTTCCCTGCTGCCTGCCATCCCGTTCCTGTGCTGTTCGGCATATTCTGCCGGGCACGCGCTGCCGGCTGCCCTAGGCGAACTTCGCGAATAGAGCCGATTGGGCTGGATCGCACGATGGCACGGTTCATGCGGTGCTGCGGCCTGGTCCCGGATCGCGTCCGTCCGGATTCACATAGGAGTTGCCTCATGTCATCCCTGTTCGGCGCGCTCGACACGTCCGTCAGCGGCCTCACCGCCCAATCCGCCGCTTTCGGCAACCTGAGCGACAACATTGCCAACAGCCAGACTACCGGCTTCAAGCGCATCGACACCAACTTCACCGATTACCTGACCACCAGCACCGCGGCGAACAACGATTCCGGCGTCGTCCAGGCCACGCCGGACTACCGCAACAACGTGCAGGGCGCCATCACCGCCTCCGACAATCCGCTGGCACTGGCGATCTCCGGCAACGGGTTCTTCCAGGTGGCGCAGGAGACAGGGGCGGCAAACGGCGGCGCCACCGTGAGCACGCAGCCCGAATACACCCGCAACGGCAACTTCACCCTGGACAAGAACGGCTACCTGGTGAACAGCTCCGGCGGGGCGCTGAGCGGCTGGAACGCGGACCCCACGACCGGCGTGATCAACCAGAACCTGATCACCCCGATCAAGATCAATCAAAGCTCGTTCAGCCCGGTCCCGACCTCGACGGTGACGCTCAACGCCAACCTTCCCGCCTCGCCCGCAAACAACACGCCCGTGAGCTCCCAGGTCAACGTCTATGACGCGCAGGGCACGCAGCACACCATCACCTTGGCCTGGACACCGACCACGTCCGGCAGCTGGAACGTGGCGCTCAGCTCGCCGGACGCGACCACGCCAGCCATCGGCGGGGCGCAGGTGCAGTTCGGCAACGCCTCAGGCAACGGCGTTCCCGCCGGCACGATCGGCAACATCAACAACGCCTCGGGCGGAGTCGCAGCGCCGGCCTACTCCCCCGGCGGCACCGCTGCGCTGAAATTCACCACCGACTTCGGCAGCGGCCCACAGGCAGTCACGCTCAACCTGGGTAATTTCGGCCAGGCCAACGGCCTCACCCAATATGCCGGCACGGCATATGCGGTGACCGGCTTGACGCAGAACGGCGTGCCGCCCGGCGCGTTCAGCGGCGTCACGACGCAGGCCAACGGCAACGTGGTCGTGAACTACGACAACGGGCAGTCCCGCGTCGTGGCGCAGGTTCCGCTCACGACCTTCGCAAACCCGGATGCGCTGCAGCGGCAGAACGGGCAGGCCTTCACCGCCACGCTCGACTCCGGCACGGCGATCACCAACACCGAGGGCAACGGCGGCGCCGGCTTGCTGGCGGTCAGCTCGACGGAAGGGTCCAACGTGGACATCGCGACCGAGTTCACCCAGCTGATCGTGGCGCAGCAGGCCTATTCCGCGAACGCCAAGGTCGTCACCACGACAGACACCCTGCTGCAGACAACCATCAACATGATCCAATAAAGGTTAGGTCTGACCTATGAGCCTCGACAGCATCCTCGGGATCGCCGGCAGCGGGCTGGCGGCCATCAACCAGCAGCTTGCCCTGGTGTCGCAGAACGTCGCCAACGCGGGCACCGCCGGCTATGCTGTGGAAACCTCCGCCAACGCGGACATAACGGCGGGCGGCCTTGGCTACGGCGTGCGCAGCGGACCCGCGACGGCGGCGACGGACGCGGCGCTGCAATCCGCGCTGAACGCCCAAGGCGGCGCAGTGGCCGGCCAGCAGGTGTTCAGCGACGCGCTCACGGCGGTCGATGCGGCGCAGGGCACGACGGCGGCCGGCAACGACCTGCCGAGCCGGTTGGGGGCGCTGTCGAACGCCTTCACCGCACTGGACGCGGACCCGTCCAACCAAGCGCAGCAATCCGCCGTAGTGTCCGCCGCGGCCACACTCGCCTCCGGCATCCAGGGCCAAGCCGCGGCGTATGCGTCCGCCCGGCAGGGCGCGCAGGATGGGCTGGCGAGCGGCGTGGCGGCCCTCAACGCAGCGGTCGCGACCATCGGCATGCTCTCCAACCAGATTATCGCCGCCACGGCGCAGGGGCAGAGCACGGCAGACCTCGACTCCCAACGCACTGCCGCGGAGCAAACCGCATCGCAATACGGCGGGCTGACCTTCCTGCCATCTCCCAACGGGGACGTGACGGCCGTCGCGGGCGGCCTGATCGTCAACACCCGGGCGGCCACCGGCCCGTTCAGCATCGCGCCCGCCACGCTCGGCACCGCCGCCGCTCCGCCGCCGCTGCTGCTGGGCGGCCAGGACGTGACGGCGCAGTTCACCGGCGGCAGCATCGGCGCGCAAATCTCGCTGCGCGACACGGTGCTGCCGCGCGGCCAGGCGGGGTTGGACGAGTTCGCCAACACGCTGGCCAACCGGTTCGCCAACCAGGGCCTGACCCTGTTCACCGACCCGGCGGGCAACCCGCCAGCGGATGGCGGCACTCCGGTGCAAGCGGGATACGCCGGGTTCAGCTCCGTCATCCAGGTGAACCCGGCGGTCTCAGCCGCGCCCAGCCTGGTGCGTGACGGCACCCAGGCCGTGGCGGGGAGCGCCAGCGGCGCGAGCGCCTTCACCCCCAACCCGCCCGGCGGCCCTGCCAGCAGCGCCACGCTCATCGGCCGGGTGCTGCGTTACACGTTCGGCGCCCAGGCGCAGGACGGCGTGCCGCAGCCCGCCCCTGCCGCTACCGGGCTGGGCACGGCCGGCACGCTCTCGCTGCCCTACAGTCCCGGAACGACGCTGGCGGGCTTTGCCGCCAACCTGGCCGGCAGCCAGTCGCAGGCGGCTGGCGTGGCGCAGAGCAAGCTGGCGACCGGGCAGGCGCTGCAGGCCACGTTGCAAACCAAGCTGGCCGGCGAAACCGGCGTCTCGATCGACACGGAGCTGTCCAACATGGTCGCGCTGCAAAACGCCTACGGGGCGAACGCCAAGGTCATCGCCGCGGCGCAAACGCTGTGGACCGCGCTGCTCGCGGTGCTGCCATGAGCGGCTCGGGGATCGCGGCCATCACCGGCGGCGCACTGGGCCAGGCGGTCGCTGCCAGCGTCACGGCGAAGACTCAGCTGGACACACTGACGGAGCAGGCGGGCAGCGGCTACGTGTCCAACAGCTATGCCGGCCTCGGCGCTGCGGCGCAGACGGCGTTGACGTTGCAGCCGCAGATCGCCCAGCTGGCCTCGCAGCAATCCGCCATCGGCGCGGTGGCTGGGAAGCTTGCCGTGACGCAGTCGGCGCTGACGCAGATCAACGCCATCGCCACTAGTTTCAACGCGCAGCTGGCCAACCTGAACGGCGTCTCCCCTTCCGAGGTGGACAGCGTGGCGGCGGCTGCCAAGTCCGCCCTGCAGCAGGTCGCCGCCCTGCTCGACAGCACGGATGGCGGCCAATACGTCTTTGGCGGGACGGACAGCGCGACGCCGCCGGTGCCGAACCCGAACGCGATCCTGACCTCGGGCTTTTTCACGCAAGTAGGCACGGCGGTAGCCGCGCTGGGCGTCAACGGAGCGGCGGCGACGGCGGCGAGCACGAAGGCCATCGCCTCCTCCAACGTATCCGGCACCACGCCGTTCTCCGGCCCGCCGGGTCAGGCGCAGACGCTCACGCTGGGCACGGGCGCCGAGGGCGGGGGGACTGCCGTGCAGGTGGGCGTGCTGGCCAACGCGAACACGCTGGCGGTTTCGGGCGGAACGTCCACCACCGGGTCCTACACGCGAGACATCCTGCGCGGGCTCGCGACGATCGCCAGCTTGTCGAGCAGCCAGGTGAACGCGGCCGGGTTCACGGCGCTGGTGCTGGACACGCAGGCAAGCCTGACGGGCGCTGTCGGCGCGCTGAACGCGGAAGGCGGGGCGCTGGGCAACACGCAAGCTGCGCTGCTATCGCAGCAGACGCGGTATTCCGACACCAGCACGGCGCTGACTGGGCAGCTCTCCTCCGTGGAGGACGTGGACATGGCCAAGACGCTGTCCAGCCTGTCTGCGGTGCAGACGCAGCTGAGCGCCAGCTACAAGTTGATTTCAGAGGTGAGCAGCATGTCGCTGGTCAAATATCTCTGATGTCTTCAACCCTCTCTTAACCTCAATCGGATAGGTTGGAGAGGTTCCACGAAAACCGTGGGCTACGTTCTTAAATCCAGGACCGCTAGGTAATAAAGCCATGACTACCTCGATCAACACCAACAATGCCGCCTACGTCGCGCTTCAGTCGCTGAACGCCACCAGCTCCGCGCTGACGGCGACGCAGAAGCAAATCTCCACCGGCTACCGCGTGAACGACGCGTTGGACGATGGCGCAGCTTTCGCCGTGGCGCAGCAGGTCCGTTCGGACGTGGGCGCGCTGACCACCGTAAACCAGCAGCTTGGCCACGCATCTGGCTTGGTGGGCCTTGCGAACACAGCCCTGACGGACATTTCCAACCAGATTAACACTGCCAAAGGCTTGCTGGCCAACATCGCCGATGGTTCGAATTCGGCTGCTCAGCAAGCGCAGTACATCACGCAGTTCGAGGGCCTCGTTAAGACTGTCGCCAGTGACGTGGACAACTCCGGGACTGGCGGCGTGTCGCTGCTCGGCGCCACATCAGGCGCCGTCGCTGGCCAGTCCGAGACGGTGCTGACCAACGAGAACGGCGGCACGTCCACGATCGCTGCGAAGGACAGCAGCGGAACGGCGGCAGCTCTAGCAGCGTTGATTGGGGTGACTTACTCCCGCAGCGCGGCGGGTGTAGACTCGTTCACTGGGACGGCAAGCTCGGCAACGGCCCTGGCGTCGCTGCAGCCTGGCACCGGAGGGACACCGAGCGCGTTTGCTGCCCTGCAGACGACCAACCTCAACTACTTGAACCAGGTTGGCGTCGACGCGAGCTCCCTAAACAGCCAGCAGACGTTCAACAGCGCCAAGATCGACAGCCTGAACTCCGGGCTGGGCGCGCTGGTTGACGCGAACCTTAGCCAGGAATCGGCGGTGCTGCAGTCGCTGCAGATCAAGCAGCAGCTGGGCACGCAGGCCTTGTCCATCGCGAACCAGGCGCCGCAGGCCCTGCTCAGCCTGTTCAAGTAAAGCCTGATCCGGGAGCGGCGTCGCTGCTCCCGGATGCCGTCTCGCCCTTGTAGGATGATCCATGTCCAACCTAGTTCTCGAATTGCGCCCGAACGAGGTGATGATCGTCAACGGCGCGCCGATCCGCTTTCGCACCAAGGCCCGTATCGAACTGACCGCACATGCCCGCTTCCTGTTCGGCAAGCAGATCATGGAGCCAGCCCAGGCCGACAGCCCGGCCCGACGCATCTACTTCGCCCTGCAATCCGCCTATATCGGCTCGGACGACGAGCGCACGGGCGGCCTGCTGTCCGCGCGCAGCTTGATCGCCAGCTTCAAGGAGGCGACATCCTCCAACCTGGCGCGCGACATTCTCGACCGCGCCCTGGCCTTCGCCGAAGCCGACGATTGCTATGCCGCCCTCAAGCTCGCCCGCCGCATCATCCGCCACGAGGATACGGTGCTTGGCCGGTGCGCGGCTCCTACCCTGCAAGCCGCTGAATGAGGAATAAACCATGCCGTCTTTGATGGATGCCGCACGTGCTTATCAGTCGTCTTCCGGGCATCGCAGCCTTCGGCTGCGGGAGGCCGACGTGTTCTACCGAGCTAATGGCGTGCTGCGCACCGCACTCGGTTCCGATAGGCTGAACCGCGTCCGCGCCATGGCGGAAAACGGGCAGCTTTGGCGCATGGTGATGGACCTGATGCATGACCCGGACAACCGCTTGCCGGCGCCGGTGCGCGCATCCTTGATCTCGGTCGGCCGCTCCGTGCAACGTGAGATGGAAGCATCTTCGCCGGATATCGACTTCCTGATCGCGGTGAACGAGAACATCGCCGCCGGCCTGGCTGCGCCGTAGCTATGAGCGGCTCCATCGGCAGCCTGGGTAGCCTAGCCCTATCGCTGTTCCCCGCCTCCACCAGCGGCACTGCGTCAGCGCTGCTATCCGCGATCTACGGCGGTGGTGGCGCCAGCAACGCGGACCCGACTGTCGCGCTCAAATCGGCCGAGGCGAACAGCACGCAGGACATCGCCCAGACCGCGGCGCAGCCCGCCGTGGCCCGGGACATCGCGGCGTTCCGTGCCGCCGTCGCCTCCGCCACCAGCCCGGCGCAGCTGCTGCAGAACCCGACCGTGCTGAAGGTGCTGCTGACAGCCAATGGGCTCAGCGGCCAGGAGCAATACCCGGCGCTGGCGCAAAAGGCGCTGCTGTCCGACACCACGAAGAGCACCGCCCTGGCCGACCAGCTCCCGAACCCGGCCTGGAAATCCACCACGTCCCTCTACGATTTCGCCAACAAGGGCTTGGCCGTGCTGCAGAAGCCCGGCGTGATCGACATCCTCGCCAGCGGCTACGCCGAAGTCACTTGGCGCAACTCGCTCGACGCGACTACGCCGGGCCTGTCCGAGGCGCTGTCGTTCCGCAGCACGGCATCCACCTTCACGAGCGCCGTTCAAATCCTCGGAGACGCCACCGCCCGGACCGTGGTCACCACGGCGCTGGGCATCCCGCAGCAGATCGCCTTCCAGGACCTCGGCGCACAAGAGCAGGCGATCACTTCCCAGCTCGATGTCTCCAAGTTGCAGGACCCGAAGTTCGTCGAGCAGCTGACCACGCAATATTTGCTCGCCGCCGGCGCTGCGGCCAGCAGCAGCGGCTCAAGCACGCCAAGCCTGGACTCGCTGGCAGCGTCAGCGCGGGGCTTGCTCGCCTGAGCTGCTGGCTCGGCCCAACTAAAAGGTTCAAAGCATCGTGACTGATCCAACCACAGAGTTGCAGCCCGGCCTCACGCCGCCCCTGGCACATGGCACGGCGGAACTGACCCATAGGGCGTACGCCGGCGCTTCGGCGGAAGCCCTGCTTGCCATGGTTGACCGGCCGGTGCGGACGGCTGAGGAGAATGCGGCATTGGCGCTCGACATCTCCACCGTCTGCCAGCTTACATTCCGCCGGGACCAGGGTTTGGCGATCCAGGCCGAGGCGCTGGCAGCCTGCCAGCTGTTCCGGGTCGCTCGCCAGGCGCCGGCGCACGGCCCGGCGCCGCTGCGACTGCTGGCGCTCATGCGGCCGGGCGACCTGATGGCCAACGCGCCGCTCGACTTCATCACGCGCCACTTGAACGTGCAGCTCGACCTGCTTTACCTTCTCCCGCATGGCGCACTGCCTGCCGCCCTGCCGGACCACGACGTGCTCTATGTGGGCGGCGGCGACCCGGCCACGTTGGAGCAGCGGCTGGCCATGTTCAGCCAATGGGCCCGGCCGGTGCTGAACCATCCGGCCCGCGTGGACGGCTTGGCCCGCGACATCCTCGCCGCCGCGCTCGCCGGCATGCCCGGCCTGCTCAGCCCAAGCTGCGTCAAGCTGGTGCGTGAGGCCCTGGTGCGCGAGGCGATATCCTATCCGGCGCTGGTCCGCCCTGTTGGTTCCCATGCCGGCGCCAACCTCGCCAAGCTGGATGGCCCGGAAGACCTCGCAGCCTATCTTCAGTCGAGCACGGCGGATGAGTTCTACCTCACGGCGTTCGTGGACTATCGGAGCGAGGACGGGTGGTTCCGCAAGTACCGCGTCGCCGTCGTGGATGGCGCGCCGTTCCTCTGCCATATGGGCGTGTCCGAGCGATGGATGGTGCATTACCTCAATGCCGAGATGTCGGACCACGTGGAACGGCGCAGCGACGAGGCACGCGCCATGGCGGGATTCGACGCCGGTTTCGCCATCAGGCATCAGGCGGCGTTGGCTGCGTTGAACCGCAGGATAGGCCTGGACTACTACATGCTCGACTGCGCGGAGACGCCGGACGGGCGCTTGCTGATCTTCGAGGCGGACGCGGAAGCGATCGTCCACCTGATGGACCCGCCCGAAACCTTCCCTTACAAGCCCGCGCAGATGCAGCGTCTGTTCGCAGCGTTCGAGGCGATGCTGTGGCGGCGCAAGCTCATGGGCGCGAGGCTTGCAGCTTAATGCCGAGGGCCCTGGAGGGTAAGCGTCAAGCAAGCTAGGCCAGAGGCTCTGCCTCTGGACTCCGCCAAAGGCGGAGCCTTTGGAGTCCACCTACTTAACGAAAAGGTTTCCAAAGGCCTTGGGCCTTCGGCGGGTCTGGGCGGAGTGGCCTCAAGGTTCCAATTGCCTCCTTCAGGCAATTGGATTGGCCACGGAGGGGAGCCCAGCCTTGCGCTTCAGCAGGTCAATGCCTGAGGCCGTATGAGAGGATGTGGTCGTCGGGCGTTTCCCGTCCGGCGGCGGCGGCGGCCAGGTCGGCCATGATCTGGTCCGCCACGGGCAGCCGGTAGTGCAGCGGGTCCCAGTAGCTGGACATAGTGGACGTGATCGGGCTCGGGATCAGGAAGTCCGCCACCACCGTGCCCGGGGTTCCTGCGGCGATGGCGGCGACCTGCATCTTGCACGCCAGCATGGTTGCGGCGAAGTCGCTGCCGGGGCCGCCTTGCACGGAAACGTGGCTGGGCGTGAAGAACAGGATTTTCCGGGTTGCCTCCGGCAGGCCCTGCAGCGCATCGGCCAGCATGGGCAGGGCTGGCAATGCGTGCGCCGCCCCAATATCGGGGTAGTCCGCTGGCTTGCCCCAGTGGGCGAAAGCGGCGGCCACGCGCGCCGGGTCATAGGCGGCTTCGGGCGGGACGAAGCTGGTGTAGCCGTCCAGCCCGTAGCGGCGCGGCTTGAGCCCCAGCATGACCCAGAGCTGGCTCCCCGCCTCCTGCACCGCGTAAAGCGTCATCATCTGGCCGTAGCCGCGCCAGGGTGTGCCGCGATACATCCAGGCCGGGAAGCTGCGGCCGCTGTCCTGCTGCGGCGTCTCGCTGCACCACACGCTATCCAGCCCGATGATGACGGTGCGCGCCGCCGGGTGGGTGCGGGTGAACAGCCCCAGCATCTGACGCTGCTCCCAGGCGGTGGCCGCGTTCATCGCCAGGTTGGCGAAACGGCCGCCGAGCAGCCCATCCAGCACGGACGGCCGCAGCAGGCGGGAGGAGGACGAGCCGAACACCGCGGAGTCGAAGGCGGGCGAACTGGCCAGCGCCGGCATGGAAAAGCGCGCGTTGGTCGAGATCGGCGCCCGCGGCAGCGGCGGCGACAGCGGCAGCATCCCCCAAGGGTCCACGCTGGTCACGAACAGGAACACGAACGCCAGCAGCCCCAGCGCCGTGCCGGCGAACCAGGCGAGCCAGCGCCGCCACGGCCCAGGCTCGAAGTCGGGCTTGGGGTCAGAACTGGAAATAGATGAACTCGGTCGGCAGCCGGCCGCCGACCAGCAGCAGCAGGAACACGAGCGCCGCCCCGGCCGGCACCGCCAGCCACGGCGCCGGGCGCAGCCGTTCCAGCGCCAGCGCCTGGCTGGTCGGCGCCAGCAGCACGACGGCGACCGCCCCGGCCAGGACCCCCGCGTTGTCCACGCGCACCCATCCCACCC
>CAXTPP010000058.1:0-20910 GCA_964246185.1 uncultured Acetobacteraceae bacterium
ACATAGGGAACATATGCCGAACATAAACCACAGGCGAAGGACGGTCGCAAGCCTTGCCTGAAAACAGTCCTACACCGATGGTCCTTGAGAGTGACCGCCAGGTGAGCAAACCGGACAGCCATGGACATGATTCGCAGGCCTAAACCCTTATGCCGCCCGGCTAGTCATCAAGCACCACTACCACTGGCACGTGATCGGACGGCTGATCCTCCCCGCGCACGTCCTTGTCTGGCCCAGCGCTGTTCAGGCGGTCGGCCAGGGTCGGGGACAGCAGGGCGTGGTCGATGCGCAGGCCGCGGTCCCGCTGCCATGCGCCGGCCTGGTAGTCCCAGAACGTGTACACCGGGCCGGCCGGCGTGGTGACGCGCACGGCGTCGGTCAGGCCGGCCCATAGCATGCGGCGGTAGCGCGCCCGCGTCTCGGGGCGGACCAGCGCGTCGCCTTCGGGCAGGGTGCCCGGCGCGAAGTCCACGTCCGCCGGCGCCACGTTGTAGTCGCCTGCCAGCACGAACGGCGTGTCGGACGCCAGCAGCTCGTCCGCGTGGTCCGCGAGCCGGTCCATCCAGGCCAGCTTGTAGGCATAGCCCGCCTCGCCGCCGGAGTTGCCGTTCGGCAGGTACAGGTTGCCGATCGTGACGCCGGCCACGTCCACCTCCAGGTAGCGCGCCTGGGCGTCGTCCGCCGGCAGGCCGGGCAGGGCGGTGTGCCACACCTCCATCGGCAGGCGGCTCAGCACAGCGACGCCGTTGTAGGATTTCTGCCCGGCGATGGCGCTCTCGTAGCCCAGCGCGCGGAACGCGGCGGCCGGGAAAGCGGGCTGCTCGCACTTGATTTCCTGCAGCAGCAGCACGTCGGGCTGGGCGCGTTGCAGCCAGCGGCACACGTGCGGCTCGCGCATGCGGACCGAGTTGACGTTCCAGGTGGCGATCTTCACGGCGTGAAGCGGGACTTGCCGGTTTCCAGTTCCTCCACGCGGTCGCGCAGCTCGCTCAGCTGCTTTTCCACGCCGGACTCGAAAAGGCCGATGCGGCCCATCACTTCTGCCTTGATGATGAGTTCGAGCTCGTCCTTCAACTCGGTGACGTGCCGGTCGGTCCTGCGAACCTGATCGACGGTGAGCAGGGTGAGCGAGCGTATGTCGCCGACTTCCCGGCGAAGTTCGCGCATCTCCACCTGCATGGCGAGCATCGTGCGCCCGATGAACTCCAGCGTGACCGGATCGTCGCTCATGCAAAATTCGCTTAATCGACGGCGAAGCTGGTGCCGCAGCCGCAGGCGCTCTTGGCGTTCGGGTTGCGCACGGTGAAGTGGCTGCCCATCAGCTCGTCGGTGTAGTCCAGCTGGGAGCCGGCCAGCAGGTCGAGGCTCGCCGGGTCCACCAGCACGCGGGCCGCGCCGGACTGCACCACCAGGTCGTCCGGCTGCACCGCCTCGTCCAGCTCGAACTTGTACTGGAAGCCGCTGCACCCGCCCGCCAGCACCGCGACCCGCAGCGCGGCGGGGCGGGGTTGGGCTGCCACGATGGCGGCGATCTGCTCGGCGGCGCGGTCGCTCATGTCGAATGCTTGTTCCATGCTCCCAACATAGCGCGGCGGCGGCGATCATTGAAGAGGCGGCTGGCCGGGCGCCAAGGCCGGGTGCTAAGGCGGGGGCATGGCCCTCGCCCCCTACGCCGTCCGCATCGAGGCCGCGCGCGGGCGGCTGCACCCCGAGCCGGAAGCGCCGACGCGCTCGCCCTGGCAGCGCGACCGCGACCGGATCATCCACTCCGCAGCCTTCCGCAAGCTGCAGTACAAGACGCAGGTGTTCGTCAACCACGAGGGCGATTTCTTCCGCACCCGGCTGACCCACACGCTGGAAGTGGCGCAGATCGCCCGCTCGATCGCCCGCGAACTGCACGTGGACGAGGACCTGACGGAGGCGCTGGCGCTGGCGCACGACCTCGGGCACCCGCCGTTCGGCCATGCCGGGGAGGAAGGGCTGAACCGCGGCATGGCGAGCCGGGGCGGGTTCGACCACAACGCCCAGGCGCTGCGCATCGTGACCCTGCTGGAGGCGCGCTACGCCGCGTTCGACGGCCTGAACCTGACCTGGGAGACGCTGGAGGGGCTGGCCAAGCACAACGGCCCGCTGCCGCACCCGCCGCCCTACATCGCCGAGTACGACGCCCGTCACCGCCTGGACCTGGGCAGCCAGCCCGGCGTGGAGGCGCAGATCGCCGCGGCGGCCGACGACATCGCCTATCACAGCCACGACCTGGACGACGGCATGCGCGCCGGGCTGTTCGGCCCGGAGGAGATCAGCCACCTGCCGCTGGTCGGCGAGGCGCTGCGCCAGGCCCGCGGCGCCAGCCTGGACGTGCCCCCGGCCCGGCTGCGGCACGAGACGGTGCGCCGGGTGATCGACCGGCTCGCCACCGACCTCGCCGCCGAGACCCGGCGTCGCCTGGAGCGCCACCAGCCGGCCGACGCCGCCGCCGTGCGCGCCCTGGCCGGCCCGGTGGTGGGCTTCACCCCGGCGATGGCGGAGGCGAACTGCGCCATCAAGGAATTCCTGTTCGCCCGCATGTACCGGCACTGGCAGGTCAACCGCATGTCCAACAAGGCGCGCCGGGTGACGGAGCAGCTGTTCACCCTGCTGGCGGAGGACGTGGCGACCTTGCCGGACGAGTGGCGCGGCCGGGCCGGGCATGCCGACGCGCCTCGGGCGGCGCTGGCAGCCTGCGACTACGTGGCCAGCATGACCGACAAGTTCGCGCTCGATGAGTATCGGCGGCTGACTGACCTTGGCGTGCCGGGATGAGGAGCAAGGCTGGGCTCTGCCCAGACCCGCCAAGGGCCGAAGGCCTTTGGAAACCGATTCATTAAACAATTGGATTGTAAAGGCCCTGCCTTTGGCGGTGTCCAGAGGCAGAGCGTTTGGCCTTGCTTGACGGTCCCGCTCACTCGCCGTGGTCGTACACGTAGTACATGGACAGCCGGGTTTCGCACTGCGGGGTTTTCACCGTGGCCACCAGGTGGTTGCCGGTGACGCGGCCGGCCATGTGCGCGGCGCCCGAGTCGGCCTCGATGCGGCCGTCGTAGGCGACCGGCGATTCGAACAGCGTGGCCGGCGTGTAGGCGTACCAGAGCACGCCGTCGCCGACCATGATCACCCGCTCGCCAGGCTCGCTGGGGCAGCCCGGGCCGCGGGCCGCGACCTGCGTGATGTCGCCCTGGTAGCTGCCGTTGTAGATGCGGTCCTGTCCGGCCTTGAGCGGCACGGCCACGCCCACGGCGTCGAACACGGTCTGGCACCCGCCCAGCGCGGCGCAGAGGGCGAGGATCGGGATGCCAAGGGCGGGAATGCTGGTGCGAAACGTCACGATCTAGGCCCACTCCTGCTCGGCGGGGCGACGCTATCCGATCGGGCGGCGGCGCGCCATGGATTACCTGATCTTAAGCCATCGAAGCACCCGGCTGGGCTATGACGGCGCTGCTTTACGCAAGCGAGCCGGCGGGCCACTATCCGCGGTCTGCTTGCGGCCCATATCTTCATCGTCCGCCGGACAGACGGGAGGCTGCCATGTTCATCCATCGCCGCAAGGGCTGGGAGTTGCCGGACAGCGCGGCCACCCCGGAACGTTTCGTCATCGGGCGGCGGGCGGCGATGGCGGGTGCTGGCCTGGCCGTGGCTGGACTGGCGACCAACGCGATGGCGCAAGCCGTGTATCCGCCAGGCCGCGACGCCACGCCCGAGGCGGACGTCACCACCTACAACAACTTCTACGAGTTCGGCGACAGCAAGTCGATCTGGCAGGCGGCGCAGCGCCTGCCGGTGTCGCCCTGGCAGATCCAGTTGGCCGGGATGTTGGACAAGCCCCGCACCATCGACATCGCGGACCTGCTCAAGCAGGTGCAGCTGGAGGACCGGGTCTATCGCCACCGCTGCGTCGAGGCCTGGGCGATGACGATGCCGCTGACCGGCTTTCCGCTGTCGGCGCTGCTGAAGCTGGCCCAGCCCACCGCGTCGGCCAAGTACGTGGTGTTCGAGTCGGCCGCCCTGCCGCGGGTGATGCCGGGCTTGCGCAGCAGCCTGTATCCCTGGCCCTACACGGAGGGGCTGACCATGCAGGAGGCCAGCAACGACCTGTCCTTCATGGTGACCGGAATGTACGGCAAGCCGTTGCCCAAGCAGGACGGCGCGCCGCTGAGGGTGCAAATTCCCTGGAAGTACGGCTTCAAGTCAGGCAAGTCATTGGTGAAGATATCCTTCACGGACACGCAGCCGGAAACGATGTGGCACTCCATCCAACCCTCCGAATACGGTTTCTGGGCCAACGTGAATCCGGCGGTGCCCCATCCGCGTTGGAGCCAGGCGACGGAGCGGCTGATCGGCTTGGATGAAAGGGTGCCCACGGTGATCTGGAACGGCTACGGGGAGTGGGTGGCCGGCATGTACGCCGACAAGGCGAACGAGCGGCTGTTCACATGATGCTGGCCAAGGTCCTTGCCGTGCTGTCGGCCGTCATGCTGGTCGGCGCCGTCGCAATCGGCACCCTTGGCCCGCCGGACATGACGCTGAGCGAGGCGCTCGTCATGTTCGACCACGTCAGCATGACGGCGGTGGAGAGCTACATCCGCGTCCATCTGTCGAGCTGGCTATGGGACTACCCGTTGACGGCGCTCCTGACGCGGCCAGTCTGGCTGCTGCCGGCAGCGGCCGGCCTGCTGCTGGCCGGCGGGGCGCTCACGGTGGTCCAGTCGCAGAAAGCGCCCAACTCGCGCCGCCGCCGCAGCTAGGTCATGCCGACGGCCTTGAGGGGGCCTGGGCGGAGCCCAGGCTTGCTTTCCAGCAGGTCAAAGCATGGGCCGTTGGCATCACACCCCCAGCAGGCGCCGGGCGGCCGTGATGACCCGTTTCGCCTCCGACCACAGCCCGAGCTGGTCCAGCGCATCGAACGCGAAGAAGGCAGCCTCGGTGACGTCGTCGCCCGGCGTCGGTTCGCCGCCCTGCCACAGCCCGGCGAAGTCCAGGATGGTGTAGTGGAACCGCACCCGGCCGGCCTCGTCGGGGTGGATGCTGTCGACATGCGCCACCAGGACCAGCTTGCCCACGGCCAGCCCCGTCTCCTCCCGCAGCTCGCGCTGGGCGGCGGCTTCCGCGGTTTCGCCCAGTTCCTGCGCGCCGCCGGGGATGCTCCACTGGCCTAGCGCCGGGGCACGGCCGCGCCGCACCAGCAGCACCTCGCCAGGGCGTGACAGACCGGGACGCAGCAGGACGACGCCGATCCCCACCAGGGGGCGCTCGGGATATTCGCGGCTTGGCGCGGGCATGGCCCGGCATAGCGCGGGGACCGGCCATCCGCCATGCGCGGCTGCGGGTTTTCCGCCGGCCGGCAACGCGCGATGCTGGGCCATGCGTGCGATCCTCACCGGCGCGATCAACGCCCAGTCCCGCCGCCTGATCCGCAAGCGCGCCCGCGCCCGCTATGCGTCCAGGGTCCGCTCGCGCGAGCGGCTGTCCCACGTGTCGGTGCGGTTCACCGCCCTGATCGTGGCCAGCGCGCTGTTCATGGAGCAGCTGGACGGCACGGTGCTGGCCACCGCGCTGCCGACCATGGCGCGCACCTTCCACGTCGATCCGTTGCAGATGAACGTGGCGCTGACCGCCTACCTGCTCAGCCTGGCGGTGTTCATCCCGGCCAGCGGCAAGGCGGCGGACCGGTTCGGCACCCGCACCGTGTTCCGCGCCGCCATCGCGCTGTTCACCCTGGGGTCCATCCTGTGCGGCCTCGCGGACAGCCTGGCGGCGCTGGTGGGAGCGCGCATCCTGCAAGGCATCGGCGGCGCCATGATGGTGCCGGTGGGCCGCCTGGTGCTGCTGCGCTCGGTGGAGCGCAGCGAGCTGGTGGCGGCCATGACCTGGCTGATGGTGCCGGCGATGATCGGCCCGGTGCTGGGGCCGCCGGTGGGCGGCTTCCTGGTCACCGCGCTGTCCTGGCGCTGGATTTTCTACATCAACGTGCCGATCGGCGTGCTCGGCATGGCGCTGGCGACGCTCTACATCCGCGACGTGAAGGAGGCCGGCCGGGTCGATTTCGACGGGCAGGGCCTGCTGCTGTCCGGCGTCTCGCTGTCGTGCCTGATGTTCGGGCTGGAGCTGGCCAGCCGCGGCCTGGCCAACCCGGCGCAGACCGCCGCCATCGTCGCCGCCGGGCTGGGGGCGGGGGCGCTGTACGTGCGCCACAGCCGGCGCGCGGCGAACCCGGTGCTGGACTTCTCGCTGATGCGGACGCCGAGCTTCGGGCTGTCCGTGATCGGCGGCGGGATGACCCGGGTGGGCATCGGCGCGGTGCCGTTCCTGCTGCCGATGATGCTGCAACTGGGCTTCGGCATGTCCGCGCTGCAAAGCGGGCTGGTCACCTTCGCGAGCAGCGCCGGGTCGCTGCTGATGAAGGGCGCCGCGCTGCCGCTGCTGCGGCGCTTCGGCTTCCGCAACGTGATGGTGTGGAACGGGCTTACCGCGTCGCTGTTCCTACTGGCCATCGCCGCCTTCCGCCCGAGCTGGCCGATCGCGCTGATTTACGCCGTGCTGTTGGTGGGCGGGTTCTTCCAGTCGCTGCAGTTCACCGCCTACAACACCATCGCCTACGCCGAGATAGACCGCGCCCGGATGAGTTCGGCCACCAGCTTCTACACCACCTTCCAGCAGCTGATGCTGACGCTGGGCATCTGCGCGGCGGCGGCGGCATTGGCCGGGTCGCTGGCGCTCAGCGGGCACGACCATCCGCTGCTGGCTGACTACAGCGCGGCGTTCGTGGCGGTGGCGCTGGTCTCGCTGGCCGCCTCCCCCATCTGCGCGCGGCTGCCGCGCGACGCCGGGGACGAGCTGAGCGGCCGTGTCATGCCGATGGTTTCAGACATCGACCTATTGCAGAGCAAGGCTGGTCTCCCCCTCCGTGGCTATTCCAATTGCCCGAAGGAGGCAACCGGAACCTTGAGGCCACTCCGCCCAGACCCGCCAAAGGCCTGAGGCCTTTGGAAACCGTTTATATAAAAAGAATCCAAAGGCCCTGCGTTTGGCGGAGTCCAGAGGCAGGGCCTCTGGCCTTGCCTACTCGATGGCCGCCAGCGGCTCCGTCATGGGGACGAGGTTGTCCAAGAACGCTTCGGAGCAGGCCCGCCAGGAGAACCGCTCGGCGTAGGCGCGGCAGGCTGCCCTGTCCCCCGTCGCCAATGCTTGCAGGCAGGCGGCCCGAAGGTCCGTGTCGGTCGCGCCGATACCGGGGCCGCCGGCCAGGATGTCCCGCGGGCCGGTGACAGGGAAGGCCGCGACCGGCGTGCCGCAGGCCAGGCTCTCCAGCATGACGAGCCCGAACGTGTCGGTCAGCGAGGGGAACACGAACACGTCCGCCCCCGCGAACGAGGCTGCCAGGGACGCCCCGTGGCGCATGCCGACGAAACGGGCGTCCGGGAAACGGCGTTGCAGCGAGGCGCGGGCGGGGCCGTCCCCCACGACGACCTTGGAGCCGGGCAGGCCCAGGGACAGGAAGGCGGCGATGTTCTTCTCGACCGCGACCCGGCCCACGTAGGCGAACACCGGCCGGGGACAGTCCCAGCCCTCCCGTGGCTCGGGCCTGAACAGCGCCAGGTCCACCCCCCGCGACCACGGGCGGAGGTTGCGGAAGCCGCGGCCGGCCAATTCCAGCCGCATGCTCTCGGTGGCGACCATCATGCCGGACCCGGCGTCGTGGAACCTGCGCAGCCAGGCATAGCTCAGGGACAAGGGCATGCGCGTGCGGACGTGCAGGTACTCGGCGAACCGCGTGTGGAACGCCGTGGTGAACCGCCAGCCGCGGCGGAGCGCCAACGCCCGCGCGGCCAGCCCGAGCGGGCCTTCGGTCGAGAGGTGCAGCGCGTCCGGGCGGAACGCCTCGATCATCCGCGCCAGCCGCCGCCGGGGCAGCAGGGAAAGGCGGATGTCCGGGTAGGTCGGGCAGGGCAGGGTGCGGAACCGGTCCGGCCCGATCACCTCGGCCACGTGGCCCCTCGCGGCCAGCTCCTGCATCACGGCCGACAGGGTGCGGACGACGCCGTTGACCTGGGGCAGCCAGGCGTCCGAGACGATCAGGACGCGCCGGGGGTCAGGCAGGTTCGGGCACTGCCGGGCGGCGCGGGGCGGGGAAGGAGAGGCAGTTGAGCGCGGCCCAGTCGATCAGCTCCAGCCGCCCGTCCTCGTGCTCCACCAGGGCGGTGCAGCTTTCCACCCAGTCGCCGTCGTTCAGGTACAGCACGCCGCCGACCTCGCGCATCTCGGCATGGTGGATGTGGCCGCAGACCACGCCGTCGCACCCGCGCCGCCGGGCCTCGGCGGCCAGCGCCGTCTCGAACCGGTCGATCGCCTTGACCGCCTCCTTGACCCGGCGCTTCAGCCAGGCCGACAGCGACCAGTACGGGTGCCCGAGGCGACGGCGCACGGCGTTGAAGTAGCGGTTGACGACCAGGGCGGTGGCGTAGGCGCGGTCTCCCAGTAGGGCCAGGACCTTGTAGTAGCGCACCACGCTGTCGAACTCATCCCCGTGCAGGACCAGCAGGCGGCGGCCGTCGGCGGTGGTGTGCTGCGCGTCCCGCCGCAGCCGGATGCCCGCGACCTCCAGCCCGAGCGGCAGCCAGGCGCGGAACATCTCGTCGTGGTTGCCGGGGATGTAGGTGATGTCGGCGCCGGAGCGGGCCTTGTGCAGGATCAGGCGCAGCACCTCGTCGTGCGAGGCGTTCCAGTACCAGGATTTGCGCAGCCGCCAGCCGTCAAAGACGTCGCCCACGAGATAGAGGTATTGGCTGCTGCTGTGCTTGAGGAAGTCGGCCAGGAAGTCGCTGCGGCAATCCTTGGTGCCGAGGTGGAAGTCGGAGATGAAGATCGAGCGGTATCGGTGGGTCGGCTGGACAGACTCTGGTAGGGCGCTCATGCGGTCCACACCTGCTATGGGTCGTCTCTCGGCACCCGGATGCTCTTAAGCGGCGGAGTCGAGTCGCATCAGTTAAGATTAGATGACGCATAACCTCCCATCTCTATTGTCGTCGAAGTCACGCGGTTGACCGAAAATTGTCATGCTGTTGCAATGGCGGCGCGTAGTGTCGCCGGATGCCGAATCCACACCTCCGGCGTCCCGCTGCCATCGTCATCTTCAACCCGACCGCCGGACGCCGCCGGGCGCAGGCGCTGTGGCAGGTGCTCGACGTGCTGTCCGCCAGCGGCATGCGCCTGGACCTGGCGGAAACCCGCAGCGCCGGGCACGCGACGGAGCTGGCGCGGGAGGCCGCCGGCGCCGGCGCCCGGCTGATCGTGGCCGCGGGCGGCGACGGGACGATCGCCGAGGTGTCCAACGGCCTGGCGGGCAGCGGGGCGCGGCTCGGCATCATCCCGCTCGGCACCGCCAACGTGCTGGCGCACGAGCTGGCGCTGCCCTTCGCACCGCGTGCCGTTGCCGCCGCGCTGGCGTTCGGGCGCACCGGCCTGCTGTGGCCCGGCGTGGCGCAGATGCCGGGGCTGACCCGGCTGTTCGTGCAGATGATCGGCGTGGGGCTGGACGCCCAGGTGGTCCACGCGCTCAGCCCGGCGATGAAGCGGGTGTTCGGCAAGGGCGCCTACGTGGCGCAGACGATGCGCGAGCTGGGCCGCTACCGCTACCCCAGGCTGCGGCTGCGCCTGGATGGCGAGGAGGCGGAGGCCGCCAGCGTGATCGTGACCAAGGGCCGCCTGTATGCCGGCCGATTCACCCTGGCGCCAGGCGCGGACGCCAGCAAGCCGGGGTTCCGCGTGGCGCTGTTCGAGCGGTATGGCGCGGGTGCCGCGCTGATGTACGGCGCGGCGCTGCCGCTGAACCTGCTGCCGCGGATGCCGGGGCTGAGCCTCCGCACGGCGGCGGCGGTGGAGATCCTCGGCAACGGCAGCGCGCTGGCCCAGGCGGACGGCGACCCGGCGGGGGCGACCCCGATCAGCATCCGGGATGCGGCGGGGCCGATCGAGGTGGTGGTGGGGTGAGGCAGTGGCCACGGGTGATGCCTTGGCGCAAGAACCCGAAAGCGTGCCGTTACGTCCGGAGCCGCCCTTGCTTTCCCCCACATGGAGCCTGATTTTACACCAGGTGGCCGAGGGGACGCAGGATGCTGACGAACTATGACGCCAAGGCAGTCGCGGAGGTGATGGGCATCGCCTTCTTGCGAAGCTCGAAAGTCGGTTCCGTGCCCTCCGTCACTTCATCCACGACAGCGAAGAAAGGTCCCAAGTCTTCCGCCCGTGTTCTCGGCGGGGATTTTGTCATTTGCGTTGATGATGCCTTCGTCATGGTAGTCGAGGCCAAGGTAGACAACACGTTTGCCCACTTTACCCAATCGAGAGGTCGAGCTGGCCGGAGCTCCGACTTTGAAAACGACTTGGTGTCGCCTCCCTCGCCCGTCCTTATCGAAAAGGCGGTGGAACGGGGACTTCCCCGGCAAGCCCTCCGACACGTCGCAGAATGGCTGGCTGGAGGCGACAAGGCGAAGGCGTCCTGGCTGGAGTGGGGTGTCGTTCCGAAGACGACCCTTGAACGCCGCGAGACACAGCTCTCGCCTCAGGAGAGCGAGCGGACGGAACGAGTTGCCCGGCTCTTCGTGCACGCCCGCCGAGCCCTGGGCACCGAGGCAGAGGCACGGGAGTTCATGACGACATCGCACCCTCAGCTTGATGAGCGCAGCCCGGTTGACGCTGCCAGGACGGACCTGGGCGCCCGCCGTGCCGAGCAAATCCTGAATGCGCTCGAATACGGCCTTGCCCTCTGAGCACTGGGCCTCTCCGCCTGGGCCTCTCCGCCTTTGGCGCATCGTCACCGGCTCACATTCAATCTGGTCTGGAGAAGGAGCCTGCCTCTTTGGCCAGCGCTGGAACCCGCCGGGACTGCCAGCCATCTACACGGGCACCAGTTTCGCCGTCTGCCTGGTTGAGGTGCTTGTTCATGCCAACCGTAAAACGCCCCCAAGTGCAGCACGATACGTTGAGGCCGTCGTTCCCGGTGACGTGTCCAGGGAGACGTTCGATCCTCTCTTGCACGTTGGATGGGACGACCCGCTCGACGTCTCGATCGCTCAAGCCTTTGGCAAGGCTTGGATCGAGGGGTGCAGATCGGCCCTCCTGGTCGTCCCCTCGATCGTCACTGCCGGCCGTGACGGCAACGTCGTGGTCAATCCGGAGCACCCGGACGCCATGCGAATCTTGGTAGGGCCAGAGACACCGGTCACGCTCGACCCGCGGCTTTTCGGACGCTGACCTGTTCGCCCCCCCGGCGTGCGCCATTCTCATGAGCTGAGACACTCCCGCAAGGTCTGACAGGAACTTGAGAGCCAACACCCGAGCCGCGATGCCTGCGATCCTCATCCCGCTTGCATCCGCCCACCCCCTGGTGCCACTGGAAGCCATGTCCCGCCTCCTGCTGCTCCCCGTGCTGCTGTGGGCCGCCGCGGCCGCCCCCGAGCCGCAGCCCCCCGCCATCACCGTGGTGCGCGCGGCACAGGGCACCCTGGCGGAAACCGTGCTGGTCACCGGCACCCTCGTCCCGCGCGAGGAGGTGCTGGTCAGCCCGCAGATCGACGGCCTGGCCATCACCGCCATCGAGGCGGAGGAAGGCGACCGGGTGGCCGCCGGCCAGGTGCTGGCCCGGCTGTCGCACGAGGCGCTGGACGCCAGCCTGGCGCAGAACACGGCGCAGCAGGGCCGGGCGGACGCGGCCGTGGCGCAGGCGCAGAACGCCATCATCGAGGCGCAGGCCTCCCGCGTCCAGGCGGACGCCGCGTTCGCCCGCACCAAGGACCTGGCCGCCTCCGGCACCGCGTCGCGCGAGACGTTCGAGGCCCGCCAGCAGGCGGCGCAGGTCGGCTCGGCCCGGCTGTCCGCCTCGGTGAACGCGCTGCGGGCGGCAGAGGCGGACGCCGCGCTGGCCCGCGCGCAGCGGCAGGAATTGCTGGTGCGGCTGGACCGGACGACGCTGCGCGCCCCCGTCGCCGGTCTGGTCAGCCGCCGCACGGCGCGGCTGGGCGCGGTGGTCGCCATGGCGGGGGAGCCGCTGTTCCGCCTGATCGAGGACGGGGCGGTGGAGCTGGAGGCGAGCGTGCCGGAAACCCGGCTGGCGCATCTGCGCGTCGGCCAGCCCGCGGTGCTCACCACGCTGGACGGCGCCGTGCCGGCGCGCGTGCGCCTGGTGTCGCCCGAGGTCAGCCAGGCGACCCGGCTCGGCCGCATCCGCGTGGCGCCTGACGCGGCGGCCGCACCCGGCGTCATCGGCTCCTTCGCGCGGGCGTCGGTGGAGGTGGCGCGGCAAGCCGGCGTGGTGGTGCCGCTCTCCGCCGTGCTGTTCGACCCGGACGGCGCGCACGTCCAGGTGGTCGAGAACGGGCTGGTCGCCACCCATGCCGTCACCATCGCCCTGCGCAGCGGCGGCCAGGTGCTGCTGGCCGCGGGCGTGGACGCCGGGCAGCCGGTGGCCGCGGTGTCCGGCACCTTCGTGCGGGACGGCGACCGGGTGACGCCGATCGACGCGGCGGGGGGCTGAGCGGATGGCTTTGAACATCTCCGGCGCGTCGATCCGCCGCCCCATCCCGGCCATCGTGCTGTTCGTGGTGCTGCTGGTGCTGGGCGTGGCCTCGTTCCGCAGCATCCCGATCACCCGCGCGCCCAACGTGGACGTGCCCATCGTCTCCATCGTCGTCACCCAGTCGGGCGCGGCCCCGGCCGAGCTGGAAACCCAGGTCACCCGCAAGGTGGAGGACGCGGTGGCCAGCGTGGCCGGCGTCAAGCACCTCACCTCCTCGGTGACCGACGGCGTCTCGACCACGCTGGTGGAATTGCAATTGGAGGTCAGCACAGACCGCGCGCTGAACGACGTGAAGGACGCGGTGGGCCGCATCCGCGCCGACCTGCCCCGCACCATCGACGAGCCGGACATCGAGCGGGTGGACGTGGTGGGCCAGGCGATCCAGACCTTCGCCGCCTCCGCCCCCGGCATGACGGCGGAGCAGCTGTCCTGGTTCGTCGACGACACGGTGGTCCGCGCGTTGCAGGGTGTTGCCGGCGTGGGCCGGGTCGAGCGGATCGGCGGCGTGTCGCGCGAGATCGAGGTCAACCTCGACCTGGACCGGCTGGCCGCGCTGGGCGTCACCGCCGGGCAGGTGAACGCCCAGCTGCGCGCCACCAACGTGGACCTGGCCGGCGGGCGCGGCGAGGTGGGCGGGCACGAGCAGGCCATCCGCACCCTGGCCAACGCCGGCAGCCTGCAGGGCCTCGCCGACAGCCGCATCGTGCTGCCGGACGGGCGGGAGCTGCGGCTGTCCGACGTGGCGACAATCACCGACGGGTTCGAGGAGCCCCGCCGCTTCGCCCGCCTGGATGGCGCAACCCCGGTGGTGGCGTTCGCGGTGTACCGCGCCAAGGGGGCCAGCGACGTGACGGTGGCGGGCCGGGTGCGCGCGCGGCTCGATGCGCTGGCCGCCGAGCGCCCCGCGGTGCAGATGACGCTGATCGACGACTCCGTCCGCGGCACCTATGGCGGCTACGTGTCGGCCATGCACGGGCTGCTGGAGGGCGCGGCGCTGGCGACTCTGGTGGTGTTCATCTTCCTGCGGGACTGGCGGGCCACGCTGCTCGCCGCGGCCGCGCTGCCGCTCTCGGTGCTGCCGGCGTTCTTCTTCATGCAGCTGATGGGCTTCTCGCTCAACTTCGTCAGCCTGCTCGCCATCACGCTGGTGACCGGCATCCTGGTGGACGACGCCATCGTCGAGATCGAGAACATCGTCCGCCACATGCGGATGGGCAAGTCCGCCTGGAACGCCTCGATCGAGGCGGCGGACGAGATCGGCCTGGCGGTGATGGCCATCACCCTCACCATCGTGGCGGTGTTCGCGCCCGTGAGCTTCATGGGCGGCATCCCCGGGCAGTATTTCAAGCAGTTCGGCCTGACGGTGGCCGCCGCCGTGCTGGTCAGCCTGCTGGTGGCGCGGCTGCTCACCCCCGTCATGGCCGCCCACTTCCTGCGCCCGCACGGCATGGCGCAGGCCGGCATGGCGCAGACCCGGGCGGACGGCCGGCTGATGCGCGGCTACCAGCGCCTGCTGGCCGCCACCCTGGTGCGGCCATACGTGACGCTCGTGGTGGGGCTGGCGCTGTTCGCCGTCTCGCTGTGGTCCACCACGCTGCTGCCGACCGGCTTCATCCCGGCGCAGGACGACAGCCGCATCGTGCTCAGCGTCGAGCTGCCGCCGGGCGCGACCCTGGCCGGCACCCGCGCCAAGACGGACTTGGTGGCGCACAGCTTCATGGCCGAACCCGGCGTGTCCAACGTGTTCGTCATCGGCGGCGCGACCCCCACCGGCGCTGGCGAGTCCATCCGCACCGCCTCCGTCGTCGTCTCGCTGACGCCCAAATCCGCCCGCGCCCGCAGCCAGCAGCTGATCGAGCAGGCGCTGTCCCGCCGCCTGGCCGCCATCCCCGACCTGCACGGCTGGCTGGTGAACGACCGCGGCGAGCGCGAGCTGTCCATCACCGTGCTGGGGGACGACCCGGCGGCGCTCAACCATGCCGTGGCCCGGCTGGAGGGCGCCATGCGCCGCCTGCCCGGCTTCCGCGAC
Organism: uncultured Acetobacteraceae bacterium; assembly: GCA_964246185.1. Lineage (GTDB taxonomy): Bacteria > Pseudomonadota > Alphaproteobacteria > Acetobacterales > Acetobacteraceae > LMUY01. The sequence continues at coordinate 14,637 of CAXTPP010000058.1, forward strand.
GTGGCGGCCAGCGCCGGGGTGGATCGCCCGGAAATCCGCGTGACCCCCCGCAACGACGAGGCCAGCCGCTTCGGCGTCACCACCGAGGCCATCGCCGACGCCGTCCGCATCGCCACCATCGGCGACATCCCGGCCGAGCTGGCCAAGTTCCGCGACGCCGACCGGCTGATTCCCATCCGCGTGCAGCTCGACCCGGCGACCCGCACCGACCTGGCCGCGTTGGAAACCTTGCCGGTGCCGGGCGCGGGCGGCCTGGCAGTGCCGCTGGCGTCAGTGGCGGAGGTGGGCTTCGGCGCCGGGCCATCCTCGATCGAGCGGTACGACCGGGTGCGCCGGGTGCTGATCGGCGCGGATTTGTCGCGCGGCGAGGCGCTGGGCTCGGCGCTGGCGGCGGTCTATGCCCTGCCGGAGGCGCAGCGCCTGCCGGCCGGCGTGCGGGTGCAGAACGGCGGCGACGCCGAGATCATGGCCGAGGTGTTCGACGGCTTCGCCAAGGCGATGGGCGCCGGGCTGCTGCTGGTGATGGCGGTGCTGGTGCTGCTGTTCGGCGGCGTGTTCCAGCCCATCACCATCCTGCTGTCGCTGCCGCTGTCGGTGGGCGGGGTGATCCTGGCGCTGTTCGTGACCGGGGAGCCGCTGAGCATGCCGGTGGTGATCGGCCTGCTGATGCTGATCGGCATCGTGACCAAGAACGCGATCATGCTGGTGGACTTCGCCATCGAGGCCCGCGCCCGCGGGGTTGCCCGCTTGCAGGCGATCACCGAGGCGGGGGTGAAGCGCTCCCGCCCGATCGTGATGACGACGGTTGCGATGGTGGCCGGCATGGTGCCCTCCGCGCTGGGCGTGGGCGATGGCGGCGAGTTCCGCGCGCCGATGGCGATTGGGGTGATCGGCGGGCTGGTGGTCAGCACGCTGCTGAGCCTGGTGTTCGTGCCGAGTTTCTACACGGTGATGGACGATCTGTCGGGGCTGGCGCGACGGGTGGGGCGGCGGCGCGGCCGGGGGTTGGAGGCGGTTGGGCAGGCAGCGGAGTGAGTTGTTAACCATAGCGGGGTCGCTTCTCTTTGAGGGCTGGATTCTTGGATAACCCATTGTGTTACGACCGCACGAGCAAGGTCCTATCTCATAGCTATGAGCAAGTCACCGGATGTATATCTATTAAGATCCGAGATGTGGGGTGACATTCTTCCCGCGCACGGGCCGGTGTGGCTGCCGGCCGGGTATATGAGTCTGATGACGTGTTGCGCAGATTAAGGGTAACTTGGCGGAGACAGAAGGTAAGAAGAGGGATAAAGCACGCTTTGAGTCTGATCAGGATTTAACAAGTATTAGTCGATGTCGGATACTGTAGGGTCGACATTAATTAATTGTTTTATGCGCTTCGAAGATCGAGCCGAGCGCTTTCCGCCGAAACTGATTGTTGACGCATTTGTCAGCGTAGGACCTGTGCTTGAGGTTCGGGCAAATCGGTCGCACTAAGTAATATATGGCCGCCATGGAGTAGGTAAAACACACGTTTTTCGCTACTTTCAAAATATGCCTAATAAAATATGTCTGATACCGGCCGGCAGAACTGTTGACTCGGATGTGATTTGGCGCGGCTCGGAGCGCTCTGATTGCGTTCTGGCCTGGGTGGGGTGGGCGTGATGGGTGGCAAGCGGCTTTCGATACGCGATGACGTGTCTGCGGCAGTGACCATCCCCTGTTATGGTGGACACGGGTTACGGCCTATGCGGCCGCGGCGAGTTACTCTTTGTTGATTGGCGTGACGCAGCCAATGCCCGAGTGGGGGCGCTGGCGGTTGTGCCAGCCTTCGATGGCCTGGAACAGGGCTGTGCGCGCTGCCTGCCTGGTGCCGAAGGGCCGTCACCGTCCAGCTCGGTCTTGAGGCGGCCGAAGAAGCTCTCCATGGGCGCGTTGTCCCAGCAGTTTCCCTTGCGGCTCATCGAGCACCGCATCCCGTGCTCGTCCAGCACGCGGCGATAGGCATGTGCAGCGTATTGGCCGCCGCGGTCCGCAGGGGCGCATGCACCCGCGGGCTGCCATAGCGACGCCGGCTGCCGGCGTGGACACGGCGGATATCCTCGGCCAACGCCTTGTTCGCCAGGGCGCGGGCGCTCCCGGGCCGGCCGCGCCAGGCGTAGCAGCCGCTGGCGCTGACCCGCAGCACCGGGCACATGACCCGCACGAGGAACACCGCGCGGTGGTCCTCGATGAAACGCAAGCTCAGCTCGGCGGACTCGAGAAGATGCCGACTGCTTTTTTAAGAGTCTATTCAAGATCAATTGGTGTTTTGACAGAGCTTTCGCACCATTAACTTGATTGAGGCCCAACGCAGGAATGCCAGCGCGTGTTGGTTCATGCGCTCCCAATCCTTGGCAAGCCTGCGGCATCGGTTCAGCCAGGCGATGGTGCGCTCGACGATCCAGCGTTTGGGCAGCACGACGAAGCGGCCTACGTCCGAGCGTTTGACGGTTTCGACGTTTACCTCCTGGCAGACTTGGTGGAGCCCGGTCTGGAACGTTGGTCCCTGGTATCCGCCGTCGGCGTAAAGCTTGAGCAGGAACGGGAACAAGCCGAACAGTGACGCTATCAACAGCACGCCGCCGTCACGGTCCTGAAGGTCGGCGGTATGGACGATGGTCTGCATCAGCAGGCCTTGGGGATCGACCAGGACATGCCGCTTCTTGCCTTTGATCTTCTTGCCGGCGTCGTAACCATGTGGGTCCAAGCGCCCCCTTTTTCTACGCTCTTGACGGTTTGGCTATCAATGATCGCCGCTGCTGGGCTCGCCTCGCGCCCAGCCTGCTCGCGGCATTGGACGTAGAGCACGTGGTGCAACCGGTCGAGTGTGCGATCGTGATCCCAGCGTAGGAAGTAGCTGTTGACCGTGCTGCGCGGCGGCAGGTCCTTGGGCAGCGCGGCCCATTGGCAGCCGGTGCTGAGGATATATATAATCCTGTTGACGACCTCCCGTACATCAACCGTACGCTTGTTGCCGCCACGCTTAGCGCGGGGGATCAGCGGCTTGGCCAAAGCCCACTCGGCGCCGGTGAGGTCACTCGGGTAGCGAAGCCTGCTGCGGTCGTATCGGCTACGGTTCTCTGTCGTCCACATTCCATGGCTCCCGCAACTCGATGCGCAGCACATGGAATCACAACCGATTCCTTTGACTCAACATGTTTGTGGATAGACACTGAGTGCTGCATAGCTAATCTCGGGGCGTAAGCGGACGGTTAATCGCCCGAATCAAGGCTCGCGTTTCAGGGCTGACGCGCATCGGCTGGTGGCCCGGCATTAGCCTGCCGTTCACGTGCATGATTTCAACCAGATCATTATAGCGGCACACGTTCAGCCACTCCATCGCCGCCCTGTGCCCAATCTTGCCTTTCTCCAGAAGGCGAAGCACGTCGGCGAGCGAACAGCCGTGCTGGTTTTCGTTCACCCGCTCCCCGTCATTCGCCAAGTCCCCGCCGCGTACTCCCCGATCGTCCGGTCCGAGCTGAACCAGCCCATGTGCGCCGTGTTCAGCACCGCGGAGCGCCACCAGGCCGCCGGGTCGCGCCATTTCGCGTCCACCTCCTCCTGCGCCTTGTCGTAGGCGGCAAAGTCGGCGCAGACGAAGAACGGGTCCGAATGCGTCAGCCGGTCGGCCAGGGCGGCGTAGCGGGCTGGCTCCTCCGGGCTGAACACGCCGGTTCGCAGCGCCCCGATCACGTCGCGCAGGGCCGGGCAGGCTTCGATGGCGCCGGTCGCATCCAGGCCCTGGGCCGTGCGGCGGGCCTCCACCTCGTCGGCGGTCATGCCGAAGATGAACATGTTGTCGGCCCCCACCCGCTCGCGGATTTCCACGTTGGCGCCGTCCAGCGTGCCGATGGTCAGCGCGCCGTTGAGCGCCAGCTTCATGTTGCCGGTGCCGCTCGCCTCCATCCCCGCCGTGCTGATCTGCTCGGACAGATCGGCGGCGGGGATCAGCAGCTCGGCCAGGCTCACGTTGTAGTTCGGCATGAACAGCACCTGCAGCAGGCCGCGCGCCGTCGGGTCACGGTTCACCACCCGCGCCACGTCGACCGAGAGGCGGATGACCTGCTTGGCCAGCGTGTAGGACGGCGCTGCCTTGCCGGCGAAGAACTTGACCCGGGGGCGCCAGTCCCGCGTCGGCTGCGCGCGGATGGCGTTGTACTGGCTGATCGCGTGCAGCACGTTCAGCAATTGCCGCTTGTACTCGTGGATGCGCTTGATCTGCACGTCGAACAGCGCCTCGGTGTCGATGGCGACGCCCAGCTGCGCCGCGGCCAGCCGGGCGACGGCCTCCTTGCGGGGGAAGCGCTGGCGGCGGAACGCCTCGCGGAAGCCGGCGTCCTCGGCATGTGGGACCAAGCCTTCGAGCGCCGCCGGGTCGCGCAGCACGCGGTCCCCCAGCGTGTCCACCAGCAGCTGGGTCAGCCCCGGGTTGGTCTGGTGCAGCCAGCGGCGGAAGGTGATGCCGTTGGTGCGGTTGACGATGCGGCCGCCGACCGCCGTGTCCAGGTCGCGGAAGATCGTGCGGCGCATCAGGTCCGTGTGCAGGGCGGACACGCCGTTGACGGAGTGGCTGCCCAGGAAGGCAAGGTGGCCCATGCGGACCCGGCGTCCGCTCGACTCGTCGATCAGGCTCAGCGCGGCCAGCAGGCGGTCATCGGCTCCAGCCGCACGCTGGGTGTCCAGGTGGCGGGCGTTGAGCAGGTAGATGATCTGCATGTGCCGGGGCAGCAGGCGCTCCAGCAGCAGCACCGGCCACATCTCCAGCGCCTCGGGCAGCAGGGTGTGGTTGGTGTAGCTGATGCAGCCTTGCGTGATGATCCAGGCCGGATCCCATTCCAGCCCGTGCACGTCCATCAGCAGGCGCATCAGCTCGGCGATGCCGATGGCCGGGTGGGTGTCGTTGAGCTGGATGGCCACATACTCGGCCAGGTTGCTGACCGTGCCATGCTCGACCAGGTGGCGGCGCAGCAGGTCCTGCAGGCTGGCCGAGGCGAAGAAGAACTCCTGCCGCAGCCGCAGCTCCTGCCCGGCGGAGCTGTCGTCGCCGGGGTACAGCACGCGGCTGACCGCCTCGGCGCGCACCCGGTCGGTCAGCGCGCCCACGTGGTCGCCGCGGTTGAACGCGTCCAGCATCAGCGGGTCCGCCGCACGGGCGGACCACAGGCGCAGCGTGTTGGCGTGCGCGCCGCCGTAGCCGACGATGGGCGTGTCGAACGCGACGGCGAACAGCGTCTCGCCCGGGTTCCAGGCATAGCTGGTGCGCCCGCCCTCGACCGTGGCGGACACGCTGCCGCCGAAGCCTATGCCGTAGGACAGCTCGGGCCGCTGGAACTCCCAAGGGTTGCCGGCGGTCAGCCAGTCCTCCGGCTGCTCCTGCTGCCAGCCGTCGCGGATGGACTGGCGGAACAGGCCGTAGTCGTAGCGGATGCCGTAGCCGAAGGACGGGATGCCCAGCGTGGCCATGCTTTCCATGAAGCAGGCCGCCAGCCGGCCAAGGCCGCCGTTGCCGAGCGCCGCGTCCGGCTCGACCGTGCGCAGATGGTCAAGATCGACGCCTTCGCGGGCCAGCGCGGTGCGGAGCGCGCCGATGATGCCGAGGTTGCCCGCGGCGTCGAACAGCAGCCGGCCGATCAGGAACTCCAGCGAGAAATAGTGCACCCGCTTGGCGCCCCTGGCCCGCGCGCCAGCGGCCGAGCTGGTCCAGGTGTTGACGATCCGGTCCCGCACGGTGAGCGCGGTGGCGGCGAACCAGTCCCGCTGGCTGGCGCGGCTGGGCGTCTTGCCGTGGCTGTAGAGCAGCCGGGCGACAATGGCGTCGTGCAGGTCGTCCGCGGTGCGGTCGGTTGCGGGCTCGGTCGGGATGTCCATCGCGATGTTCCAGGCAGTGACGCGGCACCATGGCACGAATTGGCTGCCGGGTCAGCGAGCGGCCGTAACGCCGACGCCCTCCTTTTCGCGCGGGCAGCGTCCTATATGATGCGGCGTCGAGGAGTTGACCGTCATGTTCCGCCTCCGGCTTTTCACCGCCGTACTCGCCGTGGCCATCGCGTTCGCGCCTGGACTGGCGCTGGCGCGTGCGGGCGGCGGCGCTTCCATGGGCAGCCGCGGCGGCTTCACCTATTCCGCGCCGCCTTCCACCGCCACGTCGCCGTTCTCCGCAGCCCCCATGCAGCGCAGCTTCACGCCGCGGCAGGAGCCCTCGTTCGGCTCCCCGGCGCCGGCCCTGGGCAGTGGTTACGGTGGTTATGGC
>CAXTPP010000059.1:0-20708 GCA_964246185.1 uncultured Acetobacteraceae bacterium
ATACGGCGTCGATGCCAATATCGGCGCGCCGCAAGTGGCATATCGCGAGACGATCTCGCGTCCTTATACCGAGACCTACACGCACAAGAAGCAGACCGGCGGCTCCGGCCAGTATGCCGAGGTGAAGGTGCTGTTCGAGCCGCTGGAGCGCAACGGCGGCGTGGTGTTCGAGAACAAGACGGTCGGCGGCTCGGTACCGCGCGAGTACGTGCCTGCCGTGGAGAAGGGCATCCGGGTGCAGGCCGACACGGGCGTGATGGCCGGGTTCCCGACGGTGGACTTCAAGTACACTCTGGTGGACGGCAAGTACCACGACGTGGACTCGAGCGCGCTGGCGTTCGAGATCGCGGCCAAGGCCTGCTTCCGGGACGGCATGAAGAAGGCCAGCCCGATCATCCTGGAGCCGGTGATGGACGTGGAGGTGACGACGCCGCAGGACCACGTGGGCGATGTGGTGGGCGACCTGAACCGCCGCCGCGGCCAGATCCAGAGCCAGGAATCAGCCGGTTCGACGGTGACGGTGCGGGCAGGCGTGCCTTTGAAGGAGATGTTCGGCTACATTTCCGACCTGCGCTCCATGACGAAGGGCCGCGCGTCCTTCACCATGCAGTTCCACCACTACGACCCGGTGCCGCGCAACATCGCCGACGAGATCATGGCGAAGTCGGCTTAAGCATCGGGGCTCTGCCCCGAACCCCGCCAAAGGACGGAGTCCTTTGGAAACCTGTCAACAGGGGTGAAGGGGACGACTGTCCCCTTCCGGGTGCAGGGCAGAGCCCTGCCTCTTTGCAGGGATAACAATGCCCGACGACCTCGCCGGCGCCATCCTCGACGCCCCGCTCGCCGACGCGCTCAGCGAGCGTTACCTGGCCTACGCCCTCAGCACCATCATGTCCCGCTCCCTGCCGGATGTGCGGGATGGGCTGAAGCCAGTGCATCGCCGGCTGGTGTACGCCATGCACCAGCTGCGGCTGGACCCGGCCGCCGGGTTCAAGAAGTGCGCCCGGGTCATCGGCGACGTGATCGGCAAGTACCACCCGCACGGCGACGCCTCGGTATACGAGGCGCTGGTCCGCCTGGCGCAGGACTTCGCCGCCCGCTACCCGCTGGTCGAAGGCCAAGGCAACTTCGGCAACATCGACGGCGATAACCCGGCGGCCATGCGCTACACCGAGGCGCGGATGACCCTCGTGGCCCGCGCCATGCTGGACGGCATCGACGACGACGCGGTGGATTTCCGCCCCAACTACGACGGCGAGGAGCACGAGCCGACCGTGCTGCCAGGCGGCTTCCCCAACCTGCTCGCCAACGGCGCCGTCGGCATCGCGGTGGGCATGGCGACCTCCATCCCGCCGCACAACGCCGGGGAGGTGTGCGCCGCCGCCCTGGCGCTGATCGCCAACCCGAACGCCACCACCGCCGAGCTGATGGCCTGCCTGCCCGGCCCGGACTTTCCCACCGGCGGCGTGCTCATCGAGGACCCGGCGGCCATGGCCACCGCCTACGAGACCGGCCGCGGCGGCTTCCGCCTGCGTGCCGCCTGGACGGTGGAGCGCGGCAAGGCGGGCGCGTGGCAGGTCGTGGTGACCGCCATCCCCTACCAGGTGCAGAAAGCCAAGCTGGTCGAGCAGCTGGCCGAGCTGCTGGAAGCCAAGAAGCTGCCGCTGCTGGGCGACATCCGGGACGAGAGCACGGAGCTGGTGCGCCTGGTGCTGGAACCGAAGATCCGCAGCATCGAGCCGGCCGCGCTGATGGAGACGCTGTTCCGCGCCACCCAGCTCGAAACCCGCTTCCCGCTGAACATGAACGTGCTGACCGCCGACCGCACCCCCGTCGTCATGGGCCTGCGCGGCGTGCTGCGGGCCTGGCTGGACCACCGCGGCGAGGTGCTGGTCCGCCGCTCCCGGCACCGGCTGGGCGCGGTGGAGCGGCGGCTGGAGCTGCTCGACGGCTTTCTCTCCGTGTTCCTGGACCTGGACGAGGTGATCCGCATCATCCGCGAGGAGGACGACGCCAAGCAGGGCCTGATCCGCCGCTTCGGCATCAACGACGGGCAGGCCGAGGCCATCCTCAACATGCGGCTGCGCTCCCTGCGCCGGCTGGAGGAGATGGAGCTTCGCCGTGAGCACGCTGCCCTGGAGAAGGAACGGAAAGGCCTGAATGCCCTGCTGGGCAGCGAGAAGCTGCGCTGGAAGCGCGTGGGCGAGGAAGTCGCCGGCATCCGCGACAGGTTCGGCAGCGGACCTCTGGGCGAGCGCCGCACGCTGCTGGCCGGGGTGCCGGATGCGGTGGACGTGTCGGTGGAGATGGCCGTCGAGCGGGAGCCACTGACCGTCGTGCTGTCGCAGAAGGGCTGGATCCGGGCGGTGCGCGGGCACCTGGCCGATGGCGGCGAGCTGAAGTTCAAGGAAGGCGACGCGCTGCGCCTGCTGCTGCCGTGCCAATCGACCGACCGGCTCTGCCTGTTCGGCACCAACGGCCGCGCATACACCCTGCGCGCCGCCGAGCTGCCCCGCGGCCGTGGCGACGGCCAGCCGATCCGCCTGCTGGCGGAGATGACCAACGCGGACGAGGCGGTCACGCTCTTCGTCTGGCGCGAAGGGGCCCGCTGCCTCGTCGCCACCATGGCCGGGCGGGGCTTCGTGGTGGAGGCGGCGGACCTACTGGCGGAGCGCAAGGGCGGCAAGCAGGTGCTGAACACCCGGCCGGGGGAGGAGGCGCTGCTGTGCATCCCCTCCGAGGGCGACCACGTCGCCGTGGTGGGCGACAACCGCAAGCTGCTGGTGTTCCCGCTGGACCAGGTGCCGGTGCTGGCGCGGGGGTCCGGGGTGATCCTGCAGCGGTTCAAGGAGGGCGGGTTGAAGGACGCCAAGGTGTTCCGCCTGGCCGAGGGGCTGACCTGGCGGCTGGGCGAGAAGACGCGGACGGAGACGGCGCTGCGCGACTGGCTGGGAGAGCGGGCGCAGGCCGGACGGCTGCCGCCGAACGGGTTTCCACGCAGCGGGTCGTTCGGCGGGTAGACCAACGGCCTTATGGTTTGACCTGTTGGAAAGTGAGGCTGGGCTCTGCCCAGACCCGCCAAAGGCCCTGCCTTTGGCGGAGTCCAGAGGCAGAGCCTCTGGCCTTGCTTGCTTGACGGTCATTCTCAAGGGCCATCAGGTGAGGTGCGGCAGGCCGAGCCACGCCTCCGACTGCATCTCCTCCAGGCGGGAGACCGTCCGCTCGAACGCCTTCGCCCCCTCGCCGCGCTGGTAGAGCCGGTCCGGCGGCGCATCGGCGGAGGCCAGCAGCTTGACCCGGTGCTCATACAGCGCGTCCACCAGCGTGATGAAGCGGCGGGCCAGGTCGTAGTTGTCCGGCCCCAGCCTGGGCACGCCGTCCAGCACCAGCGCCCGGTAGTGGGTGGCGAGCGCCAGGTAGTCCCCCGGCCCGAGCGCCTGGCCGCACAGCGCCGCGAAGTCGAAGCGGGCCACGCTGTCGGCCGCCAGCGGCACGCGCAGGGTGCGGCCATTCACGGTCAGCCGCTCCGCCTTGGCCACCGCGCCGGCTGCCAGGTCGGCGAAGGCGCGGTCCAGGGCGGCGTCGGCGCGGCCATCGGCGGGCACGTACCAGGTCGGCAGGCCACGCGGGCGTTGCCGGCGGAAGTCGCGCTGGCCGTCCAGCACCAGCACGTCCAGCCGCTGCTTAAGCAGGGCGATGAACGGCAGCAGCGCGTCGCGGCCCGGCTTGCCGCGGAACAGGTCGTCCGGCGGCGTGTTCGAGGTGGCGACGACCACCACGTCGCGGGCGAACAGCGCCTCGAACAGCCGCGCCAGGATCACCGCATCGGCGATGTCGGTGATCTGGAACTCGTCGAAGCAGAGCAGGGCGGAGTCCTGGGCGATCTCGTTCGCAAGCTCGGGGATCGGGTCGCCGCCCTGGTGGCCCTGCTTCCAGGCGAAGGCGCGGGCGTGCACGTCCTGCATGAAGGCGTGGAAATGGATGCGCGACTTCCGCCCGACGGCCGCTTGCTCGTAAAACAGGTCCATCAGCATGGATTTGCCGCGGCCGACCTCGCCGACCAGGTATAGCCCGTGCGGACCCGAGGGAGCGTCGTCAACGGCGCGGCGGCGCAGCAGGCGGTTGATGAGGCCGGCCCGGTCCGGGTGCGGGGCGGGGTCGTAGCCTTTCAGCTTGGCCCACAGATCCTGCAGCCGCTCGGCCGCCGCCGCCTGCGCCGGGTCAGTGGAGAGCGCGCCTGACGCCAGCAGGTCCCGGTAGGCGAACAGCGGACCGGCGGCGGGGGCTGCGATGTCCATGATGGCCAGGCGGATAGCCCGGGATGGCGCGCAGTTCAACCAACCGGCCAGCCCACTTGAACCGATGCCGGTAGGTTACCTAAAAGATGCCTATGGACAGCATGACCGCACCCTTGGACCAGCTCGACCTCGCGGCTTTGGAGGCAACCCCGGTTGCCACCGCGCCGTTCCCGCACGTCGTGGTGCCGCACTTCGTGCCACCTGCCTTTCTCCAGCGCGTCCGGGACGGGCTGCCCGCGATGGCGAATGGCGGGTCGTATCCGCCGGAAGCGCTCAAGCTGGGGTCGGCGGCGGCGTCCTTGGTGCGGCAGATGCAGGCGCAGGACATGCAGGCGGCCATTGCCCGCAAGTTCGGCCTGGACCTGCACGGCGCGCCCGTGATGCTGACCATGCGCGGCCGGACCCGGCAGAAGGACGGCCGCATCCACACCGACTCCGAGGCCAAGCGGGTGACGGTGCTGCTCTACCTCAACCAGCAGACCGACGCCTGGGCGCAGCGGGAAGGCTGCCTGCGGCTGTTGCGCAGCCCGACCGACCTGGACGACTACGCCGTCGAGGTGCCGCCGGTGGACGGCACGCTGCTGGTGTTCCCCAACGGCCCCACGACATGGCACGGCCATCGCACGTTCGTGGGCGTCCGCCACGCCATCCAGCTCAACTACATGGCCAACGACGGGCGCGCCCGCAGCGAGCTGCGTCGGCACCGTTGGTCGGCCTTCGTCAAGCGTTTCGCCGCCTAGACGGTGAGCCTGTCCTGGAAGCTGGCCCTGCTCGCGGCGGTAGCGTGGATCGTGCCGCTGGTGATGGTGTTCCGCCACGAGGTCGCTGCCAAGTGGGCGGCCCGCAACGACAAGTGGTTCAGGGACTGATGCATGGCCATCGCTGACAGGTGCGGCGGTATGTCTAACGCTGTGCTCTGGCGAGCGTCTTCACTCGCCAGGTGAGCCAACCGTGATGGCGCAATCCATCTTTGAAGGCAGCCAGGGCTCTGCCCTGGACCCGGAAGGGGACAGTCGTCCCCTTCACCCCTGGTTTCGTGTTTTAGCCAAGGCGGTGACGGATTCCCGCTAGACTGAGCAAGCCGAGCGCCAGCATTGCCCACGAGGCGGGTTCAGGCACCGTAGTCGTCGATCCCGCAAGGCCGTCGATGATACCCGAGAAGCCTACTACTGTAGGGCTGACCAGTTCGGTGACTGAGAACGTTCCGGCTGTGAACTCACTTGCACTCAGTGTTAGGGGCAGGCCATTATTGAAAATAGATGAGTTGAGGGCGCCTGACAGATTTAGATTGAAACCGCCAGATGTCTGCGGGCTAGCTGTATTGAAGGTGACTCCGGAACCGGTAACCCCGCCGCCAAAAGAGATATTTTGAAACAGACCATTGTGATCCACTCCTGCGAAAAGTGCAGAAATAATTGGGGGGTTAAAGCCCGTAATCGGATTTCCACCACCATTATAGGAGTATATGCCGGCACCGGTTACGGCAGAGTCGATCGTGATGGCTATAGGAATTTGCTCACCGATTGTCACTGCCACACTACCGTTGACCTGACCGATCTGGGTGACAGTCCCGGTCAAGTCGAATGTCACTGGCGCGGCCTGGGCTGCGCCGCTCAGGAGCAGGCCAAAAGCGACGAAACGATAATTGAACATTTCTTCTCCAGAAACGGCGGTTCGATCCGCAGTACCAGGCGCGGCACGTCCCAATCAGTTTAAACATTAATTAGTAAGTTGAGAAAGCGTTAAATGCGTGAAACAAAACGACCCGGTCGGATCGTCTTCCCACCGGCGGCTAGTGTCCCGATTTGGAAGTTCGCCGTACTTGGGGCTGGCTCGAAGTGAACTTCCAAATCGACAAGGACACTAGCGAGCCTTTGTTTCTAGCGTGGTTCGTGGTTCTGAAGTTCGCCTCCGGCGGCGGCGGCATACTCGGGCGAACTTCAGAACCACCACACTATATGTTGTCAGCGCGGGTGCGGCGGCGGGATGCGGAACAGCTGCCAAGGGCCTTTCTGGGCGCTGCCCGTCTTGTGGAACTGCGCCATGTCCTGGATGTGCGAGGCGGTGACGTAGATCGAGCCGTCCGCACCCTCCGCCATGCTGTCCGGCCAGCGCAGCCGGGGGTCCTGCGCCACGACGCTCATGGCGCCGTCAGGTGCGCGCATGCGGACGCCGTTGATGGCCGGGTCGGTGATGAAGAGGTAGTTCTGCCCATCCATCCACAGCCCGTCCGCCACGTTGGTCGTGGCCACCTTCTCGACGCTCGCGGCGGCGTCGGCCGGGGACAGCGTCATGGACCGGAGCGAAGCGGTCGGGATGCGGTAGAGCGTGCGGCCGACCAACGCCTGCCAGTAGAGGTACTGCCCCGCCGGGTCGAGCGCGATGCCATCGGCGGCGAAGGCGGGAATGCGGTGATCGGGCTTGCGCAGCTCGTGGCCATCGACCTCAGGCGCCACGCCCGGTTCCGGCTGGGTGCTGGGATGGCCGTCCAGCACCCGGCGAATGACGCCGCTGGCGGTATCGAGCACGACCAGCGCGCCTTTCTGGCCGGAATCGGTGAGGTAGGCGGTGGCGCCGTCCGGGCTGACCCGCATGTCGTTCATGTAGCTGCCCTGCGGCGCCGCTTGGGTGTCGAACGGATAGACGCGGACGACCTTGTCGGTCCTGAGGTCGATCTTCACCAGCTTGACGCCGCCGGGCTTGATGAACTCGTTGCCGGGGGCGGCCGGGTCGATGACCCAAAGGAAGCCTTGCGGATCGACGGTGACGCTCTGCACGCAGACGAAGTGGTCAGCCACCGAGAGCGGGTGCAGGTTGCTCCAAGCGTTCCACCCGGCGTCCGGGTAGGGCCGCAGCTGGCCGCCCGGCATCACCTCGGCGACCGAGACCGGCACGTCGGTCTCCCAGCGCGGGAAGTTCACGAACACCCGCCCGTCCGTGGACACGGCCACGCCGGTCGCCTGCTGGGTGAAGCTCGCCACCACGGACAGCGCCCGGGTCGGTTTCGGGGCGGCTGCCGTGACGGCGAGCGCAGGCCGCGCGGCGGCGAGCGAGACGGCAGCGCCGCCAGCCAGCACGAGGCCGCGGCGGGACAGTTGCGTGGTGGACATCGGATGATCCCCTGAGAGGCATGTTTTCCAAGGCAGGGGCGCAAAGCGGATCAGCCGCCGCAGAGTTCAACCGGCTGGAACAATTTGCAGCCTGTCGGGCAGGGAACGGGGCGGTGGTGGAGTTGAGGGGAATCGAACCCCTGACCTCCTCATTGCGAATAAGCGACATGGGTCCGCCAAGAAATGCCAGAGGGCGAAGCGGACCTTGCCAACTATCTGTTAAACAATAGACTTTCTCTTGCACCTTCTGACGTAATCCGCCAAGGTCTGACACGGGACGCCATTTTGCGGGGTCCGCTGGGGGTCCGCTGGCACATAGCGGACCTGGCTAGACCGGGGAGAGTCGGGCATGGGCATCAAACTGACGGAACGGGAAATTGACCGGATGGCCTGCCCGCCTGGCAAGCGTGACTGCATGGTATTTGACACGGAGCAACGCGGCTTGGCCGTCCGCATCGTGGCCACCGGCAGCAAGTCCTACCTGGCGCAATATGTGACTGCCGGCCGCAAGCGCCGGGTGCCGCTGGGGAGCGTGGACGCTATCAGCCTGGCCGCTGCCCGCACCGCTGCCCGCGCAGTCATGGGCCAGGTTGCCGGGGGTGCCGACCCGGCCGCGGCGCGGAAGGTGGCGGTGGAGACTGCCAAGGTCGAGGCCAAGCGCGAGCGCATGACGCTGGCCCGGCTGGTCGAGGATTGGGACCGGCTGCACCTGGCCCATCGCAGCGCGCGCTACCGCAAGGACGCGACGGAAGCGATGGAGCGGGCCTTGAAAGACTGGTGGAACCGCCCGGCGGAGCGGCTGCAACGTCGGGACGTGGTGGCTATCGTGGACCGTCTGACGCCCAGCGTAGCCCGTGCCCTGGCCGCCTACGGCCGCGCCTGCTTTGGATGGGCGCAGCGCCGCGGCAGTGTACCAGGCAATCCCTTCACGGAACTGCCAGTGGCCCCCAGCAACGTGCAGCGGGACCGGGTGCTAACCGACGCCGAAGCCGTGAAGGTGTGGAAGGCCGCGGCAGCGGACACGACGCCATACGGCCCCATCGTCCGCTTGCTGCTGCTGACCGGACAGCGCCGGGACGAAGTGCGCGGCATGAATTGGTCCGAAATCGCGCCGGACCTGGCAACCTGGACAATTCCCGGGGAGCGCACGAAAAACGGACAGCCCAGCGTGGTGCCGCTGTCCGGCCCGGCGCAAGCCATTCTACGCGCCCGATTGGCGGTGGTGCGGCAGCAGCGCCATGGGCTGGTGTTCCCTGGGGAGGGTGGCAAGGTGATGTTTGGCAACTGGTCCAAGAGCAAGGCCGGGCTGGACAAGGAAGCGAGCGTGACAGGCTGGCGCGTGCATGACCTCCGCCGCACAGTGGCGACGGGCCTGCAACGGCTGGGCGTGCGTTTGGAGGTGACAGAGGCGGTGTTGAACCATGTAAGCGGCAGCCGGGGCGGCATCGTCGGCATCTACCAGCGCCACGACTGGGCGGCAGAGAAGCGCACTGCGCTGGACGGCTGGGCGGCGCACGTCCTGGCCGCTGTAGCGGGTGCCGATGCCTCCCCCAAAGTGGTGTTAATACGGCGCGGCCGGCGGGCGGCGGCATAGGGCGCGATGCACTACCGCGAAGCCGGGTTCATCACCTTGCGGGAAGCCATCACCCGCGTTGCCGTCCGGCGTGCCCCGGATGCGCGGGTGCGCGAGTACCTGAAAACGCCCAACCCCGGAGCGCCTACCAACTTGGTAAACCTAGCGCCTTGGCGTTGGGAGCGTGCCCCCGAAAGCGACCCCTTCCTTGCCGAGTCGCGCCCCCCATGGATTCCCGCCGCCGCGGCTTTGGGTGATGCGCGCAAGGAACTGCAACATGCCTTTGCTGCCGGTCATATGGTTGTCCATACTCGGGACGCTGCCGGCCGCCTGCAAACCGTGCCCCGGAATGAGTGGCATACCCGCGTTGGAGCCGACTTGATCCATGCCGGCACGGCGGGCGGTTTGCCCATGCGCGACGAACCTGCATTCATGGCGGAAGCGCCCTTCGCCGCTTGGTTGCAACACCGCCCTTTGTCCAACCTGCCACCTCCCGATGCAGTCCTGTTGCCTCCCATCGTGACGCTATTGCAGGCGTGCGCTTGGATTATGCTGCGCTGCCCCGAAGCAGCCCGCGATGCCACAGCGGGCCGGGCGGGAGACATTGAAAGGCTTTGGGCTGAACAGCCTACAGGCCCGGACTTCATGGGGGCACAAGCGGACCTGTTGCTTGCCCTCCGCGATGGCATCCTGCCCGCCACGGTGGGAAGTGGAACGGCAGCCGTGCCCATGCCGGCCCGGCGCTGGCGTTCAATGATGCTGAAATGCCAGGGTGGGGACGTTGTGGCCTACGAGGCTCTGCCATCCGACCTGGCTGCATCCCTGCCCCTGACTGTTCTTGCCGTGCCCACCGCGAGCGTGCTGGCGTTATGGCAACCATTACCGGGCCTGCCCTATACCTTACCTCACCCGGAGCCGGTCACACACCCGGCTCTGCCCGCCGGTATGCTGCTGCCCGTGGCTGATTCGGCGGCATCCGGGATACCCCGGCAAGCATGGCCTGTATCGGAAAGACTATTGACCGGCCAAGTTTCCGAACGCTGGGGGAAGCGTGGCGCTCCCGGGGTTTGGGGTTTCCACAATGCCGCAGTGATCTACGCGCAGAACGAACTAGGCCGACTGGTGGAAATCAACAGCCGCGGTCTTCCGCCCGACCAGAAGATTATGGTTCAGCCCGGCGACATATACCCGCCCGACGTTGCAGAAGTTTGGTGGGAAGCCAACGACCTACATACGCCGATCCTGCTGCAACGGCTGCTGCGGGGTGAACTGCGGGCCTTTGGCGACCCGGGAAGGGCTGGTGCTTGGCCTGAATGGATTGCCCCCCGGGCTTGGCAGGACCTCAAGCGCGATCCGGGCAACAAGCAACGCTTTGAGGGCGGCGGCAATGTCTATTGGCACGTCAAGGTGCTGCGGGCGGAGATGGTGACGAATGAGGGTGTAAGTTCTACCGCCACAGCCGTTTCTCCGGATGCGCCGACGAAGCGCCCAACAGAGAACATACCAAGCGGTAATCTGCCGAGCGGTGATCGGTGGAGTGCATTTGACGCTTTTTCTTGGATTACGTTCAGCGAAGTCCGGGCACCCGGGGCGGATTGCTTCGAGTTTCCAAAAAAGGAATGGTCCCGAGACTGGAAACACTGGCCGCCGGAATGGCTCGCATCCGCCTTCGAGGAAATCGAAACCGGCATTCCTTGGACGCCTGACCCTGACGAAGTGGGGCCGTTTGGACCTGATAACCAACGCGCATGGGCAAAGCGCATCATGGCCGATACGGGGGAGAGCGCCGGCCAACTGCTCGAATGCCTCGTGTCCGATATAGCCCGTTACTACGCAATCCAGGACCGATGGAGGAAGGCCAAGGCGGCAGTAAACGAAGCCATGCGCCGCGGGCAATTGCCGGTGTGGGGGGTCAAGGCTTATGCGCCATCAAAACCTGATCCTAACGGAGTTCACGAGCTGATTAACCCGCTGCTTTTTACCGAAACGCGGGGAGTGAACGAAGCGGGGTGGATTGATTGGACCCCGGACGACCTGAGATTTGTTGACTACAGAGGCCCCTCTTACGACCAAGTGTTTTTCGATTCTGCGAAAGTGCAGAAACTTTGGCCCGCTTCGCGTAATGATGCTGCAATTGACAACGTTTCCCGTCCCGAAGCCAACTCTAGTTTTTCTGTAACGCAAGCTGAGCTGACACCCTTACCTCCGTTGGAGCCGAACCGCAAAAGGCGCGTTCAGGGCTTCAACTATGAAAGAGATGACGCTCCCCTAGTAGAACGCGCTCTCGAAGGTATCCGGGCCGGAACTTACAGGCACGCAACCGACGCGGCCCGTGCTTTGGCGAAAGACGCTACCGGAATGGGCGGTGACGAAAGCAAAATGAAGCGCCTGCTAGGGCGCATCAAGCCACTTATTCAGCCCTGTTCAGCGGCTGAACGGGACTGAAAGGACTGAACGGATAGATGCTGTCACTGTCTGCATCGCGCCCACAAGCGGCGTCATGCGGAGAATTACATGCCCCATAACATGAATACCCCAGTGCCGCCGGATGCGCCGGAAGTGGACTTACTGCTGACTTTGCCCGAGGTGGCGCGGCTCATGCGGTTATCCGTCCGCTCCCTTGAACGCTTAGCGGAAGTTGGCGAAGGACCGCCCCGCGTCCAACTGACCAGCCGCCGCGTCGCCTTCTGGCGCAAGGACGTGGTGCGCTGGCTAGAAACCCGGACCGCCCCCGCCAAGCAAGCCGCCTGAAACGAAACCGCCGGCCCGTTTTGGATGCCGGCGGCGCAGTCTCGTTCGCATAGGCACACACCGGGGGGTGTGGTCGGAGCATACGAGGCTGCGGCGCGGGGTTCAAGATTCGTCCAGCCGGCATCGGAGACGATGCCCCATGCCTCCCGACACATACCCGCCCTTTGACCGAAACGACCTGAACTATGCCCGGCCGCAACCCGTCCGCTTGCCACTGGACCCCGCCCGCCGGCTAGACCTGGAAGCCGATGCCCTGCTGCAACAAGGCCACCACGCCCGCGCCGAATTGCTGGCGCACCGCGCCGCCGCCCTCCGCGGGTGGTCGGCATGACCCCCGCGCAACTGGCGGGCCGGCTCGGCCTGGCGCAACGCCTCCGCTCATGGGCGGGCGCGTGCCCGGCGTGCGACTACGCGCGCGCGTTCTGCCTCAAGCCGGGCAAGGACGGCACGGTGCGGCTGTTCTGTGCCAATGGGTGCGACCGGCCAACGCTTGAGGCGGCGGTGGTCCGCGCGACTGGCGACGGCTGGACGCCCAAGCCGCCCGCCGATGCCGATACGGTGCAAGCCGCCCGTTCGGCCAAGCAGGCCGCGGCGCTGCGGCTATGGGCCGGAAGCGAGCCGGCCGCCAGCACGATCGTTGACGCCTACCTGACCGGCCGCGCGCTCCCCGGACTGGCCACCTCCCCGGCGCTGCGATTCCGCGGGGACTGCCCGCACCCGGAGGGCGGACGCTTGCCGGCCATGGTGGCAAGCGTGGTAGATGTGGCGGGCGCGCCCATCGCGCTGCACCGGACCTACCTGGCCCGGGACGGCCGTAGCAAGGCGGACGCCGATCCGCCGCGCGCGAGCCTTGGCCCGATTTGGGGCGGCGCGGTCCGGCTCGCCCCGCTGGACCCGGCGCGCCCGTTGGTGATCGGCGAAGGCATCGAAACCGCCGCCTCCGCCGGCCGCCTGGCCGGCTGCCCGGCATGGGCGGCGCTATCGGCCGGCAACCTGGCGCGGGGCTTGTCCCTGCCGCTGGAGGCCCGCCGGGTGGTGGTGGCGGTGGACCCGGACGGGCCGGGCGAGCGGGCAGCGGCGGAGGCAGCGCGGCGCTGGCAGGGCGAAGGCCGCACGGTGGCGCTGGCCCGCCCAGACGGCGCTGGCGACTTCAACGATGTGCTGGCGCGGGAGGTCACCCATGGACGGTGATGCAGGCATGATGCGCCCGGGCGGCGCGGGGATGCAGGACGCGCGCGGCATCAAGTGGGACATTCCTGCCGCCACCATGACTTCGGGGGTGGAAACCGAGCTGGCGCGGTTGGCGACGCTCAATCCCATTGAATACGACCAATGCCGGGGTGATGCCGCCGCGAAGCTGTGTATTCGGGTCTCGACGCTGGACGAACAGGTGCAAGCCCGCCGGCCGCTGCCGGAAGCCGTTACCGGCCGCGGGGTGTCCCTGCCCCAGCCGGACCCCTGGCCGTCCCCGGTAGGCGGGGCCGAACTGCTGGACGGGCTGGCCGCGGCGATCCGCCGCCACGTCATCCTTCGCCCGGCCGCAGCGGAGGCGGTGGCGCTTTGGATTGCCCACACTTGGGTTGCCGAGCGTTTCCAGCACACACCCCGGCTGTCCATCACCAGCCCGGCCAAGCGGTGCGGTAAAAGCACGCTCTTGGACGTGCTGAACGCCACATCATGCAAGCCGCTCAAGGCGGACAGCATCAGCGCGGCGGGGACGTTCCGCACCGTAGAAGCCTTGGCTCCGCTCACGCTGCTGCTGGATGAAGCCGACGGCTTCCTGGCCGAAAACGACGAACTCCGGAGCATCCTCAATTCCGGCTTTGAGCGCAGCGGCAAGGCGATCCGCACCGTCGAGATGAACGGGGAATGGCAGCCGGTCCAGTTCAGGACATTCGCCCCGGTGGCGCTGGCCGGCATCGGCAAGCTGCCGGACACACTTGAGGATCGGGCCGTGCCCGTGGCGCTGCAACGCAAGGGCGCTGCGGAAACGGCGGTGAAGCTACGCGCGGCAGGTGCGAGGGCCAGCCTTGCGGAGTTGGCAAGCAAGGCGGCGCGGTGGTCCATGGACCGGGGCCGGGCGCTATCCTTGCATCCCATCGTTCCTGAAAGCATGGGGGACCGGGAGGGAGACATTTGCGTGCCCTTGCTGTCCATTGCCGACGATGCCGGCGGGGCCTGGCCGGAGCGGGGCCGGACGGCGCTGCTGGACCTGTTCGGCAAGCGGGCGGCGGAGGGCGGCACGGCAGAAACCGGGGCGCTGCTGCTGGCGGACCTCCGCGCCCTGTTCCGGGACAAGGGAGCTGTGGCTCTGCCTTCCACTGAAATCGTGGAAGCGTTGCGCGGGATGGAGGAACGTCCCTGGCCGGAGTGGAAGCAGGGCAAGCCCATGACGCCAGTGCAGCTTGCCCGGACGCTGGCCCCATTCGGCGTGCGCCCGCAGAACTTGAGAGACGGGCAACAGGTGACGAAAGCCTACTATGCCGATCGCTTCGCGGACGCTTGGCGGCGCTATCTCCCTGCCGCCAGTGACAACCCCGGCAGCCCCTCCACATAACCCACACCTGCCCCACACCCGGCTTCGGATACCCTTGCTCCCGTTGCTCCCCCAATTCGATCCGCTACACCGCTACAACCCTGTTCTCACATAGCAATTCAGGAAACCGAGCCGCTACAAGATGACGGCCGTAGCGGATCGGAAACAAGAAATGCCCTTACGGGTCAATACGGTAGCGGCGTAGCGGATCAAAAGCAGGGAGCCGGGGCACAAAAGGGGATGGCGGGGGCCAGGACGGCTGCGGGTGCGGATCGAAGGCCGCGCGCAACGGAAACCATCGAGACGCAGCTATGACCGCACCCTCTATCCTGGCCCGGTTGCGGCAGGCCGGCGCGGCGGTGTCCCTCGATCGCGGCGGAGGCGTCCGGCTGGCCTCCGCTGCCCCCCTGCCCGCCACGCTTCTGGCGGCGGCCCGCACCTATTGGGCCGCTATCATGGCCGCGCTGGCGGCGAAGCCTGGCCCGGCGCGAGCCGCCCCGCCCGCCGGGTGATCGGCTGTCCGGAAGCGTGCACCCGCCGTCATGGGCCGATTGCTCCTTCATGCCGGTCGGCTGCTGCCGGTGCTGCGGCGGCTGGCGATGGTGGTGCGAGGTGGTGGACCCGGCCGGCTGGCGCTGCATGACCTGCCATCCACCGCCGGCCTTGCCAGGGTATCACGCCCGGGTGGTGACGGTGGAGGCGTGAGGGAGACCGCCCCAGCCCCGCGAGCATGGCCAAGTTGATTCTACAGAATCAGGATAGAACGCATTCGCAATGAAAAATCGTGAGGCCGGGTTGCGTCATGGGTTTTTCCCGGACAGAAAAGCCTCCCAAACGGCGCGCGTGCGCGGGCAGGCGGCGGCACAGAGAACGCTAGAGCCGGGCACCCCGCTGACCCCGAACTCGTCAGCAAGCCTTCTAGAGCCGGAAACGGACGTGCGCCTGCATTGGCTGGACGGCACTCATGCTGACAGTGGTAGCAGTGGCATCTGAGTGGGCATGAAAAGCGGCGCGCGGCGTTCAACGATAGCAGGCGCGCCCTACACCTCGGCATCACTCGGCGCTCCAGGGCGAGTCCAGCCGCATGATCCTAGTCATGCTATGCGAGGCGGGCGGGCCGATAGCCACGCGGGACATCCTGTTGCGGGAGATGGCGCTGCGGGGCTTCAACGCGGCGGACAAGCCCATGCATGAGACGATGCGACGTTGGGTGTCCGCCTCACTGCGGGGCTGCCGGAGCGGGGCCGGGTGTGCGATGGTGGCTGGCGGAGTAGGGTGGCCACTTAAGTCTTTGTAGGGCATGGCTACGACCGCATTAAGGAAAGCAGAGGCTCAAAGGCATAAAGGGCCGGGCGTCTTCCAGACGACGGTGCAATAGTCTGCAAGAGACCGGCATCTGATAGATTCCTTGTAAATTTGTGCGCCGTTGGCGCAGGAATACCAGCCTTGTTGGTGAAAACATTGTTCCGAAACACCGGTCTAGTAAAAATAAAGTCCAAGGCTGTGATTGTCCATCTTGATGATAGAACATCACGAAATCTCTCTTTCATTTCTTCATATAAAGATTGGACTTGTTCAGCTTTTTCGATGTTCTGTTTAGCCTGAGTTTCTAGGCCACATAGAAAGAAGAGAATCCATTCCTCCCACGCACCGGAGGCAGACACCTCGCGCATTCTATCTATGTATTCATCCTTATTCTTCTCAAAATACTCGCTAATGTAGAAGTGCGGTTCAGATATTGCGTTAGCTTTCCACAGCATCAAAGGTATAATCATCCGGCCAATACGGCCGTTACCATCCTTGAAGGGATGTAACGCTTCAAATTCAAGATGGGCAATTGCAGTCCTGATCAAAATTTCCCAATTTTGATCATTAATGAATGAAAATAGCCTATCCATTCCATCGTTCAGAATTTCTGGTTTTATAGGAATAAAGAGGATTTTTCGTTTCATCTTATCAGCAAGATAGTTTTGTTCTGTCTTGAACTCTCCTGGCGAGAGCGTGGCACCCCGTCCAAACCCAAGCAACATCTTGTGCGATGAACGGATCAGCCAATTGGAAAGTGGGGCACCATCTTTCAAACTCGCCTGTGCAATTTTCATAGCACGACTATATAGATAGACTTCAACTGCCTCATTTCTTGCACTACGTTGGGCAGCCTCTCCATCCTCTTCCTGTTCCGCTTCGAGGCGAAGCACCTCATCCAAAGTACTCACAGTTCCCTCCATTCGAGAGGAAATGACCGCCTCTCGGCTCCGCAGCGGGGCTAACAATATATCGCTACTATGCATACTTTTTAATATCTGGTCATACCGTGCCAGAGCGGCAGAAGCACTTGAGATAGGCTTTATCAGTCTTGAGTAGTCCTTTAATACTGGGGGAAATCTATCGTAATGGTAACTCACTGCCCCGGCTACGTCATACCCAGGGGGAGGCAGCGCGTCACCAACCATTTTGAGTCTCCCTTCAGAAGTTATACAGAGGACAAACGCCTTTGGTGCACTCATATGATAGACAAATCGGCTTGTCTATCATATTTACTAAAATGTGATAGGCAAGCTGCCCCAGTCACCGGGAGAGGCAATCAGCCTGCATTAAATGAGCTTGAAGATAAATTTTTAGCAACAAAGCTAACATATCCAGGTGTTGTGTATTTTTATGGCATAAGTTCTATAGGTAGGTAGTTAGGAAGCTATGGACTATCACTGGTGGTATCCCTGAAGTCCACGCTGGGCTTCGCGCCAGCGCCAGCCGCATCACGGCCCTTGTCTATCCCATGTTGTCACCTCGGCGGTTTGTGGGCTGACACTTAGCCGCTTCCGTGCTGCACTACGTCCGTGCTGACTAGCTTAGCCTTGACAGAAACCTTCATCACCCGCTGGGATGGCACCGCAATGGCGGAGCGGGCCAACGCCCAACTTTTCCTGACCGAGTTATGCGACGTGTTGGACGTACCCCGCCCGGACCCGGCACAGGGCGGCATCGGCCCCTACCGCTTTGAGCGCAACGTTACCCACCACGAGGCGGACGGCACCACGTCAACCCGCCGCATAGACCTGTACCGCCGCGGCTGCTTCGTGTGCGAGACGAAGCAAGGCGCGGCACCCCACCGCCAGGCAAGCCTGTTCTCCGGGGAGACGGAAGCCCAGCGCCGCGCCAACGTTCGCAACACCCCGGCATGGGTTCGCCACATGCAGCAGGCCAAGGGCCAGGCAGAAGGCTACGCGCGTGACCTGCCGGAGGATGAAGGCTGGCCGCCCTTCCTGATCGTGTGCGACGTTGGTTTCTGCCTGGACCTGTATGCCGACTTCTCCGGCACCGGGAAGCACTACGCCCAGTTTCCCGACCGCGAACGCTTTCGCATCTACCTGCCGGACCTGCACCGGCCAGAGGTGCGGGACATGCTGCGGGCCGTGTGGATGGACCCCAAGGCCCTGAACCCGGCGCTACGCCGCGCGGAGGTGACGCGGGACATCGCCGCCTTGCTTGCCAAGCTGGCCGCGGCCTTGGAGGGTAGCCCGGCCAAGCCCCGCCACGCCCCGGCGCACGTCGCTACCTTCCTCATGCGCTGCATCTTCTGCATGTTCGCGCAGTCCGTCGGGCTGTTGCCGGAGCGCACCAGCTTTTCCGATTTGCTGCGCCGCTGCCAAGGCAGCCTGCCGGCCTTCGTGGGGCTGGTGGGGGAGCTGTGGCGCATGATGGACGCGGGCGGCTTCTCTGCGGCCCTGGCAGCGCCCCTGTTGCGCTTCAACGGTGGCCTGTTCCGCCCCGGGCCGCACGGTGGGGCCGATCCGCTGCCGGTGGCGGCGGACGAACTGGCCTTGCTGATCCTGGCCGCCGGCAAGGACTGGGCGGACGTGGAACCGGCCATCTTCGGCACGCTGCTGGAAAACGCCCTGGACCGGAAGGAGCGCGGCCGGCTGGGCGCGGAGTTCACCCCTCGCCCCTTCGTGGAACGCCTGGTGCTGCCAACCGTCATGGAACCGCTGCGGGCGGAGTGGGACGGGGTGCGCGCAGCGGCGGAGGCCGCGATGCAGGCCGATGACGCCCCCGCTGCCGCAGCGCTGGTGCGCGGTTTCCATGCCGCCCTCTGCGCCGTCCGCGTGCTGGACCCGGCGTGCGGCACCGGCAACTTCCTCTATGTCACCTTGGAGTTGATGAAGCGGCTTGAAGGCGAGGTGCTGGACACCCTGGCCGGCTATGCCCGGGGCGATGCAGGCTTGCTGGACCTGGCCGGCGCGACGGTGGACCCGCACCAGTTCCACGGCTTGGACGTGAACCCCCGCGCCGTGCCGGTGGCGGAGCTGGTGCTGTGGATCGGCTACCTGCAATGGCACTTCCGCACCAACGGCGCGGCACCCCCGGCGGAGCCGATCTTGCGAGACTTCCGCACCATCCGGGAAGCGGACGGGCTACTGTCCTACATCCGGACGGAGACGGACAAGGACAGCGCCGGCCGCCCCGTGACGCGCTGGGGAGGCCGCACGACAACCCACCCCATCACGGGCGAGCGGGTGCCGGACCTAGAGGACCAAGTGCTTGTGCTGCGCCCGGTGGGCGGCAAGCAGGCACCCTGGCCCGCGGCGGACTTCATCGTGGGCAACCCGCCCTTTGTGGCGGGCAAGGACTTGCGGGCGGAGTTGGGCGGCGGCTACGCCGAAGCCCTATGGGCAGCGTACCCCAAGGTGCCGCCCTCTGCCGACCTGGCCATGTTCTTTTGGTGGCGCGCGGCGGAGGCGGTGCGGGCGGGCAAGGCCCGGCGCTTTGGCTTCATCACCAGCAACAGCATCCGCCAGGTGTTCTGCCGCCGCGTGATGGCAGGGGCGATGGAAGGCGCAAAGCCGTTGCACCTGGCCTTCGCCATTCCCGACCATCCATGGGCGCTGGGAGCCGGAACGGCGGCGGTGCGGATTGCAATGACGGTAGCCGCGCCAGGCGTGGGAGCGGGACGGCTGCTGAAAGTGGAACGGGAAGGCACGGGAGCAGCGCCGGACGTGAAGCTGACAGAACGGGAGGGCATGGTGAATGCCGATTTGACGTTAGGGGCCAGCCCGGATGCGGCGCGGCCGTTGCGGGCCAATGAACGCCTTAGCAGCCCCGGCGTGAAGCTGCATGGGGCCGGCTTCATCGTGTCACCCACCACGGCGGCGGCGCTGGGGCTGGGGCGCGTGGTGGGGTTGGACACGCATATCCGTCCCTACCTGAACGGCAGGGACATGACCGGGCGCAGCCGGGGCGCAATGGTCATAGACCTGTTCGGGCTGACGGAAGCTGACGTGCGGCAGCGATTCCCGGTGGTGTTCCAACACCTGTTGCTGCATGTGAAGCCGGAGCGGGACCAGAATGCCCGGGACACCTACCGCAACGCATGGTGGATATTTGGCGAGCCGCGCCGGGACTTGCGGCCAGCACTTGAGGGGTTGCCCCGCTACGTCGCCACGGTGGAAACCGCCAAGCACCGCCCGTTCTGCTTCCTGCCCGCCTCCGTTATTCCAGACAACATGCTTGTGTGCATCGCTACCGCCGATGCCTTCCATTTGGGGGTGCTATCCTCTCGCATTCACACCGTCTGGGCACCCGCCGCCGGCGGTACGCTGGAGGACCGGCCACGCTATAACAAAACCCGCTGCTTTGACCCGTTTCCGTTCCCGCTTGCCACCGCCGCCCAACGTGCCGCTATCGCTGGCCTGGCGGAAGAACTGGACGCGCTGCGCCGCACCCGGCTGGACACGCAACCCCAGCTTACCATGACCGGCCTTTACAACGTGCTTGAAGCCATGCGCGCCGTCCGTCCGTTCACCCCTGCCGAGCGGGACATTCACGACGCCGGGCATGTCTCGATCTTGCGGGACCTGCATGACCGCCTGGACCGCGAAGTGGCCGCCGCCTATGGCTGGCCCGCGGACCTGCCCGCCGCCGCCATCGTGGAACGTGTGGTGGCCCTGAACCGGGAGCGCGTGGCGGAGGAAGCCGCGGGCCAGGTGCATTGGCTGCGCCCAGCCTACCAAGCCCCGGCAGAGGTGGCGCAAGCCGCCCGCAAGGAACAACTGGCCATGGCGATGGAGGCCGACGCGGCGCTGCCAAGCTGGCCCAAGGCGGTAGGTGCGCAGTACGTGGCCCTGCGCGCCGCCCTGGCCCGCACGGGACGCGCCGGCCCTGCCGACCTGGCCCGGCAGTTTCGTGGGGTCCGCCCAGCCAAGCTGGCACCCATGCTTGAAGCCCTGACCGCGATGGGCCAAGCGCGGGAGGCGGGCGGAGGCCGCTACGTGGCCTAGACAGGCGATGCCCTTGCGCCGCTTGTGAACACCTACCCCGCTTGGCCGCGGCAGGATCGGGCTTTCAGCAATTCCGCCAGGGCATGGTGACGTGTTGGGCGCTGCCGGCGGCTTAGAAGCTGTTATGGACCGGAGCCAAAGCAGCGGCACGGCGGAGCATCAGCA
>CAXTPP010000060.1:0-20067 GCA_964246185.1 uncultured Acetobacteraceae bacterium
CCCCCCGCCCACCCAAGCGTTCAGCCTGTGCCTATGAGCAGAATGCGCCTGCCCAGCCAAAGCCGGGCAGGCGCACGGCACGACGTCGGTTGCGCGACGGCTTAGCTGCGGCTGCGGCGATGCTGCACGAAGGCTAGGCCGAGCAACCCGAAGCCGAACAGGGCAAGCGTGGCTGGCTCCGGCACGGCGGTGCTGCCGGCGACGCCGGGCACGAACTCAAACGCCTGGGTGCTCGAAGTCGCCACGACCGAGGTGAAGGTCCCGGGCGCGGTGTCGGCGATGCTGACGAATGCACCCGTCGTGCCGTTGGCTGCGAAGCCGCCGCCAACCGCTGCTGCAATATCGGAGCCTGTCACGGTGACGTTGCCTACCATGGTCGAGCCGTTGAGCAGTTCGAGGTTCAACGAGTTGAAGGTGTCCACCGTGCCCCAGAGCAGGTTGAACGCCGATTGTGCGCTCGAGAAGGTGAGCGTGACGTTGTCGCTGGGCTCTGCCGTCAAATACTGCGACAGGGCCGAACCAAGGTTGTTCCCGGTAAACGGCGAGGTCGAGGTGTTGGTGATCGACCCGGCGTAGACCCCCGCCATCGGTGAAGCCGTGTCCGGCGCGAAGCTGACCACAGTGCCAGAAGCCGTGGTGAAGGACGCATTCGACTGGAAGCCATTCGTGGTGGCCGTGCCGAAATTCTCCAAGGCGAACGGCGAGGTCATGGCGCCCGCGGCGCTGGTGGCCGTCACAGTGCCGCCGGTGATCGGAAGCGCCTGGGCTGCGGTCGCGCTGGCAAGCAGGGCGGCGGCGAAGAGGAGTGGGGTTTTCATGTTTGCCTCAGTCATGCTGGTAAACCCGGGAGGCCGGGACATGACATCTATCTGCAAGTGTTGGGCCAAGGAGATTATACTAATTACGCCAATAGGTTACCCTTTTCCTCAGTACGAACTTTTTTGATTTTGTAAAAATTGCTGACTACGAAGTCGTTGATTCATCCCGTGTCTTATACTGACGCATATTTGACGATCATGTAATAAAAGTATGGTGGCATACCTGCATGTGCCCGAAAACATACCATATAAATTGCAATTGTATACGCCGTGGTCGGGCCGACCTACTGACAAAGCAAGAGTGCCATGCTGCGACGCGGTCGCCTTGCTAACCACCCCATGCCTCGGCATACCGCAACCACCAGGAGGGCGCGGGCAATGGGCGAGACGATCGAGCGGCACGAGTTCGGCGCAGAGGTGGGGCGGCTGCTGGACCTGGTCGTCCACGCGCTCTACTCCGACCGCGAGATCTTCCTGCGCGAGCTGGTCGCCAACGCCGCCGACGCGATCGACCGCCGCCGGTTCGCGGCCCTGACGCAACCCGGCCTGGCGTTGCCGCCGGATGCCGCCGTCCGGGTCGCGCCGGACAAGGAGGCGCGCACCCTCACGATCGCCGACCCCGGCATCGGCATGGACCGCGCCTCCCTGGCGGAGAACCTGGGCACTATCGCCCGCTCCGGCACGCGCGCGTTCGGGCAATCGTTGGAGGATGCCAAGCCGGAGGAGCGGCCCAGCCTGATCGGCCAGTTCGGCGTGGGCTTCTACTCCGCATTCATGGTGGCGGACCGGGTCGAGGTCACCTCCCGCGCCGCCGGGTCGGACGAGGCATGGGTCTGGGCGTCCGAGGGGCGGGGGGACTATACGCTGGCGCCGGGCGAGCGGGACGCGGCCGGCACCACCGTCGTCATGCACATGAAGGCGGATGCGGACGACTTCCTGGAGCCATACCGGCTGGAGACGATCATCCGCAAGTGGGCGGACCACATCACCGTGCCGATCATGCTGTCGCGGGACGGGCAGGACGTGGCGGCCAACGAGGGCACGGCGCTGTGGCGCAAGCCGAAATCCGAGATCACGGAGGAGGCATACACCGAGTTCTACCGCCACCTCGGCCACATCTTCGACGCGCCCTGGGCCACGCTGCACTGGCGGGCGGAAGGGGCGCTGGAGTTCACCGCCCTGCTGTTCATCCCCGGCTCCAAGCCGTTCGAGGCGGTGGAGGGCCAGCGGGAGAGCCGGGTGCGGCTGCACGTCCGCCGCATGTTCATCACCGATGAGGCGGCGCTGCTGCCGCCTTGGCTGCGCTTCGTGACGGGCGTGGTCGATACCGAGGACCTGCCGCTCAACGTGTCGCGCGAGATGCTGCAATCCACGCCAGTGCTGGCGCGCATCCGCAAGGCGGTGACGGGCCGCGTGCTGTCCGAACTCAAGGCGCGCAGCAAGGACGAGGCGGCGCAGGAGAGCTACGTCGGGTTCTGGCAGAATTTCGGCTCCGTGCTGAAGGAAGGGCTGTGGGAGGATTTCGAGCACCGGGACGACCTGGCACCGCTGCTGCGGTTTCGGTCGTCGGCCCAGGAAGGCTGGACCTCCTTGCCGGACTATGTGGGCCGCATGAAGCCGGAGCAGGAAGCGATCTACCTCCTGGTCGGCGACGACACGGACGCCCTGGCGAAGTCCCCGCAGCTGGAGGGTTTTCGCGCCCGCGGGGTCGAGGTCCTGCTGCTGGCGGACCAGGTGGACGCGTTCTGGCCGGAGCGGATGCCCAAGTTCGACGACAAGCCGATCCGCTCCGTCACGCAAGGGGCGGCGGACCTGTCCAAGCTGGCCCCCGAGACGGAGGGCGAGGCGCCGGCGGACGTGACGGGGCTGCTGGAGTTGCTCAAGGCGGCCCTGAAGGGCGAGGTGGCGGACGTGCGCGCCACCGACCGGCTGGTGGACAGCCCCGTGGTGCTGGCAGCCTCGGCAGGCGGGCCGGATTTGCAGATGCAGCGCCTGCTCAAGCGCGCCGGACGGTCGATGATGCCGTCCCTGCCGGTGCTGGAGATCAACCCGCGCCACCCCCTGATCCGCCGGTTGAGCGTGCTGGCCAGCCTGGACGACGCGGCCGGGATGCTGCTGGACCTGGCCCGCGTGCAGGACGGCGAGCCGCCGCGTGACCCGGCGGCGTTCGCGCGGCAGATGGCCAAGGCTCTGACGGATAGCCTGGGGTGACACGGCAGCGGTGATCCAAGGATGATGTAGCGCCACCCGTGGGTTTCAGGTGATCATCCCCGCCGCACGTTGGTGAATAGAATCAGCCCTTTCAGCATACCCGTCAAATCCGACCGATACGCCGTCGGCTGCTCGTATGAGCCAAGCGGCAAGAATGGCACGTCCTCCCAAGCCTGCTCCTGTATCCGCCGCGCCAAGGCCGTCTGCCGCGTCAAATCCGGCGTCGTCAGCCACTCGTCGCGCAGCGCCTCCAGCTTCGGCGCCACTGGCCAGCCGTTGTATGCGCCCGCGCCGTTGCCGCGCAGCAGGTTGTTGTTGGCCGGCGTGGCCGCGTCGATGCCGCCGGTGAACGACGCGAACATGTTCCAGCCGCCATGGTCCACCGGCTGGCGGCTGACGGAGCGCTGCACCACCGTGCCCCAGTCAGTCGAGACCTCGTCCACGTTCATGCCGATCCGCCGCAGCATCTCGGCGCCCACCTCGGCGATGGCGTTGATCCGCGGCACGTCGCTGACGGCGAGATAGATCACCCGCTCGCCGCCGTAGCCCGCTGCGGCCAGGTCGCGCTTCAGCGCCGCCGGGTCGTGCGGGCCGGCCAGGACGGACAGGCCGGTGTCGTTGCTCATCGGCGAGTGCGCGCCGAACACGCCGCAATGGTCGTTGAATTGGGCGTTGCTGCCAACCACGGCCTGCATGAATTCGGTCTGGTTCACCGCCCGCAGCACGACCCGGCGGATGGCCGGGTTGTCGAACGGCGGGAACAGCTGGTTGAAGCGCAGGAATCCCATCAGCCCCTTGGTCTCAGCCACTGCAACCGTGATGCCGCTTGTGGCGCGCAGACTGGGCACCAGGTCCATCTGCGGCTGCTCGACCCAGTCCGCCTCGCCCGACCGAAGTGCGGCCGCCTGCGTCGCCGGCTCCGGTGTGGTGGCCCATTCCACCCGGTCAAAATACGCGATGCGTGGCCCAGCGCAGAAGCTGGGGGCATCTTCGGTGCGTGGCTGGTAGCCGTCGAACCTCGCATAGACGTTGCGTGAACCCGGCACCCGCTCCTCCGCCACATAGCGGAACGGGCCGCTGCCGACGATCTCGGTCAACCGCGTGCTAGCCGGCATGCGCGCCAGGCGCTCCGGCATGATCACAGCCATGGTGTTGGTCGGGTGCGCGAGCGCGTCGGGCAGCAGGTCGAAACGCCGCTTGAGCCGGAATTGCACGCTGGCGTCGGTCGGCGCCGAAAGCTCGTCGGTGGCGGCCAGCAGCGCCTGGCCGAACGCGTCCTGCACCGCCCAGCGCCGGAGGCTGGCCACCACGTCCCGCCCCAGCACGGGGGTTCCGTCATGGAACAGCAGGCCGGGCCGCAACGTGAGCACCCAGGCCAGCCCGTCGGCGCTGACGGTGTGCCCGGCCAGCATCTGCGGCTGCGGCACGCCGGCCTCGTCGAGGGCGAACAGCGTGTCGTACACCATCATGGCGTGGTTGCGGGTGACGAAGGCGCTGACCGCCGGGTCCAACAAGGCGAGGTCGGCGTAGGGGATGAACCGCAGCGTCGTGGCGTTGGCGGCGCGGACCAGGGCGGGGGCTGCGAGCAGGGCGGCCGCGCCCCCGAGCACCTGGCGGCGGCGCATGGCGGCGCTCCCGGTCAGCCGGCGCCCAGCAGCTCGACGTCGAAGATCAGCGTGGCGCCGGGAGGAATCACCCCGCCAGCGCCGCGCTGCCCATAGCCGGAGTCGGGCGGGATCACCAGGGTGCGGCGGCCGCCGACGTGCATGGTGGCCACGCCCTGGTCCCACCCGGCGATCACCTGGCCGGCGCCGAGGGTGAAGCTGAACGGCTTGTTGCGGTCGCGCGAGCTGTCGAACTTCTTGCCGGGCTTGCCGCCATCGTCCAGCCAGCCGGTGTACTGCACCGTCACCGTCTGCCCCGGCTGCGGCTGCGGCCCGGTGCCCACCACCTCGTCATGGTATTTCACGCCGGAGGGGAACGTCACATACGATTGGGCGGAAGCGGGTGCGGTCATGGCGATCGACGAGGCTCCGAGCAGGGACAGGAGAAAGCGGCGCATCTGAGGCTGATCCTTTACAGCGCCATGATCCCTAGCACGGCCATAGCTTGCGAACAGCCCGGCTTGCCGGGATACAGCCCCAACGCCGAAGGAGAGCCGCCCATGGCCGCGCGCCTGTTCCAGCCGATCCCGCTCGCCGGGCTCACCCTGCCCAACCGCATCGTCATCGCGCCCATGTGCCAGTACTCCGCCGAGGACGGGGATGCGACGGACTGGCACACCATCCATCTCGGCCATCTGGCGCTGTCCGGCGCCGGGCTGCTGATCCTGGAGGCGACGGCGGTGGAGCCGGAGGGGCGCATCACGCCGGGCGACCTCGGGCTATGGTCGGACGGCAACGAGCGGGCGCTAGGGCGCGTGCTGGAGGCGGTGCGCAAGCATTCGGCCATGCCGCTCGGCATCCAGCTCGGCCATGCCGGGCGCAAGGCGTCCAGCCATGCGCCGTGGGAAGGCGGGCAGCAAATCCCGCTGGCCGAGGGCGGCTGGCGCACGGCGGCGGCCTCGGCGCTGGCGCTGAAGCCGGAGGAGGACAGCCCGGCGGCGCTGGATGCGGACGGCCTGACGCGGGTGCGGGGCGCCTTCGTGGCCAGCGCGCAGCGGGCGGCGCGGCTGGGCCTGCAGCTGATCGAGCTGCATGCCGCGCACGGCTACCTGCTGCACCAGTTCCTCTCGCCGCTGTCCAACCAGCGCAACGACGGCTATGGCGGCCCGCTGGAGCAGCGGCTGCGCTTTCCGCTCGAGGTGTTCGACGCCGTGCGCGCCGCCGTGCCGCCGGGCGTGCCGGTGGGGGTGCGGGTGTCCGCGTCCGACTGGGTGGAGCATGGCTGGGACCTGGAGGGGACGGTGGCATTCGCCCAGGCGCTGAAGGCGCGCGGCTGCGACTTCATGCATGTGTCGAGCGGCGGGCTGTCCCCGGCGCAGGCGATCCCGGTCGGGCCGAACTACCAGGTGGCGTTCGCGGCCCGGGTAAAGGCGGAGACCGGGCTGCCCACCATCGCGGTCGGCCTCATCACCGAGCCGGAGCAGGCCGAGGCGATCCTGGCGGCAGGGCAGGCGGACATGGTCGCGCTGGCCCGCGCCGTGCTGTACGACCCGCGCTGGCCCTGGCACGCCGCCGCGGCGCTGGGGGCGACGGTGGCGGCGCCCAAGCAGTATTGGCGGTCCCAGCCGCGGGAACACGCGCGCCTGTTCGGCGAGACCCGGCTCGGCCAGCGATGACGCCGCCGTGTTGCGTGGCCAAAACCCGCATGGTAAGGCGGCTCTCCCCGGTCGAAAGGCCGGTTTCCCGCTTCCCTTGACCATGAATGGACCCTTGCGTGGCCGCTGAAGGCACGATTTCCCAAGCTGTCGTGTCGCAAGCTGGCGGCCTGCCCGGGCGATACGCCGCCGCCCTCTACGACTTGGCGGACGAGCAACGCGAGCTGGACGCCGTGGTGGACCAGATGCAATCCCTCGGCCGCCTGATCGACGAGAGCGCGCCATTTCGCCGCCTGCTGTCGTCTCCCCTCGTGGACGTGACGCAGGCCCGCAACGCTGCACAGGCTGTGCTGACCGAGCAGGGCTTCGGCAAGACCGTATGCGACTTCGTGGGCGTGATCGCCAACAATCGCCGCCTGGCCATCCTGCGCAGCATCGTCACCGCCTTTGCCACCCTGGTTGCCACCAAGCGCGGCGTCGTGACGGCCACCGTCGCCTCTGCCCACGCCCTCAGCCCGGTGCAGCGCGAGCAGCTGCGCGCCCGGCTGATCGAGGCCGGCTACGGCAATGTCAACATTCAGGAAACCGTGGACCCGGCGCTGCTCGGCGGCTTCGTCGTGCGCGTGGGTGCCCGCTTGTACGACACCAGCCTGAAATCCAGGCTGCAACGCCTGCAATACGCCATGAAGGGAGCTGCATAAGCACCATGGATATCCGTCCCGCCGAGATCAGTGAAATCCTCAAGCAGCAGATCGCCAGCTTCGACCGCGAGCAGGACGTGGCCGAGACCGGCCAGGTGCTCAGCGTGGGGGACGGCATCGCCCGCGTGTTCGGTTTGCAGAACGTGATGGCGGGGGAGCTGGTGGAGTTCCCCGGCGCTGGGCTGCGCGGCATGGCGCTGAACCTGGAAACCGACAACGTCGGCGTAGTGATTTTCGGCGACGACCGCGCCATCCGCGAAGGCGACACCGTCAGCCGCACCTCCCGCATCGTCTCCGTGCCGGTCGGCCGCGGCCTGCTGGGCCGCGTGGTGGACGGGCTGGGCCAGCCGATCGACGGCAAGGGGCCGCTCACCGACGTGAAGGAGATGCTGGTCGAGCAGAAGGCGCCCGGCATCATTCCGCGCAAGTCGGTGCATGAGCCTATGCAGACGGGTCTCAAGGCGATCGACGCGCTGATCCCGGTCGGCCGCGGCCAGCGCGAGCTGATCATCGGCGACCGGCAGATCGGCAAGACGGCTGTCATCCTCGACACCATCATCAACCAGAAGCAGGCCAACTCCGGCCCGGACGAGAGCAAGAAGCTCTACTGCGTCTACGTGGCGATCGGGCAGAAGCGCTCCACCGTGGCGCAGATCGTGCGCACGCTGGAGGAGAACGGCGCGATGGAATACACCATCGTCGTCGCCGCCACCGCGTCCGACCCCGCGCCGTTGCAGTTCCTCGCCCCCTACACCGGCGCCACCATGGGCGAGTTCTTCCGCGACAACGGCATGCATGCCCTGATCGCGTATGACGACCTGTCCAAGCAGGCCGTGGCCTATCGCCAGATGAGCTTGCTGCTGCGCCGGCCGCCGGGCCGCGAGGCCTATCCGGGCGACGTGTTCTACCTGCACTCCCGCCTGCTGGAGCGCGCGTGCAAGATGAGCGACGCGTTCGGCGCCGGGTCTCTCACCGCATTGCCGGTGATCGAGACGCAGGCGGGCGACGTGTCCGCCTACATCCCGACCAACGTCATCTCGATCACCGACGGGCAGATCTTCCTGGAGTCCGAGCTGTTCTTCCGCGGCGTGCGCCCGGCGGTGAACGTGGGCCTAAGCGTGAGCCGGGTGGGGTCGGCGGCGCAGACCAAGGCGATGAAGAAGGTCGCAGGCTCGATCAAGCTGGAGTTGGCGCAGTACCGGGAGATGGCGGCGTTCGCACAGTTCTCCTCCGACCTAGACGCCTCCACCCAGAAGCTGCTGGCCCGCGGCGCGCGGCTGACGGAGCTGCTGAAGCAGCCGCAGTTCCAGCCGTTGCCGGTCGAGGTGCAGGCGGTGGTGCTGTTCGCCGGGGTGCGCGGCTACCTGGACACGGTGGACGTCGGCAAGATCGGCGCCTATGAACGGCAGATGGTGGGCGAGCTGCGCTCCCGCGACCCGTCGGTGATGGACGCGATCCGCACCGACCTGGACATCAAGCCGGAGACGGAGGCCAAGCTGCGGAATTTCCTGGACGGCTTCACCAAGTCGTTCTCGGCGTAGTCCATGGCCAGCCTGAAGGCGCTTCGAGCGCGCATCAACAGCGTCAAGTCCACCCGCAAGATCACCAGCGCCATGAAGATGGTCGCTGCCAGCAAGCTGCGCCGGGCCCAGAGCCAGGCCGAGGCGGCGCGACCCTACGCCGAGCGGATGGAGCGGGTGCTGGCTGCCCTCGCCGCCAGCGTGCAAGGCAGCCCGACCGCACCGCGCATGCTGGCCGGCACGGGCAACGACCGGGTCCATTTGCTGATCGTCATCACCGCCGACCGCGGCCTGGCCGGGGCGTTCAACACCAACGTCGGGCGCGCGGCGCGCAACCTGGCGCGGCGGCTGATGGACGAGGGCAAGACGGTCAAGATCATCACCGTCGGGCGCAAAGGCCGTGACTATCTGCGCCGCGAGATGGCCAGCAGCATCGTGGGCGACATCTCGTTTGCCGGCAAGAAGCGGGTCGAGTTTTCCGACGTGCAGGCGATCGGGCTGCAAGCGGTCGAGATGCTGGGGCGCGGCGAGTTCGATGTCGCGACCGTCGTGTACAACCGCTTCCTCTCGGTCATCAACCAGGTGCCGACCGAGTTGCAGATCATTCCGCCGACCATGACCGGCGCTGGCCCGGCAGAGCAGGGCACGGCGCAGGCGGTGTATGAGTTCGAGCCGGACGAAGAGACCATCCTCGCCAAGCTGCTGCCGCGCAACCTGGCGATCCAGCTCTACCGCGCTCAGCTGGAGAGCGGCGCCGGCGAGCACGGGGCGCGGATGACGGCGATGGACAACGCCACCCGCAACGCGGGCGAGGCCATCAACAAGCTGACGCTGAACTACAACCGCACGCGGCAGGCCAGCATCACGAGCGAGCTGATCGAGATCATATCGGGCGCGGAGGCGCTCTAAGGCCAGGGCTCCGCCCTGGACCCGCCAAGGGATGGTCATCCCTTGGAACCCTTTACAGGGGTCAAGGGGACGACTGTCCCCTTGTGGGGTCCAGGGGCGAAGCCCTCGGCCTAACCGGAGGTTACCATGGCGAACAACAACGTAGGCCGCATCACCCAAGTCCTCGGCGCCGTCCTGGACGTGCAGTTCGAGGGCGACCTGCCGTTCATCCAGAACGCGCTCACCACCAAGACCGCCACCGGCACGCTGGTGATGGAGGTGGCGCAGGAGCTGGGCGAGCGGACGGTCCGCTGCATCGCCATGGACAGCACGGACGGCCTGGTGCGCGGCAGCGAGGTGCTGGACACGGGCGCGCCGATCAGCGTGCCGGTGGGCCCGGAGACGCTGGGCCGCATCCTCAACGTGCTGGGCGAGCCGATCGACGAGCGCGGCCCAGTCGGCGCCAAGATGACCTACCCGATCCACCGCAACGCCCCCTCCTTCGAGGACCAGGCGACCTCGGCCGAGATCCTGGTGACGGGGATCAAGGTGGTGGACCTGCTGTGCCCCTACCTCAAGGGCGGCAAGATCGGCCTGTTCGGCGGCGCAGGCGTGGGCAAGACGGTGCTGATCCAGGAGCTGATCAACAACATCGCTAAGGGCCATGGCGGCGTGTCGGTGTTCGCCGGCGTGGGCGAGCGCACCCGCGAGGGCAACGACCTGTACTACGAGATGATCGACGCCGGCGTCATCAAGCTCGGCGAGGGCACCACGGAAGGCTCCAAGGTGGCGCTGGTGTACGGCCAGATGAACGAGCCGCCGGGTGCGCGCGCCCGGGTCGCGTTGTCCGGGCTCTCCCTGGCCGAGTATTTCCGCGATGAAGAAGGCCAGGACGTGCTGTTCTTCGTAGACAACATCTTCCGCTTCACCCAAGCCGGCGCCGAAGTGTCCGCCCTGTTGGGCCGCATCCCGTCGGCCGTGGGCTATCAGCCAACGCTGGCGACCGACATGGGCGCGCTGCAGGAACGCATCACCTCCACCAAGAAGGGCTCGATCACCTCGGTGCAGGCGATCTACGTGCCTGCCGACGACCTGACCGACCCGGCGCCCGCCACCTCCTTCGCCCATCTGGACGCGACCACCACCCTGTCCCGCTCCATCGCCGAGCTGGGCATCTACCCGGCGGTCGATCCGCTCGACTCCACCAGCCGTTCGCTCGACGCCCGCATCATCGGCGACGACCATTACGACACGGCGCGAGAGGTGCAGCGCGTGCTGCAGACCTACAAGTCGTTGCAAGACATCATCGCCATCCTGGGCATGGACGAGCTGAGCGAGGAGGACAAGCTGGTTGTCTCGCGGGCGCGCAAGATCCAGCGCTTCCTGAGCCAGCCGTTCCACGTGGCCGAGGTGTTCACCGGTACGCCGGGCCTGTTCGTGCCAATTGCGGACACGGTGCGCTCCTTCAAGGCCATCGTGAACGGCGAGTATGACCACCTGCCGGAAGCGGCGTTCTACATGGTCGGCGCCATCGAGGACGCGGTGAAGAAGGCCGAGGGGATGAAGGAGAAGGCCTGATGCCGGTGGCACTCGAGATCGTCAGCCCCGAGAAGCTGCTTCTGTCGCGCGACGTGGACATGGTCGTCATCCCCGCCTCCGAGGGCGACATGGGCGTGCTGCCGAACCACTCGCCGATGATCGTGCTGCTGCGCGGCGGCACGATCGCGATCTACGCAGGCAACCAGGTGACGGACCGGCTGTTCGTCTCCGGCGGTTTCGCGGAGATCACGCCCGAGCGCTGCACCGTGCTGGCGGACGAGGCGCTGCCAACCTCCGAACTGTCGCGCGCCGAGGGCGAGCGCCGGCTGGCCGCTGCCCAGGCGGAATACGATGGCACGGACAAGGCCAACGTGACAGCCTTGGACGACGCCATGGACCGCATGCAGTCCGCCCGCGCGATGGTTGAGGCAGCCACCGCCTGATTGTGTCAGCGGCATGAACGCGGCATAGCGGGCATACGGGCAGGTCGGAACCAGGTATGAAGCATTGGCAGATCGACGACGTGGCATGGGATCGGTTCGATCCGTCCAAGGTCGATCCGGAAATCGTGCGGCTGGTCAAGTCGGCAGCGATGGTCGAGCGGAATGGCACGGAATACGCCGTCTATCTGTGCCGCGTGTTCCATGAAGACGCCGCCTTCTGCCAGGCATCCGACAACTGGGCGGTGGAGGAAGTGCAGCACGGCGATGCCTTGGGCCGTTGGGCGGAGCTGGCCGATCCTGGCTGGAACTTCGCCCAATCCTTTGATCGTTACCGCAACGGCTACAAGCTGCCGCTAGACGCAGAGGGCTCGATCCGCGGCTCCAAGACAGGCGAACTCATCGCGCGCTGCATGGTGGAGACGGGCACGTCGTCCTACTACACCGCCCTGGCGGACGCCTCGGCTGAGCCGGTGCTCGAGCAGGTATGCCGGCTGATCGCCGCAGACGAGTACCGGCACTTCAAGTTGTTCTACGACCATATGCGGCGGTATCTCGCGCGCGAGCGGATCAGCGTGCTGCGGCGCCTGCGCATCGCAGCCGGCCGGATCACCGAAACCGAGGACGACGAGCTGGCCTACGCCTATCATTGCGGCAACGAGCCGGTGGACATGCCCTACCAGCACGAGCGATGCATCGCCGGTTACATGGGCCGAGCGATGGGGTTCTACCGTTACAGCCACATCGACCGCAGCATGGGCATGATCCTGAAGGCAGTTGGGCTACCGCCACGGGGGCGGCTGTCGGCGGTGATGGCGCGGGTGTTCTGGCGTATCCTGCAACGCAGGCAGCGGCAGTTCGCGGCTTATCGGCCAGCCTGACGACACGGAGCAGCGTGGTTGAGGCTGTGTAAAAGTAAGCAAGGCCAGAGGCTCTGCCTCTGGACTCCGCCAAAGGCGGAGCCTTTGAAATCCAATCATATAAAACGGTTTCCAAAGGCCTCAGGTCTCTGGCGGGTCTGGGCAGAGCCCAGCCTTGCTTTTCAACAGGTCAGTGTCTGAGACCATCGACATCAGAATGCCGGGTTGTCCAACACATAGAACAACGCTCCCGCGAGCAGGATCGTGACTGGCAGCGTGAAGACCCAGGCCAAAGCGATCCGGATGACCATGCCGCGTTCGACACCCTGGCCACCCGCGACCATCGTGCCTGTGATCCCTGACGTGATGATGTGCGTGGTGCTGACTGGAAGACCGGTGAACCCTGCCGTGCCGATCAAGATCGAGCCTACCAGTTCCGCGCTGGCGCCCTGGCCCGGTGTCATGTGCTGCTTGCCCAGCCGCTCCCCGAGGGTGCGGACCACACGTTTGTAGCCGACCATGGTGCCAGCAGCCAGGCACAGAGCACTCAGCACCCGGACCCAGGTCGGCGCATACTGCACGGGTGGCCCCATGGCCTTATGCAGTTTTTTGGCATTCGCCTTGTCATCATCGCTGATGTTCTTGGCCTCGCTGACGTGCTTCAACTCACTGAGAACGAAATACACGTCCCCGCGCAACTGCGCCCGGATCTGGGCTTCGCCTGCTGCCGGAGGTTCGCGGGCCGCATCGGCCAAGCCGGGACCGGCCTGTTGCAGCGCCATCGCCGCTCGCACGCCCCCGGCTTTCTGGTCATCGCCATGCGCCTGGATCAGCGGGATTGCCTCGCCGGCGTATTGGCTGAGCTGGCTGAGCGCCTGAGGCACTTCGGGGTTCAACGCATAGGCGGCAGGCATTAGCCCGATGATCGTCAGCATGATCAGCCCGATGCTCTTTTGCCCATCGTTCGTGCCATGCGAGAAGCTGACTGACGTGCAGGTCAGGACCAGCAGGCCGCGCAGCCACCAGACCGGCGGCTCGCCTTCCCTTGGCGGCTCGAACAGGTGTCCACGCCGCACCACCAGGCGCAGAACGCCATACAGCCCACCTGCGCCGACCAGGCCAAGGATGGGAGAGATAGCAAGGGCCTTCAGGACGGTGATGATCTCCTGCCAGTCAACGCCCTCGCTCAGCGGGCGGGACCGCAGCAGCGCGTCCCCGCAAGCCACGCCGATCAGGGCGCCTATGATGCAGTGGGAACTGCTGTTCGGGATGCCGAACCCCCAGGTCAGCACATTCCAGAACAGGGCAGACGCGAAGATCGCCACCAGCATGGGCACGGCGGGCACCCCGTCTGGCGGGGTCAGCACGTCAGGCGGCAGGATCTCCACCAGGGCGTAAGCGACAGCGATGCCGCCAACCAGGACGCCCACGAAGTTGAGCAAGCCTGACCAGATGACCGCCTGCACCGGCTTCAAGGCGTTGGTGTAGATGACAGTCGCGACGGCGTTGGATGTGTCGTGGAAACCGTTCGTAGCCTCGAACGCCAGCACCATCACGAAGCATGCGACCAGCATGGCAATGACGATGCCGGAAGAGGGCGTGAAGTGGAGCAGCATGACGGCCTTTCTGCGTTGCTGAGCCACAACGCCAGGCTCAGCAGACTGTCATGTGTCGGATCCGTGAAATCGGCTTCCAGGAGTTTGAAGCGTCACCAAGGCATCGAACGGTTCGCCTTGAGGCACTCCCAATTTGCCTGCCGGGTCATGTTTCGGATGCGCCATCTTGCGGGCTGGACGGGCATATCGGCATCATTTCGGCACTTGGCGGCGAAATCGACATGATTTCCGGTCTGCAAACGCCGGAATAGTGCAGCAAAGGCTTGTCTGAGCGCCCACCGCATGATTCGGTAGCGGTACGTAAGCAATTCGGAGACTCGGGCGATGGCCAAGAAAGTGACTGACACCAAAGGCAAGTCGGCGGCAGGAGCAAAACCAGCCCTGAAGGCCGCGCCGAAACCAGCTGTGGCCAAATCCGCCGCAAAGGCGCCGGCCGCTGCAGCGAAACCGTCAACCCCCACCACGATCACCCTCAAGCAGCTTTCTGCTGGCTTGGCCGAGCGGAGCGGCATGGGCAAGAAGGAGGCAGACAGCTTGCTTGCCGAGGTATTCGGCGAGGTCGTTGATCACCTCAAGGCCGGCGAGCGGGTCCGCATCGGCGGCCTTGGCATCATTGAGGTCAAGAATCGTCCGGCACGCATGGGACGCAATCCAGCGACAGGCGCTGCGATCGAAATCAAGGCCAGCAAGAAAATCGCGTTCCGTGCCGCAAAGGAGTTGAAGGAGGCAATCTAATGCCAGCGGCCCTTGAGTGTGACCGTCAAGCAAGCAAGCCAGAGGCTCTGCCTCTGGACACCGCCAAAAGCGAGCCTTTGGAAGCCGTTTACCTGATAAAAGGGGTTCCAAGGGCCTTCGGCGGGTTTGGGCGGAGTGGCCTCAAGGCTTCGATTGCCTCCTTCAGGCCAATAAGATGGCCATGGAGGGAAAGCCCATATCTGTCTCCCAGTAGGGCTTTGTTATCCAACAGGTCAGCATCAAGACCATTGGCGTACCCACGGCTACCGCGATGTTATCAGCCGCCTCGTGAACAGGTGCAGCACCACGGACTGCGCGTGGGCTGCTCCGGTCAAGCCTGAACCAGCTACCAGCAAGGTCCATGGCCCCTCATCGCAGCATCTCGTA
Organism: uncultured Acetobacteraceae bacterium; assembly: GCA_964246185.1. GTDB lineage: Bacteria > Pseudomonadota > Alphaproteobacteria > Acetobacterales > Acetobacteraceae > LMUY01. The sequence goes on from CAXTPP010000060.1 coordinate 14,975, forward strand.
GGAACCGCCCCGTTCAAGGGCAGCGATGTAGGCCGGGCGGGCATGAATTCGGTCGAGATAAGCTGCAATCCTCGTGTAAGCAGACAGGCCGCCTCGGGCTGCCGCTGCCTCCAGCGGGTAGGACATCATGATGTCGGCGGTGCTGAGTTCCCCGCCGGCAAGGAATGGCCCATCGTCGAGCTCGGCCTCGACGTGGTTCAGCATCTCACTGATTTGGCCGTCCACCCTGGGCCACAGCGGTAAACCTGCTTCCCCGAGCCTGCTTATGTAAAGCTTCAAGACGAGTGGCAGCATCGCTGAGCCCTCTGCAAAATGGTTCCAGTAGGTGGCCCGGCGCCGTTCGGCCGAACCCGGCGGGCGAAGGCCATCGAACCGATCCGCGAGGTGCTCCACGATGGCGCCGGATTCTGCGACAACCAGACCATCATCCACGATCACTGGCGACTTGCCGAGCGGATGCACGAGCTTCAGGCTTGGCGGCGCGAAAAGGGAAGGCTCACGCTCGTAGCGCACGACCTCGTAGTCCGCTCCCAATTCCTCGAGCATCCAGAGGATGCGCTGGCTGCGGCTGTTCGCCAGGTGATGCACGATCAGCACTGCGCGGCGTGCCGCTTCAGGTCTTCCAGCTTGCAATGTTGCAGGGCGGTCTCCTCGGTCGCTTCCAGCGTCACCAAGGGCGCACAGCCGCCATGCAGCGCCTCTTGCCAACGGGCAGCGCACAGGCACCATCGGTCGCCGGGTTGAAGGCCGGGAAAGCCGTGCTCAGGACGGGGCGTGGACAAGTCGTTGCCCCGCTCGGCGCTGAACCGGAGGAATTCAGCCGTGACCACGGCGCAGACGGTGTGGCAGCCGCCATCCTCCGGCCCCGTGTTGCAGCAGCCGTTGCGGTAGAACCCGGTCAGCGGCTCGGTCGAGCAGCTTAGCAGCAGCCCACCCAGGACATTGCGGCCAGGGGCACGGCCGCCAGTCTGGTCAAGTGGCATCGCGTGGCCTTTCAAGGTTTGGCAGGAAAACGGCCAGCAAGCCGATTGCAGGCAGGAAGGCGCAGGCCTGATAGACCGCCACGATACCGAACCGGTCGGCGAACTGTCCCAGCACCGCCGCACCCAACCCAGCCATGCCGAAGGCGAAACCGAAGAACAGCCCCGACACCATGCCGATCCGGCCCGGTATCAATTCTTGCGCATAGACTACGATGGCGGAGAACGCGGAGGCGAGGATTAGGACGTTCATCGGTCCACCTGTGTCAAACGCCTAAGCGCCGGCTTTGCAGTATTTCGCACCCGCTGATTCGCCAGGAACCGCCCGGCTGCTGCTCCATCATGTATCGGGCGGTGTAAGCCACGCCGTCCGGCCCGACGAGTTCGACAAACTGCGAGATCATGCCTTCCTCTTGCGTCAGTGCGGCAAACTCGAACGACTTTGGCCGGTATACGGCGGCGTAGCCGCGCCGGACCATCTCGATGAAGGTGTCGGCCGTGCCGAACAGGCCTTGGATGGATGGCGCGGCCAAGCTGAACGCGCCAGCGGCGTCGTCTCTGCGGAATGCGTCGATCTGGCCGGTGATGACGGAACGGATCGCAGCCTGGTCCGCCGTGGACACCGGCGGTTCGGCAGCCTGCGCCGTGCAGCACAGCCCAGCCAGCAGGACCAGAACAAGGATCGGGACACGCATGTATCTATTACGGCGACCAGAACCTAACGGTTGCGTCACGCGGTCAAGTCAGCGCGCCATGACCGGAACGCGGTGCCACGCTGTGGCAAGATAGCCTTTGAAGTTCCAGCGATCGGCCATTTCAGACGGCTGGGTCTGGCCGGCATCGTCCCATGTGCGCACGACGAGTTCGTGGCTGCCGGGTCTCAGGTCCAGCGTGACCTGCCATAGGGTCCAGGCCCATCTGGTTCCCTGCTCCAGCGCCGCCTGCCGCCACGTGATGCCGCCATCGCTGGACACGTCCACCCGGGTGACCATGCGTTCGGACGCCGTAGCCCAGCCGCGCACCAGGGTAGCGCCGGCCGTGACCGGTCCGGCGGCTGGGACGCAGATGGCGCTGTTCGCCGGCATGGCGTCGATGGTGACGCCGCGGTCCCAGTCCACGGTTTCGGCCGTGGCGTCTGCCGGCAGCAGCTTGTAGTCCTGGCGTTGCACCGGGCTGTCCGCCGGCGAGTCGCGGACAGTCACGGCGGTGACCCACTTGGCGCTCCGGACTCCGGCGTAGCCGGGCACGATCGCGCGCAGGGGAGCGCCGTGCTCGGGCGCCAGCATACGGCCGTTCATGGCCCAGGCCAGCAGGACCTCCGGCGCCAGCGCTTTCTTCAGCGGGATCGAGACGGCGTAGGGCGTGTTGTCATGGTCCGTCACGAGGTCGGCCGATTCGAACGCAACGTCCGATGCGCCCGGGGCGATGTCGGTTGCTGCCAGCACATCGGCCAACCGCACGCCGGTCCAGTCAGCCGTGCCGATGGCGCCGGCTTGCCATGGGTCGCCAGAGGTGGACCTGATCGGCTGCAAGTCAGCACGGCGATTGCCGGCGCATTGCAGCGTCGCAGTCACGGTATGTGGGGTGAAGCGGCTTTGCAGCGCGGCCACCGACAGGTCCATAGCCGTATCCACTAGGCCGCCGACATGGAGCTGGCAGGCCGGATCCATGCGTGGGATGACGCCATGGTTGCGGGAGTAGAAAAGCGCTTGCGGGGTGAGGAACGCTTCCACCAGTCGCATGAGCGGCGTCTCCGCGTTGTAGGGCGTGAGGCTATGGACGACCATGGTCCTGTCTTTCGGCATATCACGCTCCCGACTTGATGGAAGGCTACCGTATCGCCCTTTACCCGGCGAGGGCGGGATAGGTTGCGGCTGATGCTGCGATGCACCATCTGCGAGCCATGGCACTTCTTCCTTTCACGCCCAAGCGGATCAAGCTGTCTGACCTGTCGCGCATCCATCGGGCTTGGTCCCCGACGCTGCCGGCCAGCGCTGGCGACGGGCGGTTGCAAGAGGTAGCGTCATTTGGTTCAAATCCAGGTGCCCTGCGGATGTTGCGCTACCTGCCGCAGGCTCTGCCGCCGGGGTCGCCGTTGGTCGTGGCGCTGCACGGCTGCACCCAGAAAGCGGGTGGGTTCGACACTGGCACAGGCTGGTCGGCGTTGGCCGACCGGCACAAGTTCGCTTTGCTGTTCCCCGAGCAGCGCACCGCCAACAACAGCCACACCTGCTTCAACTGGTTCGAGCCGGTGGATATCACGCGCGGTGAGGGTGAGGTGGCGTCTATCCGCGGCATGGTGGCCAACATGGCCAGCGGCGGCCGGATTGACCCGGCACGCGTGTTCGTCACGGGCCTGTCGGCTGGCGGGGCGATGGCCTCGGCCCTGCTGGCAACCTACCCGGAAGTGTTCGCCGCTGGCGCGATCATTGCGGGACTGCCTTACCGATGCGCTGCCGGCGTGCAGTCAGCCCTGTCTGCCATGCATAACCCCACACATCGTAGCGGGCCTCAGTGGGGTGACCAAGTCCGGAAAGCCAGCCCCGCGCCACAGCGCAAGCCTATCGTGGCCATCTGGCATGGCGACGCCGACACCACCGTGGCTCCGGCAAACGCAGTAGAACACGCCCGGCAGTGGTGCGACGTTCACAGCTTGCGTGATGCGGACAGCGGGACCAACTTGGTGGACGGAGTGCCGCACCGAACTTGGCGCGATGCGCACGGCACCGCTCGAGTTGAACTGTTCACGGTACCTGGATTTGGCCATGGCGTTCCTATTCGACCCACCGCGCCGGGTGATCAGGGAGTGGGGCAGGCTATGCCTTATATCTTGCCAGCAAGCATTTCATCTACTTGGCGCATCGCGAGAAATTGGGGCATCGTTCCAGAAACTCCAGCCGGCACTCGCAACGCATAGCAAGTCTTGAGGGTGTCCTGTGTTCAGGAAGTGTGTAAGCCACCAAACCTATATCGGCTCAGCTATCGTGGGGACAGCACCATGATCATCTGACGGTTTTCCATCCGAGGCATCTGCTCGACTTTGGTTTTTTCGTCCATGTCGCCGCGGATACGCTCCAGCACCCTAATGCCGATATCCTGGTGCGCCATCTCGCGGCCTCGAAACCTCAGCGTCACCTTTACTTTATCCCCCTCGTCGATAAAGCTATTCATTGCGCGTAGCTTCACCTGGTAGTCGTTCTCATCAATGTTGGGTCTTACCTTGACTTCCTTGATTTCTACGACTTTTTGCTTCTTTTTGGCCTCGTTTTTCTTCTTCTGAGACTCATATTTGTATTTGCCATAATCAAGTATCTTAACGACCGGAGGATCGGCGTTGGGGCTGATCTCAAGCAGGTCAAGACCCACGGACAGGGCGCGCAACATGGCATCGCGCGCACTCATAACGCCCTGCATCTCGCCTTCGGCGTCGATCAGCCGCACTTGCAGGCTTCGGATGTCCTCGTTGACGCGCGGGCCGTCACGGCTCGGCGTTCCGGCTGGCATTGGGCCTCGGGCTATTGTGCTCTCCTGTCGCTATGAAAAAGATGTATCTGTTCGGCCATGGAATTAGGCCAGATTGCTTGATCTGCCAATATCAGGCGGTGTGGCCTCCTGGGCAAGCCCTGCCACGGCGTTGGCCAAAGAAAGCACCTCCTGCGCCTGGCCGCCCAGGCGGCGCAGCGCCACCGTGCGGCTTTCGGCCTCCTTGCGGCCCACCACGGCGATCACGGGCACGTGCTGCAAGCTATGTTCGCGGATCTTGGCGTTGATCTTCTCGTTTCGAGTATCCACTGCCACGGACATGCCCCGCTCGCGGAATGCCTTGGCCACCTCCTCCGCGTAGGATTCCGCATCCGTCACGATGGACGCCACGACCAGCTGCACCGGCGCCAGCCAGAGTGGGAAACGTCCGGCGAACTGCTCGATCAGGATGCCCAGGAACCGTTCGAAGCTGCCGAGGATGGCACGGTGCAGCATGACAGGGTATTGCCGGCTGCTGTCGTCGGCGACGTAGATGGCGTCCAACCGCTCTGGCAGGAAGAAGTCCACCTGCAACGTGCCGCATTGCCAGTCCCGCCCGATCGCGTCGCGCAGCACGAATTCCAGCTTCGG
>CAXTPP010000061.1:0-19888 GCA_964246185.1 uncultured Acetobacteraceae bacterium
ACATCGCCCATTCCCAAACCGCCCGCACCCTCCGCTTCATCCCCCAGATCGGCGTCCCCCTGCTCGACCCGGTGATGACCAGCGCCTACATCACTCGTAACCACGGCTTCGCCGTCTTGGACACCCTGTTCGGCCAGGACAGCGCCTACGCCGCGCAGCCGCAGATGGTGGACGGCTTCACCACCGAGCCGGACGGCAAGACCTGGCGACTCAGCCTGCGCTTCCACGACAACACCCCCGTGCTCGCGCGGGACTGCGTGGCCAGCATCAGGCGCTGGGGCGTGCGGGACACGTTCGGGCAGGCGCTGCTGGCCGCCACCGACGAGCTTTCCGCGCCCGATGACAGGACCATCGTGTTCCGCCTCAGCCGCCCCTTCCCGCTGCTGCCGAACGCGCTGGGCAAGGTCGGCGGCAGCATGTGCCCGATGATGCCGGAGCGGCTGGCCAGCACCGACGCCTACACCGCCGTCACCGAGATGGTCGGCAGCGGCCCGTTCCGCTACGTGGCCGCCGAGCGGGTGCCGGGCGCGCTCACCGTCTACAGCCGCTTCGAGGGCTACGTGCCGCGGCCGGACGGCGTGCCGGACTGGACCGCCGGGCCGAAGGTCGCCCAGCTCGACCGCATCGAGTGGACCGTGATCCCGGACGCGAGCACCGCCGCCTCCGCGCTGCGCCAGGGCCAGGTGGATTGGTGGCAGGAGCCGTCGCTGGACTTGGTGCCCAGCATGCGCCTGGACGTGACCCCGCTGGACCCGACCGGGCTGCCGTCCATGCTGCGGTCCAACCACCTGCACCCGCCGTTCGACAACCCGGGCGTGCGCCGGGCGCTGCTGGGCGCGGTCAGCCGGGCGGACTTCGTGCAGGGGGTGGCCGGAACGGGCCCGGCCGCTGTGGAACGGCAACGTGGGCTTCTTCCTCGCCAGGTCCCCGCTCGCCAACCGCGCCGGGGTGGCGGCGCTGCAGGGCCGAGACATGGCCCGGCGTCAAGGCGGAGCTGGCGGCGGCCGGCTACAACGGCGAGCGGGCCGTGGTGATGGTCGCCGCCGACCTGCCCGCGCTGCAGGCCCTGGGCGAGGTCGGCGCGGATATGCTCAAGCAGGCCGGCATCCACGTCGATGTGCAGAGTACCGATTGGGGCAGCGTCATCCAGCGCCGGGCCAGCAAGGCGCCGGTCGAGCAGGGCGGCTGGAGCGTGTTCTTCACCAGCTTCTTCGGAATCGACCAGTTCACGCCTGCCACTCATCTCGGCCTGCGCGGCAACGGGGAGGCGGGATGGTTCGGCTGGCCCGCCGCGCCGCGGCTGGAGGCGCTGCGGGACCAATGGTTCCAAGCGCCTGACCTGGCCGCCCAGCAAGCAACAGCGGCGCAAATCCAGGAGCAGGCCTTCGCCGACGTGCCTTACCTGCCGTCGGGTGAGTACTATCAGCCGACAGCGACGCGCAAAACGCTCAGTGGCGTGCTGAAAGGCTTGCCTTTATTCTGGAATGTACAGAAGGAGGCGTAGGCGGCGCGGTCTCGCCGCATTTGGTGAAACCCAGCCGCCTCCCTATAGTTAATCTATGATGGAAACGTCAATAAAAACGGTGTTCCAAACGAACATCCCGGCCCGTCTGGACCGCCTGCCATGGTCGCGGTTCCACTGGCTCGTCGTCTGCGCCCTCGGCGTCACCTGGATTCTGGACGGGCTTGAGGTCACCTTGGTCGGCTCGCTGTCCGGCGCGATCCGGGAGAGCGGCATGGCGCTCACCAGCTCGCAGATCGGCTATGCCGCGAGCTGCTACCTTATCGGCACGGTGTGCGGCGCGCTGTTCTTCGGCTGGCTCACCGACCGGGTCGGGCGTAAGAAGATGTTCACCATCACGGTGCTCATCTACCTGCTCGCGACCATCGCCAGCGGCTTCGCATGGAATTTCTGGACCTTCGCCCTGTTCCGCGCCATCACCGGCGCCGGCATCGGCGGCGAGTATTCGGCCGTCAACGCCACGATCCAGGAATTGATCCCAGCCCGCCGCCGGGGCTACATCGACCTGCTCATCAACGGCAGCTTCTGGATCGGCGCCGCCCTCGGCGCTGGCGGTGCCTTGGTCGTGCTGGACCCAGCGGTCATGCTGCCCGCCTATGGCTGGCGCCTGGCGTTCGTCATCGGGGGAACGATCGGTTTCGTGACGCTCCTGATGCGCCGTTGGATTCCCGAAAGCCCCCGCTGGCTGATGACCCATGGCCAGCCCGAAGCCGCCGAACGCGTCATGGCTGGGATCGAACGCACCGTGTCCGCGACCTGCGGCCCGTTGCCCGCCCCCCCGGACCGCAGCATATGGCTGCACGGCGACACCGACCGCTGGTTCAGCGCCGGGGTGAAATCGCTGTTCACGCAATACCAGCGGCGCACGATTGTCGGCGTGGCGCTGATGACGGCGCAGGCGTTCTGCTACAACGCGATCTTCTTTACCTATGCGATGATCCTGACGCAGTTCTACCATATCCCGTCCGGCAAGGTGGGCTGGTTCATCCTGCCGTTCGCCGCCGGCAACTTCGCCGGCCCGCTGATCCTGGGGCCGCTGTTCGACAGCATCGGCCGCAAGGTCATGATCACCACGACCTACGTGGCCGCGGGCGTGCTGCTCATCGTCACTGGCTGGCTGTTCTCCCTTGGCGTGCTGGACGCCGTGCAGCAGACGGCAGCCTGGACCCTCATCTTCTTCTTCGCGTCGGCCGCCGCCAGTTCGGCCTACCTCACCGTGGCCGAGGTCTTCCCGCTCGAGGTTCGCGCGACCGCGATCGCCATCTTCTACGCGTTCGGCACGGCGATCGGCGGGGTGGGCGGCCCGGCGATCTTCGGCCGGCTGATCGAGAGCGGCTCCCGCCAATCGCTGTTCTATGGCTACGTGCTCGGGGGCGTGTTGATGGTGGGGGGCGGACTGATACAGGCTTGGCTCGGGATCAACTGTCAGCGTTGCGCCCTGGAGGACGTGGCGGCCCCGTTGTGCCAGTCAGGACGCCTGGGGAGGGAGTTCGCCAGTGCCCAGGGCCATCTGGAGAAGTCGGCCGCCTCGGCGCCTTGACCAGATGGCTTCTGCCGTGGCCTGCGAGCGGAACTGTTCTTAAGCGTAGCAGATAGCTGCATGAGCGCCGCATAGCTGTCACGATACTGCTGGACGCTGATAAATCGGCGGCTGACAGCGATATGTCCGGTGACGCCCTGGCCCGTGCAGTGCCGGATGATGCGCCCGAGGTGCAGCCTGGTCACGGTGACGGCCAAGCTAGGTGGCTTGTGCCAGAATCGGCAGAGAAACGAGGAGTTTTGGATGGCATTGGAGAAAGGTCGGCCGACGCAGGCAGCAGCCCGGGTCGCGCTCGGCGAGGCGCCCGAGGCAGCCGCCGTGCAGCCATCCAGCCGATGATTGCCTGATGCAGGCGCAGCCTCCCCCCGCTGCCCGCGCGCGACCTGAGCAATCCCGGTTCGCCTCCATCCTTGGGCTGCTGGCCAGCGTGCTGCTGCTGACGGCGGGAACCAACCTGCAGGGCGTGCTGCTGCCGATCCGCCGTCAGATGGAAGGGTCGAGCATGCAGCAGGTCGGGCTGCTCTCGTCCGGCTGGTCGTTCGGCTTCGTGCTGGCATGCTTGGTGATCGGGCGGCTGGTCAGCTCGGTGGGTCACGTGCGCAGCTTTGCCGGGCTGGCTGCGGTGAGCGGCGCCACGTCGCTGCTGCTGCTGCCGCTGAACGACGAGACGGCTTGGATCGTGCTGCGCGTGATCATCGGGTTCTGCTTCGGCGGGTTGTCGATGGTGATCGAAAGCTGGCTGAACGAGCGCAGCGGCACCGAGCAGCGGGGCGGGATTTTCGCCGCCTACATGACCGTGACGCTGCTGGCCTCGCTTGCCGGCACGCTCAGCCTGGCTTTCCTCGATCCGGAGCAAACCCTGCCGTTCACGCTGATGGGCGTGTTCATCGTGCTGTCGGTCGTCCCCGTGACGCTGACCCGCGCGCCGACGCCCAAGCCGATCAAGCCCTATTCGATCCAGCTCCGGGCGTTGTACCGGGTTTCGCCCACCGGGGTGTTCGGCTGCTTCACGATCGGCGTAGTCAGCGGCGCACTCGGCGGGTTGCTCCCGGCTTACGGGCTGTCGATGGGGCTTTCAACGCACCAGGTCGCCTCCCTGCTGGCCGCGGCGCTCGTGGGCGGTGCGCTGGCATATTACCCGGCAGGGGCGCTGTCCGACCACATGGACCGCCGGGTCGTCATCATCGCACTCACGTGCCTGAGCGCGCTGTGCTGCGCCGTCATCGTGCAGCGGCCGAACTTGCCGCCGTATGGCGTGCTCCTGGCCGTCGGAGCGTTCGGCTTCTTCCAGTACCCGGTCTATGGCGTCTGCGTCGCGATCACGAACGACCGGGTGCGGGAACGGTCCTTCTCGAAAGTGGCGAGCGAATTGCTGATCATCTATGGCACGGGAACCATCATCGGCCCGCCACTCGCTGCGGCTGCCATGCACTACGGCGCGCGGTACCTGTTCCTGTTCATGGGAGGCTTGCTGCTCGCCCTGGCAGGTTTCACGGCGTTGCGGATGTGGCGTACGCCGCGTACGGTGGTGGGGATCAAAGAGCGCAGCCACCCGTTCGAGACGGTGCCTCACTCGATGCATATGTTCCGGCCACGCCATGCCACGGGCGACGAGCCTAGCGAAGGAGCGAAGACATGATTTTCAGGATGACGCCGGCGGCCATGATGGTCCTGCTGGGGCTTGCGGGATGCGCGCAACCGAGCGGCCCAGTCTTTGGCGAATGGCAGGGGCATACGCCGGGGCGCAACGTGAACTTTGGCAAAGATGTGGATCTAGTGCTCGACGGCGCTGCAGGGGCGCAATCAGGAGACTATCGTCTCACTACGACGGAAGTCGATCCATTCGCGCCTTCCGGAGCCGATCGGCAGTGGGGCGGAACCTGGGAACGCAGCCAGCGGGTATTCAACGGCCGCCCGCTGACAATCATTATCCTTAAAGACCCTCTGCCGGAGGACATAGGCCGCTACGAGTTGGCATCAGACGGAACGTTGCACGCCCTCAATCCGGACCTCACCCCTAACATGACGAAAGATGGCAACTTATACACCCTCTCCCCGGTGCATCCGAGGCATGCAGGCTAGCCGGTCGATCCAGAGCGGCAGGAGAAACATTGATCCCTCCTGCCGCGCCAGTATTAGCCTAGAAGCTCACGTGTGTCTTGAACCCGAAAATGGCGGCGTCCTTGATGTTGGCCTGGGCATTCGGCCTCAGATAATATTGGAAGGTCGGCTGGAAATCCACGCCGTTGTAAACGTGGATGTCATAGTGCGCTTCCACAACCTCCTCGTGGTTTTGCACTCCGGTCGCGGCGCCGGCGATCGGCTGTCCGAGCTGGATGTCAAGCTCCTGCTGCCGGGCGAGGTTGCCGCTGATTGTGCCGTAGCTGAACAGCAGGCCGATTGAATCTTGTGGCCGCGCAGCCCAGAAAGCGTTGTCGATGACGCCAACGAAGGCCTGGTTGTCGTAGTTGGATAGCGAGGGATCTTCGTGGGCATAGCCGCCGAACACGACGACGCCGTCCAACTGGCCGGGCCCATTGCGGACAACCATTTGGTCGAACAACGCCCAGAAATTCGTCTTGGTGCCCGTGTTGGTGTTGCCGGTCTGGACCGCATAGGCCGTGGACAGGAATTGCGGGTAGATCGACGTGTCATAAGCGAAACCGAGCTTGTAGTGGCCTGGCATTGCTTGGCTACCGATTGTCGGCTCGTAGGCGAACTCGACCGGGAAGATGACGCCGCTGTCCTGAGAGTCGTCGAACTTGAAGCCGGAGCGGAAGTTCGCGTTGCCGTACAGGCCTTGGTTCACCTCGTACACGCCGGCTTGGATATAGGTGTCGGCAGTCGGACGGAGACGTGCGCGCGTGCCCCAGACGCCATCAGGATATGAGCTCATCCCGATGTCGCTCACCACCAACGCTCGTGGGTTTCCGCAGATCGTGTTGCTCATGAAGTTGCAATAGATGGGCGAGGCGGCGAAATCGTTGTCCACCGGCTCTCGACCGACGATAACGTCCAAACGGCCGTTGAACAGGGTTTCTTCAGCGTAGGCGTAAACCAAATGGACCACGGTGTCGCCGCCAGCGCCGTAAATCTCCTGCACCTGGTTCAGGTTGTCACCAAGTTGGCTGCCCAGGTTGCTGCCTTCACGGTTGACCAACACCACGTGGGTCGAAAATCCCCTCACGCCGGCTAGCTTGTTCCAGTCGATGTCCGCCTCGAAGCCAACCTGACCGGCATAGTCGAAGCCCTGCTTGAGGCCGCCGTATGGATTGCCCACGTCCTCGGAAATCCAGTCGAGCTGGAGGGTGATGCCCACTCTCGCCAAATCGGCGCGATAGCCGTCCAGGAATGACAGCAAATGCTGCGGCGGCGGCGGCGGCGTAGCAGTCGGTGGCGACAGAGCCTCGCTGGGGCCGATGCTGACGCCGTTGTTGATCTGGTTTTGCTGCGCGTGGGCGACCGGCACGGCCAAAGCCAACGCCAGCGTCGCCGCGGCAGTTGGCCGCCAAGCCCAACGCAATCCAAAGTCCTTCATCGATGCGTACTCCCGTTTTCTCACCCTGCCGCACTCAGGCTCTGGCCTGTTCACAGCGCTGTCACTTCTCTTAGGCGGACGGGCAGTATACCACTACACAGATTTTGCTCTGGGAAGCTCCAACACGGCCAAAACGACGATTGGGCGCGATCGTGGCCGTTGTGCAACATCTTTTTGATCACCCATGCTGCGCAGCAACACTTCAACCTGAGGGGATGTGACTGCGGCCAGGCGTTCCCAACGACCGGTTTCCATGTGCTGGCACTGCGATTGCTTATCCCCGGTTGGTGGAGGGCGTCGCACCTTCCGTTATGGAGCCATGCCGATGGCCGACGCCGTAAGACCTGCTCAAATCGTTGCCAGCATGATCGAGGCCGGGGCATCCAAGGCGTTCCTGCCCGTCTCCGAGCTGTTGGCCCGCAGCGCCCTTTCCGGCGCGCTGCTCGGAGTCGCCACCACCCTCGCCTTCCTTGCCCTGGCGCAAACCGGCGTGCCGCTCGTGGGCGCGCTCATCTTCCCGGTCGGCTTCGCCATGATCGTCGTGCTCGGGCTCGACCTCATCACCGGCAGCTTCGCCCTGCTTCCGATGGCCGTCATGGCCGGCCGCGCCACCACGGGCCAGATGCTGGCCAACTGGCTGTGGACGTTCGTCGGCAACTTCGCCGGGGCGCTGGCCTATGCCGTGCTGGCCTACGTCGTGCTCAGCAGCGCCGGCACGAACACGGGCGGCGTCATCGGGGACCGGCTGCGCGCCGCCGTCGAGTTGCGCACCGTGGGCTACGCCGCGCTGGGCGGCGCCGGGATGCTGACCGTGTTCACCAAAGCGGTGCTGTGCAACTGGCTGGTCTGCCTGGGCGTGACCATGGGAATGTCCTCCAGTTCCGTCGCAGGCAAGGTGCTGGGCTGCTGGCTGCCGATCCTGCTGTTCTTCGCACAGGGTTTCGAGCACACGGTCGTCAACATGAGCCTGTTCCCGCTCGGCCTCATGCTCGGCGCAAAGGCCGCCATCGGGGATTGGCTGCTGTGGAACCAAATCCCGGTCACGCTCGGCAACCTCGTGGGTGGCTTCCTGTTCACCGGGCTGGCGCTCACCTTCGCCTATCCGCAACGCGCCGCCCGGACTGTGGCCGGCGCGGCTGCAGCCGAGTAGCATGACGGCGGCACGGAACGCAGCCCGCGCCACCAAACGAAAGGCAGCGTGATGGACGTCCCGGCCACACTCCCTTCCCGCACCGGCACCCGCCCGCAGCAGGTCGCCATCGGCGTGCTGTCGATGGGTTTGCTGCTGCTCGGGCTTTACACGCTGGGCACGTTCCTGAGCGCCCTCGTCTGGGCCGCCATCTTTGCCGTCGCGCTTTGGCCGTTCTACTGCCGTACGGTGGGGCGGTTCGGTGCTGACCGGCACAACCTGATGTGGCCGGCCATCTTTACCCTATCCGTCGCCCTGGTGTTCATCGTCCCGGTCATCCTTGTCGGCGTGCAGGTTGGGCGGGAGTTCCATGCCCTGGAGGACTGGTTCCGCAACGCAGGCGCCAACGGAATTGCCGAGCCCGAGGTGCTGCACAGGCTGCCATTCGGCCGAGCGCAGGTGGACGAGTGGTGGCGGCAAAACCTGGCCGACCCGGGCAGCGCCAAAAAGCTGGTGGAGCGGGCAAGCCACGGCCGGGTCAGCAACATGAGCGAGGTGATCGGACGGCAGGTGGCACGGCGGCTGACGTTGTTCGCGTTTACCCTGGTGACCTTGTTCCTGCTGTTCCAGAATGGCCACGAGGTGACCGCTCAGCTGCGTCGGGCCGCCGCGCGCACCTTCGGACCCAGCGGCGAGCGGGTCGGCCGCCAGATCGTCGCCTCCATCCACGGCACCGTCGATGGCTTGGTGCTGGTGGGCCTGGGCGAGGGCCTGCTGCTTGGGATCACCTACGCGGTGGCCGGGGTGCCGCATGCGTCCATCTTCGGCGCGCTGACCGCCGTTGCCGCCATGATTCCGTTCGCCGCGCCGCTGGTGTTCGGCGTCGCGTCGCTCATTCTCGTGTCGCAGGGAACTCTGGCCTGGGGCATCGGGGTATTCTGCTTCGGCATCGCGGTCACCTTCACGGCCGACCACTTCATCCGCCCGGTGCTGATCGGCGGCGCCACAAAGCTGCCCTTCCTCTGGGTCTTGCTCGGCATCCTGGGCGGGGTGGAGGTTTGGGGGCTGATCGGCCTGTTCGTCGGGCCAGCCATCATGGCGGCGCTGATCCTGCTCTGGCGGGAATGGGCAGGCGTGCGGCACGCGGAATGACACGGGAAATCCGGCTCAACGCCTTCGACATGGCGTGCGCCGGGCACATCCAGCAGGGATTGTGGACCCATCCGCGCGACCGCTCGGCGGAGTACGGCACGTTAGGCCATTGGACACGGCTAGCGTGCATGCTGGAGCGCGGCCTGTTCGATGGACTGTTCCTCGCTGACGTGCTGGGCGTGTACGACGTGCACGGCGGCAGCCCGGAGGCGGCGGTACGCGAGGCGGTGCAGGTTCCCTTGCTGGACCCCGCCTTGCTCGTCCCCGCCATGGCGGCAGTGACGCAGCACCTCGGCTTCGGCATCACGGTGAACCTGGCCTATGAACAGCCGTTTCCCTTCGCCCGCCGCATGTCCACGCTGGACCAGCTGACGGAAGGGCGGATCGGCTGGAACATCGTGACCGGCTACCTGGACAGCGCCGCCCGCGCGATGGGCTTCCCCGGCCAGAGGGCGCACGACGACCGCTACGACCAGGCCGACGAGTTCATGCAGGTCGTGTACGCCCTGTGGGAGCGCAGCTGGGACGACGGCGCAGTCCGCCGCGAGCCTGGCCGCTTCACCGACCCCGCATCGGTGCGCCGGGTGCGCCACGTGGGCAGGCACTACCACCTGGACGCGATGGCCCTGGTGGCGCCGACGCCGCAGCGCACCCCCGTGCTCTACCAGGCGGGAAGCAGCGACCGAGGCCGTGCCTTCGCCGGCCGCCATGCGGAATGCGTGTTCGTCAACGGCGGCAGCAAGAGCGGCGTGGCGCGGATCGTCGCCGATCTGCGGGCCCGCGCCGCGCCGCGGACCCTGCTGGTCTTCGTGGGCGCCACTCTGGTGGTCGGGCGCACCACGGCGGAGGCCCGGTCGCTGCTCGCCGAATACCGCGCCCATGCCAGCGTGGCGGGTGCGATGGCCCACGCGAGCGCCTCGCTCGGGATCGACTTCGCGCAGTATGGCTGGGACGAACCAGTCGATGCGGCGCCCGGCGAAGCCATCCGCTCCAACGTGGAGGCGATGACCCGGCAGTTCGGCCCCGGCTGGACCAAGCGCATGATGGCGGACCGCTTCGTGCTGGGCAGCCGCCAGCCGCCGATCGTGGGAAGCGCGGCCGAGGTGGCGGACGCGCTGCAGGACTGGATGGCGGAAACCGACGTGGACGGCTTCAACCTCTCCCGCACCGTCGCGCCGGAGTGCTGGGAAGCCGTCGTGGACCTGCTGGTGCCGGAACTGCAGGCGCGGGGCGTCTACAAGACGGCTTACGCGCCTGGCGCTTATCGCGACAAGCTGTTCGACGCCGGCCCCCGGCTGCGTGCGCCGCACCCAGGGGCCATGGCCAGGCTAGATCCCCTCGAGCAGGCTGATCTTGAGTTCACGGAACGCGTGCCGGAAGCGTGAGGTGCGCTCGTTGTCGAGCATGGACTCCAGCTGGTGCCCAAGCTCGCGCAGCCGCCGGTCGGTCAAACGCTCGGCTTCCTTGAACATCGACCGCTCCTCCGACCCGGAATGGTGCAGGAAGGCCGCCTGCAACGCCCGCAGGTGCTCCTCGAACTCCGGGCTCGTCGTGGGGTGCTTCAGGATCGCCCCCACCATGTCCGCCAGCACGCCGTGCTCGGCGTAGGCGACCTCGGTATCCTCGCTGACCGCCTGCACCGCCGGATAGAAGATCGCGTCCTCGATGACCTCGTGGATGTCGAGTTCGGAGGCGAGCGTGCGCATCAGCTCGTGCCGCTGCGGGTTGTCGCCAGGCAAGGCCATGGTGCGCTCGAACAGCCGGCGGATCATCTGATGGTGCTCGAACAGCACGTCCTGCGCCTTGGGGTAGGGTGCGGCGTCAACGTCCTCGGCGGTCTTGCCGAGGGTTTCCGCAGACAGTTCGGCAAGCGAGTCGGAGGTGACGACGTGGTCGCCAGGCTCCTGCTCGCGCTTGACCTCCACCATCCCATCGACCACGCGCGCATGGTAGCGGGGCTGCGGACAGGTCGCCGGGCCGGAGACCGTCTGGCCGGTTTCGAGGTCGTAGCGGGAGCCGTGCCAGGGGCAGACGAGCGTGCCCTCGAACACCCAGCCCTGGTCGAGCGGGCCGCCGGCATGGGCGCAGCGCGCGCCCATCGCATGGACCCGCCCGCCTTGGCGCACGAGCGCGATGCCGATCTCCTTCTTCGTCACCTCGTCCCACACGGCGGCGCGGTGCGGCACGTTGTCCTGCAAGTCCGCGAACGCAACGACCGCCTTGTAGTCGCGCGGCTCCGGGCTGCGGTCGGCATGGTCCACGGCGATCTTGCGCCGGTAGATCAGGTGAGCGCCCAGGTAGCTGCTCAAGCCGGTGAACACGAAGGCGCCGCCGCTGAGCCAACGCCCCGTCGAAAGCCGCCCGCGCCCGCGCAGCACGATGGAGGCGATGTTGAGCCCGACCGCGGCCGTGTTGATCGTCCCGTGCACCAGGCCGACCCGGCGGTCGCGGCCGTTCAACTGGTTCCAGTCTGCCATCCCCGTGGCGATGGACAGGATGGCGCCGGCCGTGCCCGCCTTCAGCGCCAGGTCGGCCGCCCGCGGCGCGGCGCGGTCCCGCAGCAGCCCGATGCCCGCGAGCACGTCCAGCCCCACGGCCAGCGTCCACATCCCGATCGGGATCGCCACCGCGAGCGGGTGCACCGGGTGGCCCAGCTGGCGGCCGTGCAGGGTGTTGGCGAGCGTTTTGCTCGGCTTGCCGGCAAGCTGGCCGGTGCGGGAGATGGCCTTGCCGAGCGCGTAGGAAGGTTGGTCCAGGCTTTCCGCGGCCTCGATCTTGCCGATCGCCGCGTCGATGAACTTGGGCATGAGTCTATCCTTGACGGGTGAGTAACAAATTAGGGATCGTCAGCCTTTTTTCGACCTTGGAACGCAATCACGTTGGGTGGAGACCGCGAGCCGGGTTCGAAATGCTGAAGCCTGAGTAGGGGCTGGACCCGCAGCCGTCAGGCCGGCAGCCTGTTTGCGATGACTCTCGACACCCGCCTACGCCTCCAGCGCGATCACCACGGGCGTGCTGCCCACCGTCTCGAACCAGACCACCAGCTCGGACACCAGGTCGAACACCAGCTCGCATGGCCGGACGTGCGGCGCAGGCAGCGTGAACGCCACCTCCACGGTCTCCCCGGGTGCCACGCCGCCGTCCGACAGCCATACCCTGCCATGGTCCGGCGAGCGCCCGGCGTCCCGCAGCTTGACGCCCAGGAACACGCCGCCGGCCTCGCTCACCGAAGCGCGCCAACGGACATGGCCCGTGTTGGTCACCCGGGCATGGCCGCGCAGCACAGGCCCGGCAGTCTCGGTCAGAACCACGTCGAACGTGCCGGCGAGTCCTTGGCCGTGGCGGCTGTCCAGCACCGGCTCGCCCTTGGCGAACGAGAAGATACGCAGGTTGGCCCCGCCCTGCACCACCATCGCCATCACCGCCGCGGTGTCCGTCGGACTGGCGCGGCCGGCCAGGATGCGGTTGTAGCTGCCCAGCGTCAGCGAGGCGGTGAACGGCGTGGCCGGAGCGACCAGGAGGTTGCTGAAGCCGATCCGCTCCGCCTGCCGCCAGATGTCCTCCAGCACGATGTCGTTCTCGATCACGTCGTGGTGGCGCATCTCGAACTGGGACACGGGGCTATGGGAGTGCTGCGGCCCCGGCTCGTGGAACGCGGCCAGGCCGCCGGGGCGCAGCACGCGGTGGAACTCGGCCAGGGCGCCCGCCTGGTCCGCCACGTGATGGAACGAGTCGTAGCAGACGATGCGGTCGATGCTGCCATCCTCAAGCGGCAGCGCCCGGCCGTCGAAAACCCGCCAGTCGATGGCCATGCCGGCCGCCACCGGGTCTGCCTCGAAGGCCCGGCGGCCGATGGCCAGCGCCGCGGCGGACACGTCCACGGCAATCGGGCGGCATCCCAGGAAGGCCAGCGCCTTGGACAGCCAACCGGTGCCGGCGCCGAAATCCAGCACGACGGCGCCGGGGAACAGCTGCAGCCGGGCCAGCACCTCGCCGATGCCAACCATGTTGGGCGGCGTGTCGCGCAGGCCGAAGAACGGTTTGCGCAGCAGCTCCGGGTTGTCGGGCATGGACGAGAAGTAGGCGTCGGCGCGCGAGACGTGCTCGTCATTGGAATAGCGCGCGATCAGGGCGCGCACGTCGATCAGGTCACTCGCCACCTCAGCGCGCCCGGGTGGCGCCGATGGCGCAGTAGGCGCCGCCTTGGTTCAGCTCCACCGCCGGGTCCGCGCTGACCTTGCCCGCCACCGCGCCGGCGAAGATGTCGGCGGTGTCCTGCGGCGCCCAGTCCAGCTCCGCCCGCGCGTCGTCGCGCCACCAGGTGCGGCTGTTGGCGGAGTTCCCCCACACGATGCAGCAGCCGGTCCGCTCCGCCTCGATGCAGCGGACCATCAGCCGGGCCAGGTCGTCGTAGGACAGCCAGGTGGACAGCATCCGCTCGTCCACCGGCTCCGGGAAGCACGAACCGATCCGCACGGACACGCTCTCGACGGCGTGCTTTTCCCAATAAAGCCCGCCCATCAGCTCGCCGTAGGCTTTGGACAGGCCGTAAAATCCATCCGGCCGCAGCGTGCATCCGGCGTCGAGCGCCTCGCTGCGGGGATGGAAGCCGATCGCGTGGTTGGAGGAGGCGAACACCATCCGCGCCCCCGCCAGCCGGGCCGCCTCGTAGGCGTTGTGGACGCCGGTGATGTTCGGCCCCAGCACGGTCTCGAACGGCTGCTCGACCGAGACGGCGCCGAAGTGCAGCAGCGTGCGGCACCCCTGCGCCAGCGCGGCGATGGCAGGGCCGTCCAACAGATCCGCCACGGTGAACTCCGCACCCGGCGGCACGGTGTCCGGAAAGGGCGCCGCGTCCGTCAGCCGCAGCGCGTACCCTGCCTCCGCCAGCCGGCGGGCCAAGTGGCGTCCGAGCGCCCCGGATGCGCCGGTCAGCAGGATGGGGGCCGGCATGGGGCTTTGCATGGGGCAGCCTCGCCCGGGGTTGTGCGCCGGTCAACGGGGCGGCACGGTCGGCCCATGCGAACCCTGCTCGACCTGACCGCCGCCCTGGACTCCGGCCGCACCACCAGCCGCGCCCTGGTGGAGGATTGCCTGGCGCGGATCGCCGACCCCGGCGGCGAGGGCGCGCGCGTCTTCATCGCGGTGCAGGCGTCGGCGGCGCGGGACCAGGCGGACGCCACGGACCTGCTGCGCCGGCACGGCCGCGCCGCCGGGCCGTTCGCGGGCATCCCGGTCAGCCTGAAGGACCTGTTCGACGTGGCCGGCGAGGTGACCGCCGCCGGGTCCGCGGTGCTGGCCGATGCGCCGCCGGCCCGGGCGCACGCTCCCGTGGTGGCGCGGATGCTGGCCGCCGGATTCGTGCCGGTCGGCCGCACCAACATGACGGAGTTCGCGTTCTCCGGCCTGGGATTGAACCCGCATCACGGCACGCCCGCCGCGCCATGGGACCGTGCGGCCCGGCGGATCCCGGGCGGCAGCTCGTCGGGCGCCGCCGTGTCGGTGGCGGACGGCATGGCGTTCGCTGGCCTGGGCACCGATACCGGCGGCTCCTGCCGCATCCCGGCGGCGCTGTGCGGGGTGGTGGGCTACAAGCCGACGGCGCGGCGGGTGCCGCTGGCGGGCGTGCTGCCGTTGGCGCCCAGCCTGGATTCGGTGGGGCCGCTGGCCAACAGCGTGGCGTGCTGCGCCATCCTGGATGCCGTGCTGGCTGGGGAGCCGCCCGGTGCCCCAACGGCCCGGCCGCTCGCTGGCGCGAGGCTGGCGTTGCCGGACACGAAGGTCACCGACGCGATGGACGCCTCCACGGCCGCGGCGTTCGACCGGGCGCTGGCCGCCCTTTCCGCCGCCGGCGCCCGCATCGAGCGGGTCCACTTCGCCGCCTTCGCCCGCATCAGCGCTGCTACAAGCCGCACCGGCATGGCGGCCTGCGAGGCCTATGCCTGGCATCGCCCGCTGCTGGCCCGGAGTGCGGCGCGCTACGACCCGCGCGTGCGCAAGCGCATCGAGGGCGGGGCGGGCGTGCCGGCCGAAGACTACCTGGACGCTGTGGCGGCGCGGCGTGCGATCGGGGCGGAGATGGCGCTGGCCGCTGCGCCTTATGACGCCATCGTGATGCCTACCGTGCCCATAGCGCCGCCGCTGATCGCCGCGTTGGAGTCAGACGACTCCGCTTACAACGATGCCAACGCTTTGATGCTCCGGAACACGGGCCTGGCCAACTTCCTTGACCAGTGCGCCATCAGCCTGCCCTGCCACCGCCCCGGCGAGCCGCCCGCCGGGCTGATGCTGGTAGGCCCGGCGATGGGCGATGCGGCGCTGTTCGCCTTGGCAGCGGCGGCCGAGGCAGCGCTTTAATTCCACAGCAACCAAGCCAGGGCAGACTGCAGCCATGCAACGCTGGCGCCGGACGGTTGGGATACGCGGACTCCTGACAATCGCCATGGTGGTCGTGGTCGCCTGCACCGCCGGGCTTGGAACACTGGCGTTCCAGCAACTCCGCCTGCTTGACGGCGCCAGCATCGGCCTGCGGCGGGAGCTGCTGCCCGGCATCACGGCAGCCGAGCACTTCGCCCGCATGTTCGAGCGCTTGCGGAGCAACCAGACCATGATGCTGGGGGCCGACCCGGCCGGCCGGGAAAGCCTGGAAGCGACGGACCAGCATCTGCTGCGAGACATGGGGGCCGAGATGGCGGTGTTGCCGCCGCTCGTCACCACGCCTTACGGCCAGCGCCTGCTGTTCCGGATCGACGCGGCATGGACGCTGTATGTCGGCTTGAGCGCCGAGTACAGCCGGCAGGCGGACGGCATCGCCGCCAAGGCGCTGCTGCGCGGCAGCATGGAAAAACCCGCGCTGGATTTGCGGGGCGACTGCACGGAGCTGATCGCGTCGTTCATCAACGCGTCCAACCTGCAGGCTAAGGCGAGCGCACTGGCCGGCGAGCGGACGCGCCAGCTCATCCTGCTCGGCTTGGCCGTGGCGCTCGTGGCAGTGGCCGGCAGCTTCATCCTGCTTTTCCACCGGCTGATGCGCCCGCTCCTGCTGGTGACGGCGGCCGTGCGGAGCATGTCCTCGGGGGATCTTGCCGTCCATCTGCCAGGCGCCGGGCGAAGCGACGAGATCGGGGACATGGCGGCGGCGCTGGTGATTTTCCGTCACGCCATGGTGGAGGAGCAGCGGCTGGCGCGTGAGCAGGCCGGCGCAGCCGTTCTCGACAGGGAGCGGGTGGAACGCCTGGCCGGTCTGGCCCGTTCGTTCGAAGGCTGGGTGGATGGCTTCTCCACGACGATCGATGGCGCAGCCGACCAGCTGCAGCAGACCGCCACCAGCCTGAACAACGGCGCTGTCGCCATCGCGAATCACACCAAGGTTGCCCGCAACATCGTGAGGGAGCGTGGCATCGTCGTCACCAGGATCATCGAGCAGATAAGGCAGCTTTCAGACTCCATCGGCGCCATTCGGCACCAGGCGGAGGAGACGGCGGAGATCGCTGGCGTCGCCAGCAGGGATGCCAGGCGCATGACGAGCATCGTCGGGGCGCTCGCCAGCAGCGCCAAGGCCGTGGGCGACATCGTTTCCTTGATCGACGCGGTCGCCGCCAAGACCAAGCTGCTGGCGTTGAACGCGACCATCGAGGCCGCCCGGGCCGGGCCGGCCGGCCGCGGCTTCGCCGTGGTTGCCGGGGAGGTGAAAGGCCTGGCGCTGCAGACCAAGCTGGCGACGGAGGAGATCGGCGGGCACATGCGCCGGATACAGTCCGCGTCGGACGAGGCGGTGCGGGCCATCGCAGGCGTGGTGCAGGTCATCGGCAGGACCAGCGACATCTCCAGCCTGACTGCCAGCGAGGTGGAGCAGCAAAGCATCCTCGTCGGCAAGCTCATCGACAACCTCAGCGGGAACCCGGAGGCGACGCGCAAGGCAGCTGATTTCGTTGACACGTTGAGCATGCAGTCGGAGGGAAGCGGTGCCGCTGCCTCCCAGGTGCTGAACGCGGCCGAGGAACTGGGCCGGCATGTCGGAACGCTCAAGCACCAGGTGGGAAGCTTCCTGCTGGATATCCGGGCGGCTTAGATCTGTAGTTTCCAGCGCCGCTGGAACGGCGGTGCAGGACAAGTATCGCGGCCAGCAGCAACGGCTCGGCCAAAGGCAGCGCGACACGCAGCATCATGAGCGGGACGGTGGCGACGAGCCCGGCCAGCAAAGCCTCCGTCAGGCAGCCTGGCAGAAGCATGACGAGAGCGCCGGTGACGATCGGCAGGTCATAGATGTAGGCGTACGGCGTAGCGAGGAACGTGGCCATGGCCAGCACGGCCACCGCCCCGGGCGTGACGCCGGAGCGGAAGGCGCGCCAAGTCATGCAGGCGGCCAGGGCCGCCGAGGCGAGCTGCGCCAGCTGGGCTGGGCCGTCCGCAACCCCTAGCTGGTACAGCCCGGCCGACACGGTGGGCATGAGCTGGGCCACGCCGTCGCGGTTGCGCAGCACCAGCGTCGCATCCGCCGGCAGCGACCCTCCCCAAGCCGCCCAGACTTGCCAGCCGAACACGCACCCCGCCGCCAGCACGAGCGCCCCGGCGGTGAGGCACGCGGCCGCGATAACGCGCCATTGCCCGGCCGCGACAAGCGCCACTGGCACCAGCAGGCCGAATTGCGGCTTGAGCGTCAGCAGCCCCAGCAAGGCACCGCCGAGCCATGGACGGGAGGGCACGGCGCGCAACCCGCCGAGCAGCAGGGCTGCCGAAAGCAGTCCCGCCTGCCCGCCCACCAGGCAAAGCAGCGTCGTGGGCGCCACCAGCAGCGCCGCCCCCGTGCAGGATCGCCAGCTGCGCCCTGCGACCGCCGCGACGTAGCACGCCAGGCCGGCTAGGCTCCAGCCAGCCCAGGCCAGCGACAGGGGCAGGATCGCGAGCGGCGTGACGGCGAGCAGGAGGGTTGGCGGGTAAATGAAAGGGTAGGCCGCCGTGAACGCCGGTTCCAAACCATGCTGGAAACGCTGCAGGACGGCCGGATCATAGATGCTGGGCAGTTCGGGGGTCAGCGCGAAGCGGCCGAAGGTCCAGAAAGCAAAGAAATCCCCAAACCGCGGCACGCTGCCGCGGGCGAGCCAGAGGGCCAGGTACAGCGCGTCGTAGGCCGCGGCTGCGACGAGGGCCAGCCGCATGAGGTTTCGGCGCAAAGGCTGATGCACGATCGAGAGCGTGGCCATGCCGCATCCTGGCGCCGGCATGGTTGAGGCGGCATGAAGGCCGGAGGCAATGAACGAGGGGCAGTTCCGCATGACCAAGATCGCCGTGCTCGACGACTACCAGGGCGTTGCCCTGCAATGCGCGGACTGGACGCCGGTGCAGGCCCGCGCCGAGGTGCAGGTGTTCCGCGACCACCTGCACGACCCGGACGCCCTGGTCGAGCGGCTGCTGCCGTTTGACGCCGTGTGCGTGATGCGGGAGCGCACGCCTCTGCCCCGCGCCATCCTGGAACGGCTGCCGAACCTGAAGTTCATCGGCTCCAACGCCCCGCGCAACGCCTCCATCGACCTTGACGCGGCGAAGGCGCGCGGCATCGCCGTCAGCGGCACCGGCTACACCTCCCACGGCGCCATGGAGCTGACCTGGGCGCTGATCCACGCCGCTGCCCGGCAGATCCCGGCGGAGGCAGAGTCGTTCCGCACGGGCGGCTGGCAGGTGGCGGTGGGGGCCGACCTCGAAGGCGCCACGCTCGGCGTGATGGGACTCGGCAACATCGGGCGCTCCATGGCCCGGATCGGGCGCGCGTTCGGCATGGAGGTGATCGCCTGGAGCCAGAACCTGACCGCGGAGGCGGCGGACGCGGCGGGCGCGCGGCTGGTGGACAAGCAGACGCTGATGCGCCAGTCGGACTGGCTCACCCTGCACCTGGTGCTGTCGGGGCGCACGCGGGGCATCGTGGGCGCGTCCGAGCTTGCCGCCATGAAGCGGACCGCGTGGCTGGTCAACACGTCCCGCGGGCCTCTGGTGGACGAGGCAGCGCTGGTGGATGCGCTGCAGCGCCGGGCGATCGGCGGCGCGGCGCTGGACGTGTTCGGCACCGAGCCGCTGCCCCCGGCGCATCCGCTGCGGACGCTGCCGAACGTGGTGGCGACGCCGCATGTCGGTTTCGTCACGGCGAGGACCTATGCGATCTTCTTCAAGGACACGGTGGAGAACCTGCTCGCTTGGCTGGACGGCGCGCCGATTCGAATGATGTGAAGCGCTGCACCATTGCGATGGCCGCCTTGTGGCTCGCCGCGGCCGGGCCGGCGCCGCAGCAGCTGCGGGACCTGGAGCAGGCGCGGGCCGCCGAGCTGGCCAACCAGCGCAACGCGGCGGCCCGGGAACAGGCGGCGGAGGCGGAGGGCAAGCGCCTCGCGAACCAGCGCGTGCTGGCCGCCGCCGCCCTCCGCCAATCCGAGGCCGCGACGGCGGACGCGGCCAACGCGATGGATGCGCTGGCCCGCCGCCGGGCGGATGCGGAAGCCCGGCTCGCCGCCCGCGCCGCGCAGCTCACTCCGCTGCTGCCGCTGATCGAGCGGCTGTCGCTCTACCCGGCGGAGACGCTGCTCGCCGTGCCGGCCGGGGCGGACGCATCGCTGACCGGGCTGCTGGTGCTCAAGGGGCTGGCCCGCCAGCTTGAAACCGATGCGGAGGCGCTGCGGGCGGAGCAGGCCGAGGTCGCCCGCCTGACGAACGCGATGACGCAGCAGGAGCGCCACCTGGCCGACGCGCAATCCGCTCAGGCAACCCAGGCCGCCGGGCTGGATCGCCAAATCGCCGAGGCCCAGGCGCGAGGCCGGGCGGCGGAGGGTGCGGCCACCGCGGCTGCGCGCCGCGCCGCGGACCAGGCGGGCCAGGCCGAGACGCTGCGCGCCGCGATCACGCAGCTGGATGCAGCCCGCCGCCAGGATGAGGCCCGTGCCCGCGCGGACGCCCAGCAAGCGGAGCACGCCCGCAGCGCCTCCGCATCGGTTTCAAGCTGGCGGGCCAGCCCCTTGAGCA
>CAXTPP010000062.1:0-19854 GCA_964246185.1 uncultured Acetobacteraceae bacterium
GCGGCATAGCGTTCAGCGGGCCAGGCCTTGGCGGACCAGTTGGCGGTGGGGCCGAGGGCGACCACCGGGCCGCCGGCGGGCAGCAGCGCCGCCGCCAGCGCCGCGTCCGCCGCGGCCCACCACGCGACCGGCAGCGGCGGCTGCGCCAGCCCGAGCGCCCCGGCCAGGTGGGTCAGCCGGTGGCCGGGCCGCCGTCCGCCGCGCATGATCGCCCGGCGGCGGGCCGGCAGCAGCAGCGTCACCGCCGAGCCGCGCAGGTCCACCGCGAGGTCCCACACTGTGGTCACGGTCTGCCGCCACAGGGTCAGCCAGTGACGGTCGTAGCGGCGCTTGTCGATGATGAGGGTGCGGTCGCGGTTGGGCATGCGGGCGAACACGCCTGCCGCCACGGGGCCGCACGCCACGGTGAAGCGGGCCGCCGGGTAGGTTCGCAACAGGTGGTCGAGCAGTCCCGTGGACAGGACCGCGTCACCGATCCGCGTCGCCGTGATGAACAGGACCCGCATGGGCGGTGCTGTAACAGCCCGGCCCCGAGCCGGCAAAGCGCGCCTTGTCCCGGCAGCCCGCGCGGCTTACCTGCCTTGCATGGCCCACCTCGCCCGCCTGCCCAGCCGCGCCGTGCTGTCCGTCTCCGGGGAGGACCGGGTGGCGTTCCTGCAAGGGCTGGTGTCGAACGACGTGGCGCTGGCCGCACCCGGCCGCGCCGTGTGGGCCGCGCTGCTGACGCCGCAGGGCAAGTGGCTGGCGGATTTCTTCATCGTGTCCGACGGCGGGCGGCTGCTGCTGGACGTGGAGGCGGCGCAGCGCGACGACCTCGCCCGCCGCCTGAGCCGCTTCCGCCTGCGCGCCCGGGTGGCCGTGGCGCCCGAGCCGCTGGACGTGTACGCCGGCTGGGACGGCTCGCCACCGCCCGGCGCGGTGCCGGACCCTCGGCTGGCGGAGGCCGGGTGGCGCATCCTGGGCAACGATCTCCCCGTGTCGGCGGACGCCGCGAAGTACGACGCCCACCGCCTCCGCCTTGGCCTGCCGGACGGCAGCCGGGACATGGAGGCGGAGAAGAGCACGCTGCTGGAGGCCGGGTTCGACGAGCTGGGCGGCGTGTCCTGGACCAAGGGCTGCTACATGGGCCAGGAGCTGACGGCGCGGACCAAGTACCGCGGCCTGATCAAGCGCCGCCTGGTGCCCGTGTCCGCCGGCGCGGCGCTGCCGGCCCCTGGCACGCCGGTGCTGCGCGACGGCGCGGAGGTGGGCCATCTGCGGTCGAGCCGGGGAACCATCGGGCTGGCGCTGCTGCGGACCGACGCGGTCGGCGCGGCGCTCGACTGCGAGGGCCCGGTGGCGGCGCAAATCCCGTCCTGGATGCGCCTCGCCTCCTAGCCTGCTAGGACCCCGGCTGGAACCATGGCACGGCCATAGGAGGGCGGGTTGAACTTCACCATCGGCTGCACGCTGCGCTACAGCGTCGAGACGCTCACCCCGTTCGTGCTCAACCTGGAGGCCGCCCGCTTCCCGCGCCAGCTCATCCTGTCCGAGACGCTCAGCACTGAGCCCTCGACCGGCGCGCCCGACCGCTACGAGTTCGCCGAAAGCGGCAACCGCGTGCTGCGGTATTTGGCGCCAAAGGGCGAGTTCCAGATCCGCTACCAGGCGGAGATCAGCCTCGACCCGCTGATGCTGAACCCGGACGAGGTGACGGAGATCGCCGCCGGGTCGCTGCCGATCGACGTGCTGCCGTACCTCAACGCGAGCCGCTACTGCCAGTCCGACCGGCTGAGCCGCTTCGCCAACCGCCAGTTCGGCCGCGAGCCGGCGGGGCACCAGCGCGCCACCGCCATCTGCAACTGGATACGCGACAACGTGGACTACCAGCCCGGCGCCTCGGACGCGCTGACCAGCGCCTACGACACGCTGGGCGACCGGGCCGGCGTGTGCCGGGACTTCGCCCACCTGGCCATAGCGCTGTGCCGGGCGGTGGGCATCCCCGCCCGCTACATCAGCGCCTACGCCTGGCAGCTCACCCCGCCCGACTTCCACGCCGTGTTCGAGGCCTACCTGGCCGGACCCGGCGGCGGCGCCTGGTACCTGTTCGACCCCACCCGCATGGCGGCGCTGGACGGGCTGGTGCGGATCGGCGCCGGGCGGGACGCGGCGGACGTGGCATTCTGCTCCATCTTCGGCTCGGCCGAGGCGCAGCCGCCCTCGGTGTGGATCAAGGGGCCGCCCGCCGGGCCGCTGCGCACCACGCAGGCCGTCAGCACCCAGGCTCCCTAACCCGCGGTGCAGGCGCGATCCCGTTGGTTGCCGGTGCTGCTGGGCTTCCTGACGGCGGTGGGGCCGCTGTCCACCGACATGTACCTGCCCGCCTTCCCCGCCATCGAGGCCAGCTTCGCAGCGCCCGCCGGCACCGCGCAGATGACGCTGGCAAGCTGGTTCGCCGGCCTCGCGGTCGGGCAGATCACCCAGGGCACGCTGGCCGACCGGTTCGGCCGGCGCGGGCCGCTGATGGCGGGGCTGGCGCTGTACACGCTGGCGAGCATCGGCTGCGCGCTGGCCCCGAACCTTGCCGCGCTGACGGCGCTGCGGGCGCTGGCGGCGTTCGGCGGGTCGGCCAGCATGGTGCTGCCCCGCGCCATGGTGCGGGACCTGGCGGACGGGCACGCCGCCGCCCGCATGATCGCCCAGCTGATGCTGGTGATGGGGGTGGCGCCGATCCTGGCGCCCACGCTGGGCGGCGCGGTGCTGAGCGTCGCCAGCTGGCGCGTCATCTTCTGGCTGGCGGCGGCGCACGGGCTGGCGTCGCTGCTGCTGGTCTGGCGGCTGCTGCCGGAAACATTGGAGGCGGCGCGGCGCATCCGGCTGGGGCCGACGGGGCTGCTGCTCCGCTACGGCGCCATCCTGCGGGAGCGCAGCTTCATCCTGCACACGGCCATCGGCGGCTGCGCGATGTTCGGCCTGTTCGCCTATGTCGGCGGCTCGTCCACCGTGTACATCCAGCAGTTCGGCCTGACGCCGCCGGTGTACGGCATGCTGTTCGGGCTGTGCGCCGGGGGCCTGATCGCCGGCTCGCAGGTCAACCCGCGGCTGCTGATGCGGTTCGGCAGCTCGCGGGTGCTGCGCGGGGCGGTGCGGGCCTACTGGGTGGCCAACTTCGTGCTGGCCGGGTTCGCCTTCAGCGGCCGTTTCGGGGTGGCCGCCGTGTTCCTGCCGATCCTGGCGGGGCTGGCGATCGCGGGCGTGCTGCTGCCGAACGCCACGGTCGGCGCGCTGTCCCGCCAGGCGGCCCACGCCGGCAGCGCGTCCGCGCTGATGGGCACGCTGCAGTTCGTGCTGGCCGCCGTCAGCGGCTCCCTCGTGGGCCTGCTGACCGACGGCACGGCGCGGCCGATGGCGGGGCTGATGCTGCTGGGCGCCTCTGGGGCGGTGCTGGCGGATTGGTTCAGGCGGGTGCCCAAGGAGGTTGGGCGGCCCTGACCTTGCCGCCCTGCTCGGCCGGGCGCTGCTGGATGCTGTCCTTGCAAGCCTGGGTTGAAGAGAAGCGCAGGGCGATCAGCCTGCCAGCTTGGCCCAACGGGTCACTCCTGGCCGGCCTTGCGGGCATGATCCGCCTCACGCCGCATCGCCTCGTCACAACCTGCTCTGGCTCGCCCTCCGAAACCGTGGTTTGTGGGATCAGCCAGGCGCTTGCTTTGCCTGTGCCCGAAGCCTTGCCACGCCATCATATTCGGGGTCATTCTCTAGTTCCATAACAGCGGCAAGAGTCTCGAAAATTGTAAACTGATCCGTTGGCATGGGTATGTCGTTTTCAAGATAAGCATAGGCGACACTGTCGAGAGCAAGGGCATACTCACCAACCCGAATGTATTCATCGGCATGTTCTTTGTTCCAACCAGCAAATTGGCTTGCTCTCTTGTAGAGGACCGAGAGGTCAGATCGCACTTTTTGACCTACGTATTCAGCCATCCTCTCACTCTCCTTTGGGTACGATGTTCGTGGGATACGCTGTTACGATCGCTTTGCCGTCACGGCCAATGATGACCCGTATGTCTACGCCGTCCCGAGTGCCTTCCACGGATGTCCTGTTACCCTCAGCAGGTGTTCGAACCGACGCAGGGTCGTTGGCGACATCCTTGATCGCCTCGATCGTTTTGTTATCAGACCAATTCGACGGAAAAGCACTTTTACCGGGTGTCGTCCGACCTGGCCCGTGCCCGCCGCCCCTTCCGTTTCCCATCAAGGATGTACTTGCGCCGATCCTCTCCGAGCGTCGCATCGCCAGGCTGAGCAAGATTGCTACCTGCTTTGCGCTTTTGATCCAAAGCAGACTGGATCTCGGCGCTGCTCTTGCCTTCAAGTTGCATCTGCGCAGCGATATCGCGTTCGTCGTCGTTTCGCGTTTCTATCCCGCTGCCGGGTGGCGGACCGGTGATCACCGCCGAGAACTGTTTCTGCGCCGCCTCATCGCCTCCAACCGCCCGCCCAAACAAGTCCGGATCGGTTCGGGCCGCACGCATCACCCGTTCGGCCATGGCCAGCATCGCCGGCCCGGTCTGCGGCGTGTCGAACAGCCAAGGTCCGTGGTTCTCGGCCCATATAAAGGCGTAGGCAGCCGTTACGTCCGCAGGCTTGGTAACATCCAGGCCGAAGCGCTCGATCGTGTCCTTTACGCTCTCGCGCTGAATGAGATCAGACATTGCCGGCAAAGCCGCGGCCGCTAGGCCAGCAGCCAACGACACCCATGGAATGCGGCCCGAGGCTGTTGGGGGAGGAATGCGGAAAGGCGTCTTCGTGGAGGGTAGCGCTGGAGTCGGCATGTCGCGCACCAGGACGGCCAGCCCGCCACGCTCGGCCAAGTGCTCGTCTGCCTCGCGCAGGAAAGCCTTGAAGCGGTCCAACCCGATGTCCTGGGCCGCCTTGCCCAGCGCATCCGTCGCAGCCCGCAAGTCCAGGCCGTCATGGCCGTTGCGAAGCAATCCGGCAGCCTGGGCGAAGCCAGCGATGCCCGGCGCATCCGGGTCTTTGCCGAAACCTGCCGGGCGATGGCCGGCAATCCGAGCGGCAAAGCCTGCACGACCGCCGCCAGCAGGCGCGTCAGGCGAGCACGGTCCTCCTCGCTCAGGCGAGCCGCGGCGTGGTAGCGCTTGGACACTGGCAAGCCGGCGATCAGCGTATGGCCGATGTCCTGGATGCGCTGCTCGATGACCGCGGAGGCTTGAGCTGGCCCCAGGGTGGCGGAAGAAGCGCCAGGTCCGGTGCCATGCCCAAACCAGCCGTGGTCCTGCCGGCCCTGATACATCCAACCATCATGTCCGCCCGTGGTCGGCCTGTTATCCACGCTCGCTCCAATGAGTTGCCTATTTGTTCGATAAGACAAACGGGGACAGTTTGGATACCGAACAGCTTGAAACAGGCAGGCAAACCATTGGCAACCAGCGTGAGCACGACCGTCCGTTGGCGAGCACGGCCTGATGATGGCGAGCACAGTTGCAGATGATGCGAGCACGGCACCCGCCGCATTGTCAGTTGATCCGAGCAGGAATCCGCTTTGTTTGCGAGCATGAAGCCCGATGATGGCAAGCGCCTACAGCTACACGCCCAGCGCTGCCGCGGCTCGCGCGGAGCATCGCTCGAACACGCACAAGCCTCCCCACCGGTCCGGCGCGTCCTCCGCCAGGACGAAGCCGCCGCCTGCCTCGATGCCGCACACGACCATCAGGTTCTCGAACAGGCCGAAATCCTCGATTTGCAGGCCGTCCGCATCCCGCCCGGCCCCGCTGCCGGGCAGGCGGCGCACCCGGGCGGCGTAGCCGGCGCCCACCGTGGCGTAACCGAACACCAGGCGGCCGAGCGCGCGGCCGAAGCCTACCTCGTAGATCGTGCCAGCGTCCGCGCCGGGTCCGCGGAATGGGGTGAGGTTGGCCAGGATGGCGTCGCAGCGGCGGATATGGGCTTCGTTCCGTTGCGCGATGGCCGCAGCGCCGGGCGCGCTCGCCTCACCCGGCAACGGGTCGAGCGGGGTGACGGCGTCCATGCCGTGGCGCGCGCAGATGTCCCGCATCGCGTCCATGCGGCGGTGCGGATCGGGCAGGAACACGTCGGGGCCAGCGAGATAGACTCGGGGTCGCATGGGCGGAGGATGGCGGCAAAGGCCAACGCCGCCAAGCGCCCCGCGCCTTGCCCCGGTGCGGCCCGGGTGCGATTGTCCTGCGCCCCAGCTTGGGCACGCGCGGCGTTCAGAGGACCAGCATGGCCAAGATCAAGGTGAAGACCCCCGTCGTCGAGATGGACGGGGACGAGATGACCCGCATCATCTGGGGGTTCATCAAGGACAAGCTGATCCTGCCCTACCTCGACATCGACCTGCGGTACTTCGACCTCGGCATGGAATACCGCGACCAGACCGACGACCAGGTGACGATCGACGCCGCGAATGCGACCAAGGAGTTCGGAGTGGGCGTCAAGTGCGCCACCATCACGCCGGACGAGGCGCGGGTCATCGAGTTCAAGCTCAAGAAGATGTGGCGCAGCCCGAACGGCACCATCCGCAACATCCTGGACGGCACCATCTTCCGCGAGCCGATCATCTGCGCCAACGTGCCCCGCCTGGTGCCGCACTGGTCGCAGCCCATCGTGATCGGCCGCCACGCCTACGGCGACATCTACCGCGCCACCGAGACCAAGATCCCCGGGCCGGGCAAGGTGAGCCTGGTGTACGCCCCGGAAGGCGGCAAGCCGGTCGAGATGGACGTGTTCGACTTCAAGGGACCCGGCGTGGCGATGGGCATGCACAACACCAACAAGTCCATCGAAGGCTTCGCCCGCGCCTCCTTCAACTACGGCCTGGCGCGCAACTACCCGGTGTACCTGTCCACCAAGAACACCATCCTCAAGGCCTATGACGGCACCTTCAAGGACATCTTCCAGGCGATCTTCGACGCCGAGTTCAAGGCCGAGTTCGACCGCCGCGAGCTGACCTACGAGCACCGGCTGATCGACGACATGGTGGCCTCGGCGCTCAAGTGGAACGGCGGCTACGTGTGGGCCTGCAAGAACTACGACGGCGACGTGCAGAGCGACATCGTGGCGCAGGGCTTCGGCAGCCTCGGCCTGATGACCTCGGTGCTGATGAGCCCGGACGGCCAGACCGTCGAGTCCGAGGCCGCCCACGGCACCGTGACCCGGCACTACCGCGAGCACCAGAAAGGGCGCGAGACCAGCACCAACCCGATCGCCTCCATCTTCGCCTGGACGCGCGGGCTGGCCTACCGCGGCAAGTTCGACGGCACGCCGGACGTGACCAGCTTCGCCGAGACGCTGGAGCGGGTGTGCGTGGAGACCGTCGAGGGCGGCGCCATGACCAAGGATCTGGCGCTGCTGATCGGCAAGCGGCAGCCCTGGCTCAACACGCAGGATTTCCTGTCCAGGATCGACGGCAACCTGCAGCGGAGGATGCACTGATGGCTTTGCTCGACGGGTTGCAGGGCCTGGTCGCGCCGCCGCTCGCCCGGCGCGGCTTCATGATGACGGGGCTGATCGCCGGGTTCACCCTGGCCACCGAGCGGGCGGAGGCGCAGGCCGTCCACACCGACATGGCGGGGCTGGTGGTGGGCGAGATGAAGGTGCCGGTCTCGGACGGCGAAATCCCGGGCTACTTCGCCCAGCCGTTCGGCGCCGGGCCGTTCCCGACGGTGCTGGTGATCGAGGAGATCTTCGGCGTCCACGAGTACATCAAGGACATCTGCCGCCGGCTGGCCAAGCTCGGCTACCTGGCCGCGACCGTCGAGCTGTTCGCGCGGCAGGGCGACCTGACCGGCATGACCGACGTGAACAAGATCATGCGCGACGTGGTCAGCAAGACGCCGGACGACGAGGTGATGAGCGACCTCGACGCGCTGGCCGCCTGGACCGGCGCCAATGGCGGCGACCCGGCGCGGCTTGGCGTCACCGGGTTCTGCCGCGGCGGACGGGCGACGTGGCTGTACGCCGCCCACAATGAATCCTTGAAAGCGGCGGTGGCGTGGTACGGCCCGGTCGGCGGCGAGCGGACCGGCATCCAGCCGCAGACGGCGCTGGACGTCGCCGGGGAGATCCGCTGCCCGCTGCTCGGGCTGTATGGCGCCAAGGACCCCGGCATCCCGCCTGCGGACGTGGAAGCGGCGGCCGCCAAGGCGCGCGAGGCGGGGGCGACGGTGGACATTGTGGAGTACCCGGATGCCGGGCACGCCTTCCATGCGGACTACCGGCCCAGCTACGTCAAGGCCGACGCGGAGGACGGCTGGGCGCGCATGCAGGCCTGGTTCCACAAATACGGCGTCGCCTAGCAACCCGCCGCCGCCCGCGGCCTTGATGGCTCGGGTTTCATCAAGGGAGCTGACCATGGCGGACGACAAGCACGAGAAGGCGCTGGACCTGA
The DNA here is from genome assembly GCA_964246185.1 of uncultured Acetobacteraceae bacterium. Taxonomy (GTDB): domain Bacteria; phylum Pseudomonadota; class Alphaproteobacteria; order Acetobacterales; family Acetobacteraceae; genus LMUY01. The sequence goes on from CAXTPP010000062.1 coordinate 8,411, forward strand.
CGGAGCAGGCGCTGGGGAAACTGGCGGACGGCGACGAGAAGACGGCCGACCAACTGATCGAGCAGGCCAAGAAGCTGGACAAGGACGCTGTGGCGGAAGTGGTGCAGGACCTGGACGAAGACGCCGCCAACCACGGTTAACTGTGAACGGCATGGCAACCTTTGGCGCGGTTTCGCGCTGTTCCCGCACGCTGCCGCTCTGTTGCGGCTGCAAGCAACGAGGATCGTTCCATGCCGCAGTTCGACGCGACCATCAAGCACATCAAGGACGGCGTAAAGAGCTTCACCGTGAGCGCCGCGGTGAAGAACATCGAGGGCTGGGAAGCCACGCTGGAGAAGGTCGAGGCGCCGGCCGCCAAGGCCATCGTCAAGGACCTCGAGAACCTGAAGAAGCACTTGCACGCCGAGAAGATCGACGGCGAGGCGATCAAGAAGATCGTCGCCAAGCTCGGCAAGGAGACGGTCGCCATCGCCGGCAAGTCCGACAGCAAGAACGCCGCCAAGATCAAGTCGCTCGGCGAGGCGCTGACGGAAGCTTCCTCCGCGAGCGAGTGACGCCACCGCCGCCTCTGGCGGCACGGGCTGAGGTCAGCACCCCTCTTCGTTGATTCGGAGAGGGGTTTTCTATTTGATGCCATAACAAAAAGAATGATGCCCGCCAGCGCCATGGCAGGCTTTCATGTCCGCCGCCGCCGTGCCACGCTCGCATGGCAGCGCCCGCAGCGGCGCAGGCCTGCACAGCGGGCGGGGGAAACGAAGGGACGAAGGCGTGCTACGCCGAACTTAGTTCATCGCCGAAGCGAAGGGGGGGGGGGGGGGGGGGCCCCCCCCCCCCCCCCCCCCGGGGGGGGCGGGGGGGGGGGAAACCGAGGGCCCCACGGGGGCCACCCCCAAAGTTATTCCCGCGGCCACGCGACGGGGGGGCGCGGCCCCGCACCCCGCCACAGGACGGTCGTCCTCTGGACGCCTTCTTGTTGAAGGGGAGAGGCAATGGCTGTCCCCTTTCGGGTGCAGGACGAAGACCTGCGAGGCTGAAGGCGCAAGGTTGGCAAAAAGACTGTTGGGAGAGAACAATGTCACCGCTCAAGACCATCACGGCCGCGATCCTGCTGGCTGCCGCCCTCATCGCCGGCCCGGCGCGTGCGCAGGACAAGGGCATCGTCGGCATCGCCATGCCGACCAAGGCCTCCGCGCGCTGGATCCTGGACGGCGACAACATCGTCAAGGCGCTGCGCTCGCGGGGCTACAAGACCGACCTGCAATACGCCGACGACGACATCCCCGCCCAGCTCTCGCAGATCGAGAACATGCTGACCAAGGGCGCCAAGGTGCTCGTCATCGGCGCCATCGACGGCACCACGCTGACCGACGTGCTGAGCCAGGCCAAGCAGGGCGGCGTCAAGATCGTCTCCTATGACCGGCTGATCCGCGGCTCGCCGAACGTGGACTACTACGCAACGTTCGACAACTTCAACGTGGGCGTGCTGCAAGCGCGATCGCTGGAGCAGGGCATGGGCGTGAAGACCGGCAAGGGGCCGTTCTACATCGAGCTGTTCGGCGGCTCGCCGGACGACAACAACGCCTACTTCTTCTACAACGGCGCGATGTCCGTGCTGCAGCCGGACATCGACAGCGGCAAGCTCGTCGTCGGCAGCGGGCAGGTCGGCATGGACAAGGTCTCCACCCTGCGCTGGGACGGCGCGGCCGCGCAGGCGCGCATGGACAACCTGCTGAGCGCCAACTACTCGAACCGCCGGCTGAGCGGCGTGCTGTCGCCGAACGACGACCTCTCGATCGGCATCCTGTCCTCGCTGAAAGGCGTGGGCTACGGCAGCAAGGACCTGCCGATGCCGATCGTGACCGGGCAGGATTGCCAGATACGCTCGGTGAAGTCGATCATCGCCGGCGAGCAGTACTCCAGCATCTTCAAGGACACGCGGGACCTGGCGAAGGTCACCGCCGACATGGTCGATGCGCTGCTGTCAGGCAAGACGCCGGAGGTCAACGACACCAAGACCTACGAGAACGGCGTCAAGGTGGTGCCGTCCTACCTGCTCAAGCCGGTGGTGGTGGACAAGGACAACTACAAGCAGGTGCTGGTCGACAGCGGCTACTACACCGCCCAGCAGCTGCAATGAGCGGCCCAGCCCGGGTGGCGGCTGCCGCCCTGCCCGGGCTGGCCGAAGCTGGCCCGGCCGGCGCTGTCCCAGGCGTGCCCATCCTGGAGATGCGCGGCATCACCAAGCGGTTCGGCCCGGTGACCGCGCTGCAGGACGTGAGCTTCACCGTGCTGCCTGGCGAGATCCACGCCCTGGTGGGCGAGAACGGCGCCGGCAAGTCCACCCTGATGAAGGTGCTCAGCGGGGTGTACGGCGCCGGCAGCTACGAGGGCGCCATTGTCTATGAGGGGATCGAGCGCCAGTTCCGCGGCATCAACGATTCCGAGGCGCTCGGCATCATCATCATCCACCAGGAACTGGCGCTGATCCCGCTGATGAGCCTGGCGGAGAACATCTTCCTGTCTGGACCGCCCGCCCGCTTCGGCGTGATCGACCGCGGCGCCGTGCACGCCCGCGCCCGCGCGCTGCTGGCGAAGGTGGGGCTGGACGACCGGCCCGACACGCTCGTCACCAACATCGGCGTCGGCAAGCAGCAGCTGGTCGAGATCGCCAAGGCGCTGTCCAAGGACGTGCGGCTGCTGATCCTGGACGAGCCGACCGCCAGCCTCAACGAGCGCGACAGCGCCGCCCTGCTGCGCCTGCTGGCCGAGTTCCGCAGCCAGGGCATCGCCTGCATCCTGATCACCCACAAGCTGAACGAGGTGGCCAGCATCGCCGACCGCATCACCGTGCTGCGCGACGGCCGCACGGTGGGCACGCTGGACGCCACCGCGGGCACGGTCGAGGAGGACCGCATCATCCGGCTGATGGTCGACCGGGACCTGGAGAGCCGCTACCCGGCGCGCGCCCCCGCCATCGGCGACACCATCTTCGCGGTGCAGGGCTGGTCGGTGTCCCACCCGCTGCATGCGGACCGGCAGGTGGTGCGCAACGTCGATTTCCACGTCCGCCGGGGCGAGATCGTGGGCATCGCCGGGTTGATGGGGGCGGGGCGCACCGAGTTCGCGATGAGCGTGTTCGGGCGCTCGTACGGCACAAACATCACAGGGCAGGCCACCATGGGCGGCAAGCCGGTGGACCTGTCCACCGTCCCCCGCGCGATCGCCGCCGGGCTCGCGTACGTGACCGAGGACCGCAAGCAGCTCGGCCTGCTGCTGGGCGAGGACATCCGCAAGAACGTCACCCTGGCGCACCTCTCGGGCGTGTCCTCGGGCGGGGTGATCGACGACATGGCGGAGCTGGCGGTGGCGAACAAGTACCGCGGCCAGATGCGCATCCGCTGCTCCAGCGTGTACCAGGAGGCCGGCAAGCTCTCCGGCGGCAACCAGCAGAAGGTGATCCTGTCCAAGTGGCTGTTCTCGGACCCCGAGGTGCTGCTGCTGGACGAGCCGACGCGCGGCATCGACGTGGGCGCCAAGTACGAGATCTACCAGATCATCAACGCGCTGGCCGACAGCGGCAAGGGCGTGGTGCTCATCTCGTCCGAGATGCCGGAGCTGCTCGGGATGTGCGACCGCATCTGCGTCATGAGCGGCGGCGCGTTCGTCGGTGAGTTCGGGGGCGAGGACGCCTCGCAGGAGAAGATCATGCGCGCCATCATGCGCCATACCTTGCGTCCGGGAGCGCACGAACCATGAGCGACGCCACGCTGGCCCCTTCGCGCAACCGGGGCGTCCACCTCAAGGCCAACCTGCGCCAGTACGGCATGCTGCTGTCGCTGTTCGCCATCATGCTGTTCTTCGAGGTGATGACGGACGGCACGCTGCTGCACCCGCTCAACCTCACCAACCTGATCCTGCAGAACAGCTACATCGTCATCATGGCGCTGGGCATGCTGCTGGTGATCGTGTCTGGCCACATCGACCTCTCGGTCGGCTCGGTGTCCGGCTTCGTGGGCGCGCTGGCGGCGGTGCTGATCGTCGAGCAGCACGTGCCATTCGTGCTGGCGGGCGTGCTGTGCCTGCTAGCCGGCGGCGTGATCGGGGCGGCGCAGGGCTACTTCGTCGCGTACTACAAGATCCCGTCCTTCATCGTGACGCTGGCGGGCATGCTGGTGTTCAAGGGACTCGAGCTCGGCATCCTGCACGGCCAGTCGGTCGGCCCCTTCCCGGTGCCGTTCCAGCGGCTGTCGTCGGGGTTCCTGCCGGAGTTCCTGCAGCTGGGGGACGGCTTCCGCCTCGGCTCCCTGCTGCTGGGCGTGGCGGTCGCCGCCGTGCTCGTCCTGCTGGCGGTGCGCAACCGCACCCGGCAGCAGCGCCACGCCATGGAGGTCGAGCCCGCCGCGCTGTTCGCCACCAAGCAAGCCGTGGTGTTCGCCATCATCTGCGCCGGCGCCTTCCTCATCGTCTCGCACCGCGGCCTGCCCAACGTGCTGATCGTCATGCTGGCGCTGGTCGCGGCCTATGCCTTCGTCACCAACCGCACCACGATCGGGCGGCAGGTGTACGCCGTGGGCGGCAACGCGAAGGCGGCCAAGCTGTCCGGCATCCGCACCGAGCGGCTAACCTTCTTCACCTTCGTCAACATGGGCGTGCTGGCCGCCCTGGCCGGCCTGGTGTTCGCAGCCAGGCTCAACAGCGCCACCCCCAAGGCCGGGCAAGGCTTCGAGCTGGACGTGATCGCCGCCTGCTTCATCGGCGGCGCGTCGGCCTATGGCGGCGTGGGCCAGGTGGTGGGCGCGGTGATTGGCGCGTTCATCATCGGGGTGATGAACAACGGCATGTCGATCATGGGCGTCGGCATCGACTACCAGCAGGTGATCAAGGGGATCGTGCTGCTGGGCGCGGTGTGCGTGGACGTGTACAACCAGCGGCGGGCCTGAGCCGCAGGGCGCTCCCTCGGCAGGTCTTCCAATCGCTTGAAGGAGGCGGTCGGAACCTTCGGCCCACTTTGCCCTGCACCCGGAGAGGGGCAGCTCCTGCAAGCGGGACATCCTCTTCAACCCCTGCTGCCGCGGCAAAGCTGTTTTATACCAGAGGCTCTTCAGGGTGACCGTTGGGTAGGCAAGGCCAGAGGCTCTGCCTCTGGACTCCGCCAAAGGCAGAGGCTTTGGAAGCCTTGTGTTAAATAAAACGGTTTCCAAAGGCCTTCGGCCTTTGGCGGGTCTGGGCAGCGCCCAGCCTTGCTCTTTAAGCCGGACGGAATCAGTGGGCGGTCCAGCCTTTGTACTGGCCGACGTTCTGTGACGTCACCAGGGTAGGCGCCAGCAGCGTGGTCTTCTCGGCCGGGGCTTTGCCGTCGATGATCTGCGCGCCCAGGGCGACGGCGTCGGTGGCCATCTTGTAGGGGTCCTGCGAGGCGGAGGCTAGGATCAGGGTTTGCGGGTCCTTCAACGCGCCCTCGATGTCCGGCGCGCCGTCCGTGCTGGTGATGAACAGCTCGCCGCGCTTGAGCTGGCGGGCGGCGAGCGAGCAGCCGATGGCGGTCGGGTCGTTGATCGCATAGACGGCGTCGATGTGCGGGAACCGGGTCAGCAAGGCCTGCATCACCGCGAAGCCGCCGTCGCGCGAGCCTTTCGCGTCCTCGCTGTCGGACAGGAGCTTGATGCCCGGCGTCGCCCCCAGCGCGGCCTTGCAGCCGGTCACGCGGTCGGTCACGGCCGAGACGTGGGGGCCGTTGACGATCACGACGTTGCCCTTGCCGCCGAGCTTGTCGGCGATGAAGCGGCAGGCCTCGGAGCCCGCCTGGGTGTTGTCCGTCATCACCGTGGCGTCCGCCCCCTGCGCCGCCACGTCCACCGCCACCACGGGGATGCCGGCAGCCTGCGCCTTCCTGACCGCCGGGGCGATGGCGACCGAGTCGGCGGCGTTGAGGATGATGAGGTCCACCCCTGCGGAGATGAAGTTCTCGATCTGGTTCGACTGCTTGTTGAGGTCGTAGTCGGACGAGACCGCGGTGACCTTGGCGGCCGGGTTGATCCTGTGCGCCTCGTCCTGCACGCCCTTCACGACGGTGACGAAATAGGGGTTGCCGAGCGAGCCGACCGAGACGCCGACCGAGCCGAGCGGCTTGGCGCACGCTGGCGTGGCAAGCGTTGCGGTCAGCAGAGCGGCGGCTATAGCCTTGGTGTTCATTGGAAGCGTTCCCCAGTTTTTTGCTTCACGTCCTTGCCCCGGCCTTCAGCCGGTAGCGGTCCAGCGTCACGGCGGCGACGATGACGAGGCCCTTGATGATGTACTGCCAGATGTCGGACACGCCAAGCAGTATCAGCCCGTTGGTCAGCACGGCGATGATCAGCGCGCCGACCAGGGTGCCCCAGATCGAGCCGATCCCGCCGGTGAAGCTGGTGCCGCCCAGGATGGTCGCAGCGATCGCATCCAGCTCGTAGCTCTGGCCGAGCTGCAGCCCGTTCGCGGCGTACAGCCGCGCGGCCGACATCACGCCGCCCAGCCCGGCGAGCAGCCCGGAGATCGAGTAGACGCAGAACAGCACCCGCTTCACGTCGATGCCGCTCAGGTGGGCCGCCTGCGCGTTGCCGCCGATCGCGTAGACCTGCATCCCGAACACCGTGCGCCGCAGCAGCCACCAGGACGCCAGGATCACCAGGGCGGCGATGACCACCAGCCACGGAACGCCCAGCAGGGTGGAGTTGCCGATGAAGGCGAACGGCAGGTCGGCGTTGAACACCGTCGCGTCGCCGCCGATCAGCCGCGCCAGCCCGCGCACCGCGGTCAGCGACCCCAGCGTGACGATGAACGACGGCAGATCCAGGAAGGCGATCAGCGCCGCGTTCGCAGCCCCGCACGCAAGGCCCGCAAGCAGCCCGGCGGCGATGCCGGCCATGCCCCAGCCGGGCAGCAGCGAGACGATCATCGCCACCATCGCGGCCGCGGCCAGGATGGAGCCGACCGACAGGTCGATGCCGCCGGTCAGGATGACGAAGGTCATGCCCGCGGCCAGCACCGTGTTGATCGCCGCCTGCTGCGCCACGATCGAGAGGTTGCCGATGCTCAGGAACCGGTCCGACAAGGCGCCGAACAGGATGCAGATCAGCACCAGCACCGGCAGCATGCCGAGCACCTGAAGCCGCAGCCGCCATCCGGGCGACGCCGCCGCCGCCCCGCTCACGCCGCCGCCCGGTCCGGGACGCCGGACACGATCGCCATGATCGCCTCCTGGGTGGCCGGCGCGGCAAGCTCGCCGGCGATCAGGCCGTCGCGCATGACGAGCACCCGGTCGCAGATGCCGATCACCTCCGGCATCTCGCTGGAGATCACGACCACGCCGCGCCCTTCCCGCGCCAGGGCGTCGATCAGCCGGTAGATCTCGGACTTCGCGCCGATGTCCACGCCGCGGGTCGGCTCGTCCAGCACCAGCACGCTGGGCTGGGTCTCCAGCAACCGGCCGAGCAGCACCTTCTGCTGGTTGCCGCCGGACAGGCTGCCCGCGTTCACCAGGTCCCCGCTCGCCCGCTCGCCCCCGCTCGTCCGCACGCCCAGCCGCTGCATCGCCTGCCTCGACCGCCGGCGCGCCACGGCCCGGTCCAGCACGCCGAGCCGGGCGTCGCGGCCGATGACGCCGATGTTGAGGTTCTCGCGCACCGACATGTCGAGGTAGAGGCCGAGCGCCTTGCGGTCCTCCGTGAGGTAAACGAGGCCGTGCGCGATCGTTCGCGCCGGGCCGCCCGCCACGGCGACGCCGCGCAGCGTGACGCTGCCGCGGGTGCGCGGGTCGATGCCGCAGACCAGCCGCGCCAGCTCGGTCCGTCCGCTGCCGACCAGGCCCGCGATCCCCAGCACCTCGCCTTCGCGCACGTCGAACGAGCAGCCGCGGACCCGGCGTCCGTCGGCCACGTCGCGCACGCGCAGCAGGGCCTCGCGCGCCGTGCCCGCCTGGTGCTCCTTTTTGTAAAAGCCGGCGAGGTCGCGCCCGACCATCATGCGGATCAGCGCCCCCGGCGTCAGGTCTGCACGGTCCAGCGTGCCGACGCTGCGGCCGTCGCGCAGGACGCTGACCCGGTCGGCCAGCTCGTCGATCTCGGCCATGCGGTGGCTGATGTAGACGATCGCCAGCCCTTCTGCGCGCAACGTGCGGATGATGCCGAAAAGCCGCTCCGTCTCGCGCGCCGAGAGCGACGTGGTTGGCTCGTCCATGACCAGGATGCGGGCGTCGGCCATCAGCGCGCGTGCGATCTCGACCAGCTGCCGCTCCGCGATCGACAGCGTGGCGACGATGCTCCCGGCACGGAACGGCACGCCGAGCTGGGCCAGCACCGGGCCGCACCGGGCCGCCATGGCCGCGCGGTCGACCATCCCGAAACGGCGCGGCTCACGGCCGAGGAAGATGTTCTCGGCGACGGTCAGGTTCGGCGAGAGCGCCAATTCCTGGTAGATCGTCGCGATGCCCTGCGCGCGGGCGTCGGCCGGCGTGCGGATGGACACCGGGCCGCCGCCGATGCGGATGACGCCGCCGGGATCGGGCTGGTGGACGCCGGACAGGATCTTCATGAGCGTCGACTTGCCGGCGCCGTTCTCCCCCATCAGCGCGTGCACCTCGCCGGGCCGGACGGAGAACGACACGCCGGCCAGTGCGCGCGCGCTGCCGAAGCTCTTGCCTATATCCAGCATCTCAAGCATTGGCGGGCGCGTTGGCCCCTCGGATGCGTCCACGGTTCCCCCGGTGGCTTTTTCAAACCTTAGTCAGCTTCAGGCGGCGGCGGCTAGTGCAACTGCAAGCGTCGCAGGGGTCGTCTCCCCTACCCCTTGTATGAAAGGCGTCCAGAGGACGACCGTCCCTTGGCGGGGCGCGGGCAGCGCCCCGCTCTATCCTTTACCAGGTTTTCAGGACGCCCAGCCCTCGCGGAACTCGGCATGCAGGGACAGGCCGCCATCGACGTAGATGGTCTGTCCCGTGATGTAGGCGGCGTCGGCCGAGGCGAGGAAGGCGAAGCAGGCCGCAATGTCGGCCGCCTGCGCGCTGCGGCCGAGCGGGATGTGCCGTTCGACGATGCCCCGCGCCGCCGCATCGCCGGTCCACGACGCGTTCATCGGCGTGACCGTGGCCCCGGGCGCCACGGCGTTGACCCGGATGCCGCGGCTCGCGAACTCCAGCGCCAGGGTTCGGGTGACGTTGCCGACCGCGCCCTTGCTCGCCGAGTAGCCAAGGTAGCCCGGCTTCGGGATCGCCTCGTGGACCGAGGAGTTGTTCAGCACCACGCCGCCGCGCCCTGCCGCCAGGAACACCCGGATGGCGGCACGGGCGCACAGCACCGTGCCGCGCAGGTTGACGGCCAGCACGCGGTCGAAGTCCGCCATGCCCAGCGCTTCGGACGGCGCCGCGACCTGCAGCCCGGCGTTGCTCACCAGCACGTCCAGCCCGCCCAGCGCCGCCACCGCCTGCGCCACGAAACGCTCGACCGCGGCCTCGTCGGCGACATCCCCCGGCGCTGCGGCGTGCGGCCCCGCGGCGACCTTCGGCAAGGCGGCGACCGCGGCGCGCAGCTGCGGCGTGTCCTCCCGGTCGTTCAAGGCGATCCTCGCGCCGTCGGCCGCGAAACGTTCGGCGACCGCCAGGCCGATGCCCTGCGCCGCCCCCGTCACCAGCACTCTCTGTCCCGCCAAGCCCCGCATGCGCCGACGCCCCTCCCAGCCGTTGCGGGGACGTTATGGCACGATCGGCCGGCTTGGTCGCCTGCCGTCGGCCACGCAAACGCCGAAGCGCGACCCATATCCGCCCCATGGCCGACCCTCTCGCCCTCTACATCCACTGGCCGTTCTGCCTGGCCAAGTGCCCCTACTGCGACTTCAACAGCCACGTCCGCGACGCCATCCCGCAGGCCCGCTTCGCCGCCGCCCTGCGCGCCGAGCTGGCGTGGGAGGCCGCCCGGCTCGGACGCCGCCCGCTCGGCTCCATCTTCTTCGGCGGCGGCACCCCTAGCCTCATGCAGCCGGACACCGCCGCCGCCCTCATCGCCGACGCGCGCCGCCTGTTCGACCCGGCGCCCGACCTCGAGATCACCCTCGAAGCCAACCCCACCAGCGTGGAGGCCGGGCGGCTCGCGGCGTTCCGGGAGGCCGGGGTCAACCGCGCCTCGCTCGGGGTGCAGAGCCTTGAGGACGAGTCGCTGCGCCGCCTGGGCCGGCAGCACTCCGCGGCGCAGGCGATCGCGGCGCTGGAAACGGCGCGGCGCATCTTCCCCCGCCTGTCGTTCGACCTGATCTACGCCCGTCCCGGCCAAACCCTCGCCGCCTGGCGGGCGGAGCTGGACCGGGCGCTCGCGCTGGCGGCGGACCACCTCTCGCTCTACCAGCTCACCATCGAACCCGGCACCGCGTTCGAGGCGCAGCACCGCCGGGGCGAGCTGACCCTGCCGGACGAGGACGCCGCCGCGGCGCTGTACGAAGCCACCGCAGAGGCCGCCGCCGCGCACGGCCTGCGGCAGTACGAGGTGTCCAACTACGCAACGCCGGGTTCGGAAAGCCGGCACAACCTCGCCTACTGGCGGTATGGCGACTACGCCGGCATCGGACCCGGCGCGCACGGGCGGCTCGCGTTCGGCCCCCGCCTGCTCGCCACCCGCCGCCACCGCGCCCCGGAGCCGTGGGCCGAGCGGGTGGAGCGCCAGGGCCACGGCAGCACCGCCGAGGAGGCCATCGCCCCCGCGGACCGCGCGCGGGAGATGCTGCTGATGGGCCTGCGACTGCACGAGGGCATCGACGCCGCCCGCTTCGCCCGCCGCACCGGCCTCGCCCTGGCGGACGCGCTGGACGCGGACGTGCTGGCCCAGGCGGTGGAGACGGGCTATGTGGTCCACACGCCGGGCCGCCTCACGGCCACGGCGGAGGGCCGGCTGCGGCTGGACGCGCTGCTGCCCGCCCTGGTCCGATGACCTGCCGGAGAACCGCCGCATGACCCGCTTCCTGCTCGCCGCCGTGCTGGCGCTTCCCCTGGCCGCGCGGGCGGAGCCGGTGCGCATCTCCACCGCGGACAGCGCCGGGGAGCCGGCGCAGGTGTCCCTGGCCGACCTGCAGGGGCTGCCCGCCGGGTCGGTGACGCTTCCGGCCGAGCACGGGGCGGCGATGCAGATGCGCGGCCCGGCGCTGTGGGACGTGCTGCAGCGGGTGGGCGCGATCGACACGGATTTCCACCACCGGGTCGGCCAGGTGGTCACCGTCACCGGCAAGGACGGCTACAGCGCCACGCTCGCGCTGGGGGAGATCGACCCGGAGTTCGAGGGTAAGTCCGTGATCCTCGCCACCGGGTGGAACGGCACGGCGCTGGAGCAGCCCCGCCTGGCCATCCCCGGCGACAAGCGGCTGGGGCGGGACGTGCGGGACGTGGTCAGCATCGCCGTGCGCTGAGGCTACTCCCCGGCCGCCCGCAGCGC
>CAXTPP010000063.1:0-19744 GCA_964246185.1 uncultured Acetobacteraceae bacterium
CATGCTGATGCTCCGCCGTGCCGCTGCTTTGGCTCCGGTCCATAACAGCTTCTAACACGCCTTGCCAGTTTGGAGGCAAGAAATGCACTCCTCTCACCCAGGCTGCCCTCCGGCCGGGCCGATGCGCTGGATGGGGCTTTTTCGGAGCAAGGCTGGGCTCTGCCCAGGCCCGCCAAAGGCCTGAGGCCTTTGGCAACCGTTTTACTAAACAAATGGATTCCAAAGGCTCTGCTTTTGGCGAAGTCCAGAGGCAGAGCCTCTGGCCTTGCTTGACGGTCACTCACAAAGGCCATTGGTATGTTGAGGTGACTGGGAGCAGCCATGCAAGCGGACAATGATTTGCGCATCCTGGCCAGCGGCCTGCGTTTTCCCGAGGGGCCGGTGGCGTGCCCGGACGGCTCGGTCGTCCTGGTCGAGATCGCGCGCGGGGCCGTGACGCGGGTGGCCGCGGACGGCAGCGCCAGCGTGGTCGCCCTGCCGGGCGGCGGGCCGAACGGACTGGCAGCCGGCCCGGACGGCGCGCTGTACTGCTGCAACAACGGCGGGTTCCTGTGGACCGAGACGGACGGCCACCTGCGCCCGGTCGGCACGCCCGCCGATTACGCGGGCGGCCGGATCGAGCGGATCGACCCGGCGACGGGCGCTGTCGCCACGCTCTACACCCATTGCGGCGGACACCCCCTGTCCGGCCCGAACGACATCGTGTTCGACGCCGCCGGCGGCTGCTACTTCACCGACCTCGGCAAGAGCCGGCCGCGCGACCGTGACTGGGGCGGCATCTACTACGCGCTGCCCGACGGGTCGCACATCACCGAAGTGGCACACCCCGTGCTCACCCCCAACGGCATCGGCCTGTCGCCAGACGGGCGCGTGCTTTACGTGGCGGAGACCGAAACCAGCCGGCTCTGGGCGTTCGACATCGAGACGCCGGGCCAGGTGCGCAAGCAGGGCTGGCCCTCGCCGCACGGCGGGCGGCTGGTGTGCGGCCTGCCGGGCTTCCAGCGGTTCGACAGCCTGGCGGTGACGGCGGGCGGGGATTTGTGCGTAGCGACGCTGATGACGGGATGCATCACCCAGATCGCCCCGGATGGCCGGGTAGTGCGAACAGTGGCCATGCCGGAGCGCTATCCCACCAACCTCTGCTTCGGCGGGGCGGACGGGCGCACCGCGTTCATCACCCTGTCCGGGCGCGGCCAGTTGGCGGCGATGCAATGGCCGGAGCCGGGGCTAACGCTGAATTTCGCCCCGCTGGCCTAGCCGGCTGGACCGCAGGCGCGCGAGCACCGTGGTGAACCGGCCATCGCCGCGCCGCCGGGTCATGGCTCGGCCGACGGCGGCGGCCATGGCGTGGAGGTGGAAGAAGGCGCGCCAGCGGAGCAGGGCCGGCCGGCAGGCGGAGTAGATCCACCAGGCCGTCGAGCCGGCGAACAGCTTGGCCCCGGCATAGACCGCCAGCGCCCTCCAGCCTTCGCCGTGCAGCAGCACCCAGGCGGACAGCAACGTGCCGCCGCGGCTGCAGGCTTCGGGGATGAGGAACAGCGGCAGAGCGGCGGCAGGCGGCAGGCGCGCCATGCCCGCGTGCCATCGGCCAAGCGGGGTGCGGCTATGGAGGAGGCTGGAAAGCCGCCGGGCGAACGGGCGCGCCCTGTCCTGCACCAGCACCACGATCAACGCCGGCGCGACGAGCAGGACATCCAAAGCACGCCAGTCACGCATGGCGGGCACCATGCGCCTTTGCCCGCCAGACCGCCACGGGCGACGGCTTGCCCCGGGCTGCCGCACGAGCTGCCGCAACCCGGGGCCAGGCGTCAGTTCAGGTGGCCGAGCCGCTCCATCTCGTCCTTCAGTTTCAGCTTCTCGCCTTTCAGCCGCATGAGCGCGTCCGGGTTCGGCTTAGGCCGGTGATCCTCCTCCGTGATGCGCGCTTCGAGCGTCTGGTGGCGGGTTCTAAGGCTGTCGATCCGGTGTTGCAGGCTCATGAGTCCTCCTGGTTTCGCGGAGCTTCGTGGCGCACGCTGCGCCACCTGGCAGCCTAGCGCCCCCAAGAAGCGAAACGCCAGCGTCTTGCGAGGCGTGAGCCCGGACTCGTGGCCAGGCCTGCAACAACATGCTAGAGCGGCATCATGCCGATGGACCGGGATTCGCTGCTGCGGAAACTGCACGAGCTGCGCAGCGAGCACCGCGACCTCGACACCGTGATCGCACGCCTGTCCGGACCGGGCTTGGACCAGCTGCAGCTGCAGCGCCTCAAGAAGCGCAAGCTGCTGCTGAAGGACGAGGTGGCCTGGCTGGAGAGCCGGCTGATTCCGGACCAGATCGCCTGATGCCGCCTCGCGTCGGGGTCATCATGGGCAGCCAGTCGGACTGGGGCACCCTGTCCCACGCCGCCGATACGCTCGCCGCGCTGGAGATCGCGCACGAAGTTCGCATCGTCTCCGCCCACCGCACCCCGGACCGCCTGGCCGAATACGCCAAGGGCGCGGCCGGGCGCGGCCTGGGCGTGATCATCGCCGGCGCTGGCGGGGCGGCGCACCTGCCCGGCATGTGCGCCGCCTGGACCGTGCTGCCTGTGCTGGGCGTGCCGGTCGAGAGCAGCCAGCTGAAGGGCATGGACAGCCTGCTCTCCATCGTCCAGATGCCGGCCGGCATCCCGGTCGGCACCCTGGCCATCGGGCGGCCCGGCGCGGTGAACGCCGCGCTGCTGGCCGCCGCCATCCTCGCCCTCGCCGACCCGGCGCTGGCCGACCGGCTGCTCGCGCACCGAGCCGCGCAGACCGCCGCCGTCGCGCAAACCCCCGATTGATGCAGGCACAGGCTTAGTGAAGGCCTTGGCGCCGAATTCGGTGATCGGCATCGTCGGCGGCGGGCAGCTCGGGCGCATGTCCGCCATGGCCGCCGCCCGGCTCGGCTATCGCTGCCACATCCTCACCCCGGAGCAGGACAGCCCCGCCAGCCAGGTTTCCGCCCGCAGCTTCGTGGGCGACTACGAGGACACGGACCTGTTGCGGGCGTTCGCCGGGTCGGTCGATGTGATGACGTTCGAGTTCGAGAACGTCAGCGCCGAGGGGCTGGAGCTGCTGCAGTCCATCCGTCCGGTCCGCCCCTCCCCCACGGTGCTGCGGACCAGCCAGGACCGCGCGGTGGAAAAGACGTTCCTGAACGCGGCCGGAGTCGCCACGCCGCCCTGGGCGCTGATCGAGAGCCGGGCTGGCCTGCACGCCGCCGCGGCCCGGCTCGGCCTTCCCGGCGTGCTCAAGACCACCCGCGGCGGCTACGACGGCAAGGGACAGGCGGTGCTGCGCCACACGTCCAAACTGGACGCTGCATGGGACGAGCTGGAGCCCAAGCCGCTCGTGCTGGAGGCGTTCGTCGCCTTCGAGCGCGAGATCAGCGTGATCGTGGCGCGCGGGCTGGATGGCGTGGCGGTCGCGTTCGACCCGGTGGAGAACCGCCACCGCGACGGCATCCTGGACGTGACGATCGCCCCCGCCGCCATCGCCCCGGACGTGGCGGCGGGGGCCACCGCCATCGCGCTGCACGTGGCCGCCGCGCTGGACGTGGTGGGGGTGCTGGCGGTGGAGATGTTCGTGCGCCCGGACGGCCTGGTGCTGGTCAACGAGATCGCGCCGCGTCCGCACAACTCCGGCCACTGGACCATAGACGCCTGCCCAGCGAGCCAGTTCGAGATGCACATCCGCGCCGTGGCCGGCCTGCCCCTGCCGCCCGCCACCCGGCACCTGGACGCGGTGATGCAGAACCTGGTCGGGCCGGAGGAACTGGCGCAATGGGCGAGGATGCTGGCCGACCCGGCGGCGGTGCCGCATCTGTACGGCAAGGCGGAGGCAAGGCCGGGGCGCAAGATGGGGCACGTGACGCGGCTGTTTCCGCTGGGCAGCCTGGCAGACTTGGCCTAGCGACGCAGGGCTCTGCCCTGCACCCGGAAAGGACAGTCGCCCCCTTCACCCCTCATGTGAAAGGTGTCCAGAGGACGACCGTCCTCTGGCTGGGTCCGGGGCAGAGCCCCGCGCTTTGCTAACCAAGCTGCGGATTGTCGAACGTCGGGCTGCGCCAGCGATGCAGGGCATCCTTCAACGCCTCGGCCAAATCCAGCTTCTCCGGCTCGCCCAGCGCCGCGCCCACCTCCACCCGCGTGCCGTGCGAGGCGAGGTAGAGGCCTGGCACCCGGCCTGGACGGTCCTGCAGGTCCACCCGCAGCCAGGCTGGCGGCACCTGCCGCTCGGTGCGCGTGCCGTCCATCGCGGTGCGGACGATGCGCAGGCTGGACTCGGTCAGCAGGATGACCTCGTTGGACCGCACGGCACGGGCGTTGTGGCGCAGCAGCAGCAGGGCGGCGGTGATCTCCACGCCGTTGAACCCGGCGATCGGCCATGCGCCCAGCCACCAGAACACCGCCGTGGTGCCCACGCTCAGCGTGCAGATCGCGCCGACCAGCAGCCGCAGGCCGCGCCGCGACAGGCTGCGGTGCGGCACGATCACGGCCTCGAAGAAACAGGGTTCGGCGTTCATTGCGACTTCATGTAGACCGCCGCGCCCGCTTGTCACCATCCGGCGCGCAGGCCAAGAAACCGGGATGCCAATTTCCGCCCGCAAGCCGCGCCAAACGCCCCGCATGCTGCTCGCCAACGTCCGCCCGTTCCTGGAGGCGTTGCGCGCGCCCGACACGGACATGCAGACCGAGCTGGGGTTCACCGACCCGTTCAGCCTGCTGGTGGCGGTCGCGCTGTCCGCGCAGACCACGGATGCGGCGGTGAACCGCGCGACCCCGGCGCTGTTCGCCGCAGCACCCACGCCGGCGGCCATGGCGGCGCTCGGGGCGGAGGGCATCGCGCCGTTCATCCGCTCGGTCGGGCTGTGGCAGGGCAAGGCGAGGAACCTGGCCGTCATGGCGCAGATCCTGGCGGAGCGGCACGGCGGCGTGGTGCCGGGCGAGCGGGAGGCGCTGGAGGCGCTGCCGGGCGTGGGGCGCAAGACGGCGAACGTGGTGCTGAACGTGGCCTTCGGCGAAAGCACCATGGCGGTCGACACCCACGTGTTCCGGCTCGGCAACCGCACCGGGCTGTCCCCGGGCAAGACGCCGCGGATGGTGGAGGACGGGCTGGTGCGCCGGGTGCCGCCGGACCTGCTGCGGCCCTCGCACCACTGGCTGATCCTGCACGGCCGCTACGTGTGCAAGGCGCGCACGCCGGAGTGCTGGCGCTGTGCCGCGGCGCCCTGGTGCAGCTACCCGGCGAAGACGCCGGCACCCAAGCCGCCTGCTGCTCCCTCTCCCTCGGGGAGAGGGACGGGGTGAGGGAACAACGCGGCAGATCTGGACTGTAGGGCGCCCCCTCACCATGCCCTTTCCCCAAGGGAGAGGGCTTGAGGCTACTCCTGCTCCAGCTCCGTGATGTCCGCGTCGCTGAAGCCGAAATGGTGCGCCAGCTCGTGCACCAGCACGTTGTTCACCAGCGCGCCCAGATCCTCCCCCGTCTCGATCCATTCGAGCAGGATCGGCTCGCGGTAGAGCAGGATCATGTCCGGTTCCTGCGGCGTCGCGGACCCGCTGGCGAGCGTCAGCGGCGTGCCGCGATAGAGCCCGGTCAGGTCGTAGCCGCTCTCGATGCCCATCGTGTCCAGCGTCTCGTCGGACGCCATCTCCTCGACCACGATGGCGATGCGCCTGGCGTGCCGGGTGAAGCGGTCGGGGATGGACGCGAGGGAGCGTTCTGCGAGGACGATGATGTCCTCCAGGGTGGGTGGGGTTTGAGCCATGCGGCCCCCGGAATGTTGTTGAGCCGGCATACTAGACCTCGCGGGCCGCAGTGCCCATCCTGGCGGCCATGAATCGACTGACCGACCTCGAGGTTCTCGCCCTCGCCAAGACCCTGCCCCTCTGGGAGGTCCAGAACAAGCGGCTGTACCGCTGCTTCCGCTTCGCCAGCTTCAGCGACGCCTGGGCCTTCATGTCGCAGGTGGCGCTGCTGGCCGAGCGCCAGGACCATCACCCGGCCTGGTCCAACGTCCGCAGCCGGGTCGACATCACCCTGACCACCTATGATTCGGGCGGCGTCACGACGCGGGACGTGCGGCTGGCGCAGGCGATCGACGAGCTGGGGGTTGAGGATTCGCGAAGCTACCCCGCCTGACCTGAGGCGGGGCGGTAGCGCGCCCACCCGTTGGCGCGCAGCTCGCAGGCGGGGCATGCGCCGCAGCCCCAGCCCCATTCGTGCGGATGGCTGCGGTCGCCGAGGTAGCAGCTGTGGGTGCCGTCCAGGATCAGCTGCACCAGTGGCTCTCCGCCCAGCGACTCGGCCAGCCGCCAGGTGTCCGCCTTGTCGCGCCACATCAGCGGGGTGTGCAGCACGAAGCGCTGGTCCATGCCCAGGCTGATCGCCACCTGCAGCGCCTTGACGGTGTCGTCGCGGCAGTCCGGGTAGCCGGAGTAGTCCGTCTCGCACATGCCGCCGACGATGTGGCGCAGCCCGCGGCGGTACCCGAGGGCCGCGGCATAGGTGAAGAACAGCAGGTTGCGCCCGGGCACGAAGGTGGACGGCAGGCCGCTGGCCGCGACGGTGATGGCCTGCTGCCGGGTCAGCGCGGTTTCCGACAGCGCGGCGAGCGTGGCCAGCGGCAGCACGTGGTCGGCGCCCAGCCGTGCCGCCCAGGCCGGGTCGAGCGCCGCCAAGCCGTCCCGCACCGGGCCACGCACGTCCAGCTCGACCCGGTGGCGCTGGCCGTAGTCGTAGCCCAGCGTCTCCACCCGGCCGAACCGGTCCAGCGCCCAGGCCAGGCAGGTGGCGCTGTCCTGCCCGCCGCTGAACAGCACCAATGCGCCCTCTGGAGCGCCCTCGTCCGATTGTCCCATCGCCGGTTCCCTTGCCACAACTTGCGGATGCGCCGGATGCCCTGACATCTATGCTGCCAATCAAGAAGAACACGGAGGATGCCGATGTGCCGACTCTTTAAATCCCAGGACCCGGCGACCTATGCGGCCGAGACGCGGCCCATGCGCCTGCACGGGCATGTCACCTCGGTGCGGCTGGAAGCGGCGTTCTGGGACACGCTGGAGGAGATCGCCGGCCAGGAAGGCATGTCGGTGGCGCGGTTCTGCGCCGTCCTGCACGACGAGATGCAGCAGCGCGACGGCGAGGTGGCGAATTTCGCGTCCATGCTGCGGGTCACCTGCCTGCACTACCTGCGCCACCAGGGCAGCCACCGGGCCGAGGTCGCGGAACGGCTGGCAGATAAAATCGCCGTGATGTAGCCCGCTACTACCATCGCCGCCGGCTTGGTTCCTATGGTCCTCGCAATAGTTGGGGGAACAAGGATGCTTCGGGCGGGCCTGCTTTCGGCTGCGTTGGCGGCGACGACATTGTGCCCGGCGCAGGCGCAGTTCACCGTGCCGGTGACGAAGCCGACGCCCGAGACGCTGTTCCGCAACCAGTGCGCCACCTGCCACGCCCTGAACGCCGACGCCCCGGCGCGGCAAGGCCCCAACCTGGCTGGCGTGATCGGCCGGCAGGCTGGCAGCGTGCCCGGGTTCAAGTACTCCGCCGGGTTCGCAAATGCCGGGTTCGCCTGGGACCCGGAGCATCTCGACGCCTACCTGACCAACCCGCAGACCGTGATCCCCGGCGCGGTGATGCCCTACAAGCAAGCCAACGCCGACACGCGCGCCGCCATCATCTCCTACCTGGTGGCGCAGCAATGAGCGCGCGTCCCGCTGCCGCGCGTCCCGTTCACTCGATGATCCGGGTGCTGGAGGAGGCCCGCTCGGTCGCGTTCTACCGGGCGGCGTTCGGGCTGGAGGTCGCGGACCGCCTCGCGTTCGAGTCCTTCACGCTGATCTACATACGCGGCGACGCCTCGCCGTTCGAGGTGGAGCTGACGGTCAACCACGGCCATGCCGCGCCCTACGAGCTGGGCGACGGCTACGGGCACCTTGCCGTCACGGTGGAGGACCTTGCCGCCGAACATGCCCGGGTCGAAGCCGCCGGGCTGTCGCCCACTCCGCTGCGCTCGCTGGAGCATGGCGGCCGGAAGCTCGCCGACTTCTTCTTCTTGCAGGACCCGGACGGCTACCGCATCGAGGTCCTGCAACGGGGCGGCCGCTTCACCTGAACCAACAAGAACCACGAAGGGAACCGAGCGATGAGGATCGTTGACAAGCGGGTGCAGATCGGGCGGCGGGGCTTCCTGCAAGCCGGCGCCACCGCAGCGCCCGCCGCCGCCCTGGCAAGCGCCGGGTTCGGGCTGTGGAGCGAGCAGGCCTGGGCGCAGAACGCGAAGGCGCTCGCGCCGCACGCCTTCGCAACCCTGGTGCTGGTCTCGCGCGACATCTTCCCGCACGACCAGTTCAGCGACGCCCTGTACATCGCCGCGGCGCAACCCTGGGACGACAAGGCTGCCACCGACCCGGCGTTCAAGGCGATGCTGGAAGGCGGCGTGGCCCGCCTGGACTCGGATGCGCACGACCGTTCCGGCGGCAGCTATCTCGCCACGCCGTGGGAGGCCGACCGGGTGCGCCTGCTGCAAGGCGCGGAACAGACGCCGTTCTTCAAGAAGTGCCGCAGCGACCTGGTGGTCTCGCTCTACAACCAGCCGGCGGTCTGGGCGAAGCTCGGCTACGAGGGGCCGTCCGCGCAGTACGGCGGCTACATCCACCGCGGCTTCGACGACATCGACTGGCTGCAAACCGTTTAAGGGGAGGCGACGCACATGGCACATTTCGATCAGAACGACGACAGCGTCGTCTGCATCATCGGCTCCGGCGCCGGCGGCGGCACGCTGGGCAACGAGCTGGCGCAGAAGGGCATCAAGGTGGTGATCCTGGAGGCGGGCGCGCGCAACGAAATCCAGGACTTCGTCAACAACGAGTGGGAGAGCTTCGCCCAGCTCGCCTGGTCCGACATGCGGACCACCTCCGGCTCCTGGCGGGTGGCGCGGGACTTCCCGAACCTGCCGGCCTGGATCGTGAAGTCGGTCGGCGGCTCCACCGTGCACTGGGCCGGCGCGTCGCTGCGGTTCGAGGACCACGAGTTCAAGACCCGCACCACCTACGGCGCGCTGCCGGGCGCCAACCTGCTGGACTGGCCGATCACCCTGGCCGAGCTTGAGCCTTACTACGCCAAGGCCGAGTACAAGATGGGCGTCACCCGCACCAACGGCATCCCTGGGCTGCCCGGCAACAACAACTTCAAGGTGATGCAGGCGGGCGCCACCAAGATCGGCTACAAGGAGGTGCACACCGGGCGCATGGCGATCAACAGCCAGCCGCGCGACGGGCGGGGCAGCTGCCAGCAGATCGGCTTCTGCTTCCAGGGCTGCAAGTCGGGCGCCAAGTGGTCCACGCTCTACACCGAAATCCCCAAGGGCGAGGCGACCGGCAACCTCGAGGTGCGGCCCGGCAGCATGGTCGCCAAGATCGAGCACGACGATTCGGGCAAGGTCACCGGCGTCGTGTACTTCGACGCGGACGGCGCGATGCAGCGGCAGAAGGCCCGCGTGGTGGCGGTGGCGGGCAACTCGATCGAGAGCCCCCGCCTGCTGCTGAACAGCGCGTCCGCCAAGTACCCGGACGGGCTGGCCAACAGCTCCGGCCAGGTCGGGCGCAACTACATGCGGCACATGACCGGCAACGTCTACGGCATCTTCGACCGGCCGGTGCACATGTACCGCGGCACCACCATGGCCGGCATCATCCGCGACGAGGCCCGGCACGACACCAAGCGCGGCTTCGTCGGCGGCTACGAGCTGGAGACGGTCTCGCTCGGCGTGCCGTTCATGGCGGCGTTCGCGGACCCGGGCGCATGGGGCCGCAGCTTCACCTCCGTCATGGACGACTACACCCACATGGCCGGCATGTGGATCATCGGCGAGGACATGGCGCGCGAGACCAACCGCATCACGCTCGACCCGAATGCCAAGGACACGCATGGCCTGCCGGTGGCCAGCGTGCACTTCGACGACCACGACAACGACATCGCCATGCGCAACCACGCCATCCAGCAGGGCGGCGCGGTGTACCAGGCGGTGGGGGCGACGCGCATCATCCCGACGCCGCCGTACCCGAGCACCCACAACATGGGCACCAACCGGATGAGCGCGCGGGCGCAGGACGGCGTGGTGAACAAGTTCGGCCAGACTCACGACATCAAGAACCTGTTCGTGTCGGACGGCAGCCAGTTCACCAGCGGGGCCGCGTGCAACCCGACGCTGACCATCGTGTCGCTGGCGATCCGGCAGGCGGACACGATGGCCGGGATGATGCAACGGCGGGAGATTTAGCAAGGCTGGGCGCCGCCCAGACCCGCCAAAGGCCGGGGGCCTTTGGAAACCATTGGATTAAATAAATGGATCCCAAAGGCTCCGCCTTCGGCCTTACCCGCTGTTGAGCCGGTCGCGTTCGTCCTCCCGCTCGATGGCGGCGTCCAGCTGGGCGTCGGTCATCGTCTTCGGGTCCAGCAAATCGTCCGGATGGTCGAACGCATCGCCGCGGGCGCGCGGCGGCGGCACGTAAGGCAGCTCGGAGGCCGGCGTGCCGGGCGCTGCCGCAGCCAGGGCGGACAGCGCCTCCAAGTCCTGCGGCGTGCGCCGCTTCCCCGGGGGCGGCATCTGCGACGGCAGCTGGCTCGGGCCGCGATGCGAAGCCGGCAGCGTCCTGACGCCGAGGTCGCGGACGATCTCGAGGATCAGGTCGGCCAGCGGGCGGTTCGCGATGTCGGCGTCGAGATCGGGGCCGTCCAGCCGCTCGCGGAACTCGGCATACAGCTGCCCGGCGTGCTCGTCGTCGTTGGCACGGCACTCGATGGCGTCCTCCACCGCGCGGATGACCTGCTTGCGGGCGGCGGTGCGGTGGTACGCCCCCTGCCCTGCGTGCGCCGGCAGCGGCTGGGCCACGTGCCGGGCCAGGGCGATGGCGCGGCGGACGGCGCGCGAGAAGCGCTCGAACGCGGCCGTGGCGTGCGGGGCCGCCTCGCCGCTCGCGGCGGCGGCCTGGACCTGGTCATGGGCCGACTGGACCAGGTTGACGCCCAGGTCGATCATCCGGTGCAACACGCCGCGGTAGAACTGCGCGTCCGCCGCCGCTTGAGCGGTAAGGTCGATGGCCGCTTCAGCGGGGTCGCTCGTCTCAGCGGAGGGTGGCGAAGTGAACATAAACGGAACATAACGCAAACGGTGGCAGCTTGCAAGCTTTTCTCGGATCGGGGCCGAGGCTATGGCGTGGCGAGTGGGTCCAAGAACGCTCCTTCTTGGGAATTTGCCAGCAGCTGAACGGAAAGCCCGATCCAGCATAGCTCCGAGACCCGGCGGGTTTGCTGGCGATAGATGGATGCATAGGTCGTGCGTGCCGAATCAGCTCCGCACGTATGCCCCCAGCCCCTCGACCAGCCAGTCAAACGTCAGGCGCATGCGGCGGCTGGTCTTCAGGTCCTCGTGCATGGCGACCCAGACCTCCAGCTCGTGACGGAACACATCCTCCAGCACCAGGACGAGGTCGGGGTCGCGGCGGGCGATGGGTGCATGGCAGCCTCCGACCCCGAAGCCGGCGCGCAGCGCGGCCAGCTGGGCGAGGTCGTTGTCGGACCGGAAGGCGAAGGAGTCCCGATCGAGCGAAATCTGCGGGTCCTTGAGTGCACGCACGTTCTGGAAGTCGCGGCCGAAGCCGATCGCGACCTGCTTGGGCGGCCCGTGCGCCTCCAGGTATCGCCGGTGGGCGTAGAGCCCGAGCCGCACCGAGCCCACCCGCTTCGCCAGCAAGGCGCCTTGCGTCGGCCGCACCATCCGCACCGCGATGTCGGCCTCGCGGCGCAGCAGGTCCTCCTGGCGGTTGGACGAGGCAAGCTCGAGCACGACCTCCGGATAGACCTCGTGGAACCCGGTCAGGATCGGCGGCAGCACCTCGACCCCCACGACATCGGCGGCCGCGATCCGAACCGTCCCGCGCACGGCGGCGGCCTCGCCGGACGCAGTCCGGACGATGGCGGCGGCCGCGGCGGCCATGGCCTCGGCGTGCGGCCGCAGGGCCTGCCCGGCTTCGGTGGGCGCGAGGCCACCCACCGACCGGCTGAACAGCGCCGTGCCAAGCTCGCCGCCCGCATTCCGGTCGATTGGGCGAAGGGCGATGCGATGGGCCGGGCCAGCGTCGCCGCCGCCGCCCAGGGCGTGCAGCTGATCGTCCATGCGGCGAACCCGCCCGGCTACCGCAACTGGAAGGGCACCGTGCTGCCGATGACCGACAACGCCATCGCCCCGGCCCGCGCCTCCGGCGCCTGCCTGGCAGTCCCCGGCAGCGTCTACAACTTCGCCCCGACTCCGGCCCCAGCATCGGCGAGGACGCGCCCCAGGCGCCGGCCACCCGCAAGGGCGCGATCCGGGTCGAGATGGAGCAGCGGCTGCGCCGGGCCTCGGCGGAGGGCGTGAAGGTGCTGATCTTGCGCGCGGGCGACTTCTTCGGCCCGGCCGCGCCCTCCGGCGCCCTGGCCTTTCTCGCCCAAAAGCGCCGCGGCCACATCTCCGGGGTGTATTCCCCTGGCCCGGCGGCGCATGGCTTCGCCTACCTGCCCGACCTCTGCGAGACGCTGGCGCGGCTGGCCGACGCGGAAGACCGCCTGGGCGCCTTCGAGGCGTTCCACTTCCGCGGCCAGTGGATGGCCGACGGCCGCTCGCTGGGCGAGGCGGTCCGCCGGGTCGCCGGCGACCCGAAGCTGCCGATCAAGGGCTTCCCGTGGGTCCTTCTCAAGCTCGCGGCGCCGTTCAACGAGACGTTCCGCGAAATGCTGGAGATGCGTTACCTCTGGGACGAGCCAATCGGCCTCGACAACGCCAAGCTGGTCCGCTTCCTCGGTGAGGAGCCGCACACGCCGATCGACGCCGCGATGAAGGCGACGCTCGTCGACATGGGCCTGGTCGAGGACCGCGCGACGCCGGCGGCGTGATGCTGCCGCCGGAACCCCGAAAGCAAGGCTGGGCCTTGCCCAGACCCACCAAAGGCCGGAGGCCTTTGGAAACCGTTTTATTAAACAAAAGGATTCCAAAGGCTCTGCCTTTGGCGGAGTCCAGGGGCAGAGCCTCTGGCCTTGCTTGCTGGACAATCACTGATTTCAGCCAGGCAGCAGCCACCGCAGCGAGCGCCGCAGCTGCGCGGCGGCGTCGCCCTCGAAGGGCAGGCCGTGGGCGAACAGCACCCGCTCCGGATGCAGGCTCAGCAGCCGTTCCGCCGCCTTCCGCGCGCCGCCGTTCAGGCGCACCAGCAGGCGCAGGTGCGCCGGGGCGCGGCCGTCCGGGGCCAGGTTGCCTGCCAGCCTGGCGAGCGGGCGCAGCGGCGCCGGCAGACGCTGGCGCTCCAGGTTCTGCACCAGGTCGGCCAGCACCAGGGTGCGCGACGGGACGTGGAACAGCGCCACCTCGCGGAATCCGAGGCCGCCGGGCACCGTGACCAGGTCGATCGCGCCGCCCCATTCCGGGGGGGCGATGTCGGTCAGCTCGTGGTCCACCACGACGCCGGCCTTGCGCACCTGGCGGCGGCGGCCCAGGCCCGGGGCGGCCCAGGTGACCACGCCGGGGCAGCCCAGCTGCCACTCCCTCAGGTGCATCCAGTGGGCGAAGTTGGGGGCGAACAGGGCGCGGACCGGGCCGAGCGCCTCCAGCTGCTTGGCCAAGCCCGAGGTGTAGCGGGTCGGCGAGTGCAGCAGCAGGCCGCCGCCGGGCAGCCGCACGACCGTCATGCGCAGCGGCAGCAGGCCGTGCATGGGGCCGCTATCGACGACCCACACATCGTCGGCAACGGGTTTGAGGGCGTCGATCGGCTGGTAGGTTGCATCGCTCACTGGACCTGCTCCGCCATGGCTCGCCGTCTCAAGCGCGGCCGGGGCCTTGCCGTTGCACCGGGGCGCACTCAGTTGCGCAACCGGTGTAGGCGTGCGTCGTAAAGAGGCAATATGAAATTCATCGTTGGCTGCCTGGCGGTGATCGGGCTGGCGCTGGTGCTGCAGGACGCTTTCGAGGTCATGCTGCTGCCGCGCCGCGTCCGCCGCCGCCGCCGCATCACCCGGCTGTTCTTCCGGACCAGCTGGCGCGCCTGGTCCGGCCTCGGCCTGCGCATCTCCCGGGTGGCCCGGCGGGAGCACTGGCTCAGCCTGTTCGGCCCGCTGGCGATGCTGACGCTGTTCGCGCTGTGGGCGGGCACGCTGATCGCCGGGTTCGGCACGCTCGCCTGGACGCTCGAACCGCTGCACGGCCAGGCGGGCGCCGGTTCGCCCTGGTCCGAGCAGATCTACATGAGCGGCGTCACCTTCTTCACCCTGGGCTACGGCGACGTGGTGCCGCACAGCGCCGGCGGCCGTTTGGTGTCGGTGCTGGAGGCGGGCTTCGGCATCGGCTTCATCGCCGTCGTGATCGGCTACCTGCCGGTGCTGTACCAGCTGTTCACCCGGCGGGAGGCGCACGTCATCCAGCTGGACGGGCGCGCCGGGTCACCGCCGACCGCCACGACGCTGCTGGTCCGCCACGCCGAGGGCGGCGGGCTGGAGCAGCTGAACGGCTTGTTCCGGGAGTGGGAGGCCTGGGGGTCCGAGCTGCTGGAGAGCCACCTGTCCTACCCGATGCTGGCATACTACCGGTCGCAGCACGACAACCAGTCCTGGCTGGCGGGACTGGCCTGCATCATGGATTCCTGCGCCCTGATCCTGGTCGGCGTGCCGGAGCTGGCGCCGCTGCAGGCGCGCATGACGTTCACCATGGGGCGGCAGATCCTGGTGGAGATGGCGCAGTCGTTCGCCACCAAGCCGAGCCGCTACGACGGCGGCGACCGGCTGGACCATGCCGGCTATGCCGCGATGGAGGCGGCGCTGATCGAGGCCGGGGTCAAGTGGGAGGACGACGTGGAGGCGGAGCGGACCCTGGCCGCCTTGCGCGCGACGTATGAGCCGCTGCTCGACGGGCTGGCCAAGTACCTCCTGCTGCAGGTGCCGACCTGGATGCCGGCGGAGGGCGCGTTGGACCACTGGGAGAAGGGCCACCGCGGGTTGATCGCCAAGCGCCTGCTGGACGACCTGGGCGACCGCGACAACCGCACCGTGCAGCCGGCGGCGAACGGGCCGCTGTGGCAGCGGTTCCGCGAGCGGGTCGAGACGGTCACGCCCGCGCGGCCGCCACGGATGCCAGCAGATCCGTGAGCAGCCGGGGATCGTTGATGACGCGCGGCACCTTGTTCTGGCCGCCCAGCTTGCCGCGGCGCGCCATCCAGGCGGCGAACGCGCCCGGCGGGGCGAACCGCACGTCCGGCGGCAACATGCCGAAGCCGCCGCGCCGGTGGTCGGCGTAGTCCGCGTTCAGCCGGGCCAGGGTCGCGTCCAGGACGCTGGCGAAGGTGGGGGCGAACTCCCCTTCCCGTCCCGCTGCCGGCGCTGACAGCTCCACCACGAACACGTGGCCGCCGCGGGGCTGGCCCAGGTGCGGATGGACCGGCCCGGCCGCGTAGTCCCGCACGCCGGCCCCGATTGCCGCCGCCGCCGCGCTGACCGCGGCGTCCAGCTCCTGCGCGATCAGGTGCTCGCCGAACGCGGACAGGGTGTGGGCGGTGCGCCCGGTGACCAGCAGGCGCGGCGGGTCGCGCCCGGTCAGCATCACAGTGTCGCCGATGACGGCGGACCAGAGCCCGGCGTTGCTGGTGAGCGCCAGCGCGTATTCCACGCCCAGCTCCGCGGTGCCGAGCCAGCGGCGGTCCGGGTGCGGCTGGGCCAGGTCGCCAGGGCGCACGAACTCGAAGAACAGGCCGCGGTCCACCACCATGCGCAGGCCATCGCCGGGTCCGCGGTCGGCGGCGGCGATGAAGCCTTCGCTGGCGGGGTACACCTCGCGGGTCTCGGCGTGGCTGCCCTCCAGCCAGGCAGCCATGCTGCCGCTGTAAGGCGGCCAGGCCACGCCGCCATGCACCAGCAGGTCGAGGCCGGGATAGAGCGCCGCCAGCCGACGGGGGCGCTCCGGGTGCAGCGCCGCCAGCTGGTCGAAGAACAGCAGCATCCAGCTCGGTGTGCCGGAGATGCTGCGGATGTCCTGGGCCAGCGAGGCCGGCGCCACCGCCGCCATCTTGGCCTGCCAGTCGCCGAGCAGCGCCAGGCCGCGCGGGGGAAAGGCGCGGGCGCGGGCCCAGGGCGGCATCTGCGCGGCGGCGATGCCGCTGAGGTCGCCCTCCCGCACGCCGGGCGCCACAAGCTCCAAGGCCGTGGAGCCGCCGAGCAGCAGGTTGCGGCCGCCGAACACGCGCGAGCCGGGCCGGGCGGCGAGATGGTAGGCCAGCGTGTCGAACGCGGCGCCCGCGTTGGAGCGGACCATGGCGTGGCTGACCGGGACGCGCTTGCTCGGGCCGCCGGTGGTGCCGCTGGTGAGCGCGAAGAACGGCACCCGGCCGGGCCAGGTCGCGTCCTCCACCACGGGGTAACGCGGCTGCCAGTAGTCGCGCCGCAAATCCTCGTAGGTGCGCAGCGCCACGCGGGCCTGGTAGCCGCGCACGGTGCGGATGCCGGCGAAGCCGTGGTCCCGGCCGAAGCGGGTGGCTGCGGCCCGGCGCAGCAAGGCCGCCAGGGTGCGCCGTTGCGCCGCCAGCGGGTCCAGCCGGGCCAGGGCCGCCAACCGCCGCGCGGCGATGGCGCGCAGCAGCGGGGTCGCGTCGATCACGGTGACAGCGTCGTGTGATGCGGCCAAGTCCGGGCGGGCTCCGGCCGCAGCGGGACCGTGATGCCGCCGCCGGCCTGCCACAGCGCCACCTGGTCCGCCGCGTTGGCCGAGCCGAGCCAGCCGTCCTGCCCGCCGAGCAGCACGAAGTGGTTGGCGTCCGGGTCCGCCATGTCGGAGAAGTGCCGCGCGCAGGCGCCGAAGGTGACCCGGTGACGACCGCGCACCGGCCCGTGCCCGGTCTTGTTCAGCGTGTCGTTGCTGCCCGGCATGGCCATGCCGGGCGTCGCGTAACGCGCGCCCACCAGCGGCAAGGCGGCCAGCGGGTGGCGCAGCGCCAGGCGGTGCGCCCCGCCCCATGCGCCGCACCGCCGCAGCACCCGCGCCGCCTGCCGGAACGCCGCGTCCAGGTCCGGTTGCGGCGCTTGCAGGATGCGGTGGGCGGCGATGGCGCGTCCGGTCCAGATCGCGCCCAGCAGGTGCAGGCTGGCGCGCGGGATCAGGCGGCGCGCGAGGGCGGTGGCCAGCGCCTCGAACACCAGCGCGCCTTGCGACGCCCTGCCGTAGGAGCCGTCCCACGCCGCCAGGGCGGCCAACGCGGGCTGGTCGCGCGAGCTGGCCCGAAGGCGGGGCAGCAGCGCGTCCCGCATCGCCACCGAGCGCGGCTGGATGACGTCGAGCTGGACGGACCGCAGCGTGTCCGGACTGATGGCGCTGCCTGCCAGCAAGGCATTCAGCCGGCTGGCCCGCTCGGGCGGGGCGAAGAAGAAGCCGACCGGGACGGGGAGCGCCGGGGGCCGCTCGTTCGCGGACGTGACGACCTCATGCCCGGCGGCGGCGGATCGGCTGGCGGGAACCAAGTCGTCCAGCGGCCACATCGCCGCCGGGTCGCACACGACGCTGGCCATGGGCGCGTCCGGCCGGCGCGGCAGGTGGGCGGCGGTGACGCGCCCGGCACGGCCGCCATTGCTCCCGGGCATCTCGACCATCACCATGGTCTGTCCCGGCAGGGCGAAGCCGGCCAGCGCGTCGCGGAACTGCTCGAAGCCGCCCGCGTGCATGACGCCGAGCAAGGCGGTGAACTCGTCGCTGGGGCGGTGGCCGACCCATTGCAGCGACAGCGGCCGGGCCGAGGCGAACAACATGCCGTCGCTCACCACGGGGCCGAACCGGGTCTCGCGCAGCAGCAGCTCGACCGAGGGGCGGCCTTTGACGCGCACCGTCTCGCGCCGCCGGGCCATCGGCTCGGCGGACACGTCCACCAGGTCGCTGCTGGCGGCGTGCAGGCTGGTGCCGCCCCAGGCGATGGCGGCGTTGCGGCCCAGGCCGAGCGCGGGCAGCCCGGGGATCATCAAGCCCACGGCATCGAAGCCGGGGCAATGCAGCCCGGCCACCAGCCACATCGCCGGCAGGGTGATGGAGAGGTGCGGGTCGGACGCGATCATGCCTGCGCCGGAGGCGCTGCGCGCGGCGGGCACGGCGGCGGAGTTGCTGCCCCGCACCAGGCCCAGGGCGGCCTCCTCCAGGTTGGACGGCCAGGGCAGCGTGTCGCCGTCCTGCATGGCGGGCCACAGCTGCGCCCATTCGGCGGCCGGCATCCTGGCCTCGGCGTGCAGCAGCCGGGTGAACACCAGCCAGGACACGTCCGCCGAGGCCAGCCGGCTCACCGCCAGCAGGTGGCGCAGCGTCCAGGGCTCGGCCGCCATGCCCAGCAGGGCGAACTCGTGCGGCTGTGCCGAGGCGTGGGCGATATGGTGGTTGACGCCGGCCAGGAAGCCTTCGAGCCAGCGCCTGGTGGCGACGGGCAGCATGGCCTCGATGCCGGGTGCGGCGCGGGGGAAATCGACCAGGCGCAGGGCACGGTCCAGCTCGATGCCGGCCGGGCCGATGATCTCGGAGATTTGTCCCAGCGCGATGCGGCGCATGGCCTCCATCTGCGCCAGGCGGAGATGGGCGTGCACCGCGCCGAGGCCGACGGCGAGGTCCCACTCGTCCGTCGCCTCGATGCTGGGGATCTGGTAGGCGTCCCAGTGGATGTTCACCGCCGCCGACACGGGCCAACTGCCGGCCGGGATGTTGGCCAGGCGCGCGGCGGTGGAAACGGCGGGGGGCGCGCCGAGCCGGAGGGCGCGCACGACCAGGGCGGTGGCCGCAGCCAGGCCATGCAGCTTGGTCGCCAGTGTCGGCAGTGCGTCGCTCCTTCGGATGCCGGCAAGGCTACACGAAACGGCCCTTGGGGGTGACCGTCAAGCAAGGCCGAAGGCTCCGCCTCCGGACTCCGCCGGAGGCTTCAGGCCTTTGGCGGGTCTGGATTGCGATTGTCTCCGGCTGCGGGAGCCGACAGCTGGACGACATGCCGCAGCCGAGGAAGAAATGCGCATCCGGCCGACGCTCGCCCTGCTTGGATGGAACTCGACGCCGGCAACCTGGGACGGCTGATGGTCGGCGACCACGCGGCGGCGCTGCTGGGCCTTGATGCGTCCCAGAAAGGCAGCCAGGCGGCCGGCTTCGCCCTTGTCGGAGGCATCCCGGTCCACGGGCCTGCGCGCGTGAGCCGCCTCGTCATGGATGGCGACATCGGCCAGAGTGTGCTCGAGGCCTGGGATCTCACGCTCGACCTGGCGAACGGCCAGGCATGGTTCCGGCCGGCGTCTGCGGAGGCTGGCCCGCCCGACTGGCAGCAGGAGGCTGGCGTCCCGGTCGTGCTGTGACCGGGACGCCAGCTACCCGGCGTCGCTCGCCATCACGCCGCTCTCGCGCACGGGGGACACGGCGCGGTCTATCACGCTGTCGTCCGGGGTCGCGCGGCGCATCGCCTGCACCACCAGCGGGTCCGAGCCTGCCGGGTCGTCATGCAGGCGGTTTTCCAGCAACGACACCATCGTGGGCGTCCAGAACGCCACCAAATGCTGCTTGATGCCGGCGGTGGCCACCTCGTCCGGGTAGGACCGGAAGAAGGTGGCGATCTGGTTCGACATGGAAATCAGCTTCTCGACCTTCATCTTGCGAGTCCTTGGGCGCTGAGCAGTGGGGGAGCAAGGCTGGGCTCTGCCCAGGCCCGCCAAAGGCC
>CAXTPP010000064.1:0-19357 GCA_964246185.1 uncultured Acetobacteraceae bacterium
ACGCCGTGATCCCCGGCGAGCCGCGCAGCAGGGCCACCGCCCGCTCCAGCCGCGTGCCCTCGCCTGCCGCACCGGACGGCTGCGGCACCTGCACCGTCAGCACGGAGGCCGCTCCGGACTGCCAGTGCTCGGCCAGGGCGGCGGCGGCGAGCACGCCGGCGAGGGTGAGCGCGGCCAGGAAGGTCATGGCGCCGACCAGCGCCGGCAGCAGCCGGTCCGACAGCGCCCGGCGCAGCCCGAGGTCGTCGAACCTCGGCGGGCGGAGCAGGGACTTCCTAGCCATCGGCCGTCAGCCGTCCCTCGGATAGCCGCAGCGAGCGGCCGGGATAGCGCTGCACCAGCCCTTCGTTGTGGGTGGCGACGACGACGGTGGCGCCGAGCCGGTTCAGCTCGCCGATCAGCTGCATCAGCCGGTCAGCCTGCTCCTCGTCCAGGTTGCCGGTGGGCTCGTCGGCCAGCAGCAGGCTGGGGCGGCCGATCACGGCACGGGCGATGGCGACCCGCTGCTGCTCGCCGCCGGACAGCTCGGCCGGGCGGGCGGCGGCGCGGCGCAGCAGGCCGACCCAGCGCATCAGCTCCTCCACGTCCGCGTGGATCTGTCCCTCCGGCCGCCCGGCCAGGCGCAACGGCAGGGCGATGTTGTCGAACGCGGACAGATGCGGCATCAGCCGGAAGTCCTGGAACACGACGCCGATCTGCCGGCGCAGCAGCGGCAGGTCCCGCCGGGCCGCCGCGCCGATGTCGTGGCCGAGCAGGGAGAGGCGGCCGGCACTGGGGCGGCTGGCGAGATAGAGCAGCCGCAGCAGGCTGGTCTTGCCGGCGCCCGAGGGGCCGAGCAGCCAGCGGAACCCGCCGGCGGCGACGGAGAAGCTGAGGTCCCGCAGCACCGGCTCGGCCGCCCCGTAGCGCAGGCCTACGCCCTCCAGCACGATCACCGGGCCGTCCCAGTTGCCGAGGCCAGAGTTGCCAAGGCCAGAGTTGCCAAGGCCAGAGTTGCCAAGATTGGGCTGGCTCCGCATTCTCGCGCCGTGAGAATAACCTGCCCATCCTGCGCGTCGGAGTACGAGGCCCCGGCGGTCGCCGCCGGCCGCATCGTGCGCTGCGCCCGGTGCGGCACGGAGTGGTCGCTTGTGGCGGCCCAGCCGGCGAAGCTGCAACCAACGCTGCAAGCGCCGCCGCAATGGCGCGAACCGGCCCTCCAGCCGCCGCTCGTGCCGCCTCGCGCCATGCCTCGCCAGTTGGCTGGCCCGCTGCCGTTGCTGCTCGCCTGGGTCGGCAGCTTCGTGCTGCTGGCGGCGCTGGCGGGCGTGGCCGTGGTCTGGCGCGCGCCGATCATGCAGGCCTGGCCGCCCAGCGGCCGGCTGTTCGCGGCGCTCGGCCTGGGCTGAGCCTCACCGGATTTCGGCCGCGATGTCGTGGAACAGCCGGGCCGGCAGGCTGCCGCCGGTGACGTTGCGCATC
This sequence comes from uncultured Acetobacteraceae bacterium, assembly GCA_964246185.1. Classification (GTDB taxonomy): domain Bacteria; phylum Pseudomonadota; class Alphaproteobacteria; order Acetobacterales; family Acetobacteraceae; genus LMUY01. The sequence continues at coordinate 1,462 of CAXTPP010000064.1, forward strand.
GGGCGGCCGTCGTCGTTGCCGAGCCAGACCGCCACCACGTCTGGCCCGGCGGCGCCGATGAACCAGGCGTCGCGGTAGTCCTGCGTGGTGCCGGTCTTGCCCGCGAGGCTGCGGCCGGGCAGGGCGGCCGCCCGTCCGCTGCCCCGCGAGACCACGGCCGCCAGCATGCGCACCATCATGCCCGCCTGATCCGCCTGCACGACCCTGGTTGGCTGAGGATGCGGCAAGGCGACCGGACGATGCCCCGACTCGGCCGATTGCAGAGCCGTCGGCGTCACGCCGTAGCCGCCGTTGAACAGGCTGGCATAGGCGGCGGCCATCTCCAGCACGCCCACGTCCCCGGTGCCGAGGGCGAGGCTGGCGTTGTCCGGCAGCGGGTCCGCGATGCCGAGCCGGCGCGCCACGGCCGCCACCACCCGCGGGCCGCCGACCTGCAGCAGCAGCCGCACGGACGCGGTGTTGAGCGACTGCGCCAGCGCCTCCTCCAGCGTCACGTCCCCGTGGATGCCGGGCTCGAAGTTGGCCGGGCTGTAGCTGCCGATGCGCACCGGGTCGGCGGAGACCGTGTCGTCCGGCGTGAGGCCCGATTCGAGCGCAGCAAGCCAGACGAACACCTTGAACGCGGAGCCGGGCTGCCGCCGGGCCAGCACGGCGCGGTTGAACGGGCCGGTGCGCCAGTCCTGTCCGCCGACCATGGCGCGCACCGCGCCGGTGCCGGCCTCCATCACCACCACCGCGCCCTCGCCGGCGTTGGCTGCGGCGCCGGGGCCGTTCAGCAGGGCGGCGAGCCTGGCCTCGGCCACCGCCTGCAGCCGCGGGTCGAGCGTGGTCCGCACGGTGGCGTCCGCGTCCAGCGGCAGGGCAGCCTGCGCCTGCTCGGCCGCCCAGTCCGCGAACCACGGCGCCGCCGGCCCGTTGCTTGGCGGGAACGCGACCTGCGCCGCTGCGGCCTGCGCCTCGGCGATGCTGATCGCGCCGGTTTCCGCCATGGCGGCCAGCACCTCGCGCGCCCGCGCCGCAGCCGCTTCCGGGTCGGCGCGCGGGTTGAGCCGGGAGGGCGCGCGGGGGATGCCGGCCAGGACGGCGCACTGCCACAGGGTGAGCTTGCGGGCGGACACGCCGAAGTACAGCCGCGCCGCCGCGTCCACGCCCCAGGTGCCGCTGCCGAGGTACACCCGGTTGAGCCATATCTCCAGGATCTCGCGCTTGGTGAAGCTGCGCTCCAGCCAGAGTGTCAGGATCAGCTCCTGCACCTTGCGGCGGAGGGTGCGCGCGTTGGTCAGGAACAGGTTCTTGGCCACCTGCTGCGTAATCGTGGAGCCGCCCTGCCGCAAGCGTCCGGAGTGCAGGTTGACCAAGGCGGCGCGGCCCACGCCGAGCACGTCGATGCCGGGATGGCTCCAGAACCGCCGGTCCTCGATGGCGACGGCAGCCTCGGGCAGCCATCGCGGCATGTCGGACAGGCGCAGCGGGTCCCCCACCACGTCGCCGAAGGTGGCGAAGGCGTGGCCGGTACGGTCCTGCAGCGTGAGGCCGGGGCGGCGGGCGGCATCCAGCGCCGCGTCCGGCCGCGGCAGGTCCCGCGCGAACCAGGCCAGCGCCAGCCCCATCGCCACGACGGCCCAGATGCCGACGATCAGCAGCAGCCGCGCGATCCGCCAGCGGAGCCGGCGACGCCGCGGGGCGGCGATTGTTGCAGTGGCCATGGTTCCGCCTACGCCGCGGCGTGCGCCGGGTGCAAGGGCCTCGCGCCTTGCCGCTCGCAGGCATACCTCACAGGATGGGCGGCAAGCGGAGGCGGATGCATGAGGGGCCTGTTCCTGGACGCGACCGACGCCCTGGCCGACGTGTTCGACCGCGTGGCGCAGCCGGACGACCCGGCGGTCGTGGTCAACCAGGACGCCGCCATCCCGCCCGGGGCGCTGGCCAGCCTGCTGGACGGCTATGATTTCGTGCTGGACGACCATACCGCCCTGCCCGCGGCAGCGCTGCGGGACTGCCGCACGCTCAAGCACGTCATATTCCTCGGCACCGGCGCGCGCTCCTACATGGACCCGGAGGCGCTGGCGGCCCTGGGCATCGCCGTGCACACCATCCGCGGCTACGGGGACGTGGCGGTGGCGGAGCACACGGCGGCGCTGATCTGGGCGGCGGCGCGCGGGCTGGCCGCCATGGACCGGGCCATGCGCGCCGGCCAGTGGCTGCGCACCGAGGGCGTGCAGCTCCGCGGCAAGACGCTCGGGCTGCTGGGCTTCGGCGGCGTCGCATCCGAGGTGGCGCGCATCATGGGCGCCGCCGGGATGCGGGTGACCGCCTGGAACCGCACGCCGCGCAAGTCCGCGGACGTGGAGTTCGTGCCGCTCGACCGGCTGCTGGCGGAAAGCGACGTGCTGTCGCTGCACCTGCTGCTGACCGACGAGACGCGGGGGTTCCTGGGCAGGGAGCGGCTGGGCCGGCTGCGCCCGTCCGCCATCCTGGTCAACACCGCCCGCGGCGCCCTGATCGACGAGGCGGCGCTGGTCGAGGCGCTGCAGCACGGCCGCATCGCGCACGCCGCACTTGACGTGTTCGACGAGGAGCCGCTGCCCTCCGGCCACCCGTTCACCACGATCGAGCGGGTGACGCTCTCGGCCCACAGCGCGTTCCGCACCCCGGAGGCGAGCGACACGCTGATCCGCCGGGCGCTGGATATCGCCAAGCAGGTCGCCGCAGGTTAAAAGGCGTGCACGCCCGCCTGGCGGAATGGTAGACGCGCCAGACTTAAAATCTGTGGCCGCAAGGCGTGCCGGTTCGAGTCCGGCGGCGGGCAGCTGCACGGCATCAATGACTGACAGCGCCGCCGAACCCGGATAGGCTCGCGGCCATGCTGACGGACCTGCCAAACCTGCTGACCCTGGCGCGCATCGCCGCCATCCCGGTGCTGGTCGCCTGCGCCGTGGCCGCGACGCCCGTGGGGGACCTGCTGGCCATGCTGCTGTTCTCGGCGGCGGCCCTCACCGACTGGCTGGACGGCCACCTCGCGCGCACCCGGCGGCAGCAATCCGACGTCGGCCGGATGCTGGACCCGATCGCGGACAAGCTGCTGGTCGGGGCGACGCTGATGCTGCTCGCCGGGCTGGGAAGGCTGCCGTATGGCGGGCTATACCCGGCCATCGTCATCCTGCTGCGCGAAATCCTGGTCAGCGGGCTGCGCGAGTACCTGGCCGGGCTCAGCCTCAGGCTGCCGGTGACGCGGCTGGCCAAGTGGAAGACCGGGTTCCAGATGGGTGCGCTGGGCACGCTGCTGGCCGGGGACGAGACGGCGCGGCTGCTGCACGTGCCGCTGCCGGTGACCGCCATCGGCGAGGCCATGCTGTGGGTCGCAGCCGTGCTGACGCTGGTCACCGGGTGGGACTACCTGCGCGCCGGGCTGCGCCACGTGACGCCAGGCGGCCAGGGCCGGTCGGGGCCGTTGCGGGAGCCGAGCGGGCCTTGAACCCCGCCGTGCTGGGGATCGCCGGCTGGTCAGGCGCCGGCAAGACCACGCTGATCGAGGCCGTGCTGCCACGGCTGCGGCAGGCCGGGCTCAGCGTCTCCACGGTGAAGCACGCCCATCGCGGCGCGGAGCTGGACCGGCCGGGCAAGGACAGCTGGCGGCACCGCGAGGCCGGCGCGCAGGAGGTGCTGCTGGCCATGCCGGGCCGCTGGGCGCTGCTGCACGAGGAGCCTGGCGAGGAGCCGGACCTCCCGGCCCTGCTGGCCCGGCTCAGCCCGGTGGACCTGGTGCTGGTGGAGGGGTTCCGGCGCTACCCGTTCGCCAAGATGGAGGTGCACCGGCCGGCGCTGGGCAAGCCGCCGCTGTGGCCGGACTGGCCTGGCGTGCTGGCCGTGGCGGCTGACGCAGCACTGCCCGGCTGCGGCCGGCCGGTGCTTGCGCTGGACGATCCTGGCGCGATTACCCGGTGGATTGTGGCATTTGTGCACAGCAGCGCCGCGGAACCTTGAGCGGAACGCCGCCAGGGGGCACACTCGGTAAAGGCCGCTCGATTAGCCAAGTTTGGAGCCTTCCCTCGATGCGGCGTCCCGCCTCCTCCAGCCTAGTGGTTGCACTTTCGTTCGCTTGCGCAGGCCTGCTCCCAGGCTGCACCGGAACCGGAGTCTTCTTCGACCACACCTCCCAGTGGTTCGGCGCGAACCCGAACACCCCCGCTGGCAGCAGCGAGACGTTCCTCCGCATCCGGGGCGACAAGGTCGACGTGCCGCCGCTGACGCCCGAGGCGGGCAACGTGTGGCCGGACGACACGCGCCCGGACAAGACGATGCAGGACCTGGAGAAGCAGCAGAACGAGGAAATCCGCAGGAACGGGCAACCGGCGCCGGGCGGGGCGGACCCGGCAGGCGGCGCGAACCCGCAACGCATCGACCGCGCCAACAGCGCCGACCGCGGCCTGCCGCCGCCGCGCATCCCGCCCCCTGCCAAAGCCGGCGCGCCCACGGTGCAGACCCCGAACGGCCCCGCGCCCGACGTCACAGGCCAGGGCACAGGCCAGGGCACAGGCCACAGCGGGGGCGGCATCCTGGTGCCGAACGGCAACGGCACCAGCACCCTGATCGGCCCGGACGGCAGCGTGCAGACCGTGCCTACCAAGCCCTGATGCTGCCCCAACGTTGATGGTGCGCGTGCTGTACTTCGCCTGGCTGCGGGAGCGCATGGGACGGGGGGAGGAGCAGTTGGCGTTGCCCGAAGGCGTGGCCACCGTGGGCACGCTGGCCGGCTGGCTGCGGGCGCGCGACCCGGCCGGCGCCGCCGCCTTCGCGAACCCGGCGACCGTGCGCGCCGCAGTCAACCAGTCCTTCGCGCAACCTGACGCCGCCGTGTCGGACGGCGACGAGGTCGCGTTCTTCCCTCCGGTCACCGGCGGATGACGCCCGTCATCGCCGTGCAGGCCGCCCCGTTCGACACGGGGGCCGCCATGGCGGCGCTGCTGGCCGGGCGCACGGACATCGGCGGGGTCGGCTGCTTCGTGGGCATGGTGCGGGACGACCCGGCGCATCCCCTGCAGCACCTGGTGCTGGAGCATTACCCCGGCATGACTGAGGCTGCGATGGCCGGGATCGCGGCCGAGGCGTGCGCGCGCTGGTCCCTGCTGGGCTGCACGCTGGTGCACCGGGTCGGGGCGCTGCCGCCGGGCGCCGGGATCGTGCTGGTGCTGACCGCGGCCGCGCACCGGCAGGCGGCGCTGGATGCGGCGGCGTTCCTGATCGACTGGCTCAAGACCCGCGCGCCGTTCTGGAAGCATGAGCGATTCGCGGACGGCACGGCGCAGTGGGTCGAAGCGCGCGACGCGGACGACGCCGCTGCCGCGCGGTGGTGAGGCTGCCTTGAAATAGGCACGGGGCTGCGGCTTGGTGCCCCCCATGCCCCCCATGCCCCATGACACAGACCTGCTGCGCGGCGCACCTCAGCCCAGCCTCTCGCGGATGGCGAAGGGTTGGGGAAGCGCCAGAGGCATCCCCATCCCGGCATGGGCCTCCATCCTCGCCGGCACCGCCCTGCTGCTATGGCCCGCGCTGGTGAACGGCTACCCGATCATGTTCAGCGACACCGCCGGGCTGGCCGAGATGGGCCTGGCTGGCGACATGGGCTGGGACAAGCCGTGGGTCTACGGCCCGCTGATGCTGCTGCTGCACTGGGGGGTCACGTTCTGGGGCGTAGCCGCAGCGCAGGCCGCAGCCCTCAGCGCCGTGCTGTGGCTGGCGGTCAAGGTCACCGCGCCGGAGCCTTGGGGGCCAGGCCCTTGGCGGCACATGCTGCTGTGCGCCCTGCTGGCGGCCGGCAGCGCCGCGCCCTGGTTCGCCAGCTTCATGATGCCAGACATCTTCGCGCCGCTCACCGTGCTGTGCGTGTTCCTGCTGGCCTATGGCAAGCCCGCGCTGTCCCGGCCGGCCAGGCTCGCAGTGGGATGCCTCGCCGCCGTCGCCATCGCCTCGCACCTGGCCCACCTGTTCGTTGCCGCGGGCTGCCTGGCGGCGATCGCCGTGGCGCGCCCCCGGCGGCTGCTTGCCAGCGCCGCCCCGCTCGTGGCGGCGCTGGCCTGGCTGCTGGCGAGCAACGCCATCGGCAACGGCGTGCTGGCGGTCTCGCCCTACGGCGCCGTGTTCGCGCTGGCCCGGCTGCAGGCGGACGGGCCTGGCGCCGACTACCTGCACGCCGTTTGCCCCGCCGCCGGGTATCGCCTGTGCGCCTGGGCCGACCGCCTGCCGATGGACAGCGACGCCTTCCTGTGGGAGCCGGAAGGGCCGATCTGGGGCGGAAACTCCGGGCCGACCCGGGTGGCGCCGGAAGCGGGCCGCATCGTGGCGGCGGCGCTGCGCTTCGAGCCGTGGCAGGCGACGAAGGCCGCGCTGGCCAACACGGCGCGCCAGGTGGGACGGGTGCAGCTGGGCGACACGCTCGGGCCGCAATACCTCGAACCGACGGTGGGCCGGTTGCTGCGCACCTACTTCCCTCCGGCCGAGCTGCGGCGGTTCGAGGCGTCGCGCCAGCTGCACGGCACCCTGTCGTCCGTCGCCGCGCCGCTGGCTTCGTTGCGGCTGGCCCTGCTGGCGCTGGGTGCGGCCGTCGCCCTGCTGGCTGTGCCGCTGGCATGGCGTCGCGACCCGGCGGTGGCGGGCTTGAGCCTGATCGTGCTCATGGGAGTCCTGGGCAACGCCTTCGCCACCGGGGCGCTTTCCGGCCCGCATGACCGCTACGGCGCGCGGGTCGCGTGGCTGGTGCTGCCCGTCGCCCTGGCCGCACTGAACGCAGCGGCGGGTTGGCGCGTTGGCGCGTCAAGGGGAATGCAGGGATGAGCGAGACCAATCCGGACAACGACGGAACCGCGCCAGTGGACCAGGCTGACATAGCGCCCGAGGTCGATGCCGGCCGTATGCAGGAAGGCGCGGAAGCCGCCGCAGACGCCGCCGGGGCGGAAGGCGCCGGGGCTGCCGACCCGATCGGCGGGGAAGCCACGATGGCCGCGACCGGCTGGGGCGGCGCTACGGACGATGAGGACGAGGCCATGCGCCAGACCCCGCCGAAGGCCGATTGAGAGCAAGGCTGGCTCTCCCTCCGTGGCCATTCCAATTGCCTGGAGGAGGCAACCGGAATCTTGGAGGCCACTCCGCCCAGACCCGCCAAAGGCCGAGGGCCTTTGGCAACCGTTTGATTAAACAAAGGGATTTCAAAGGCTCTGCCTTTGACGGAGTCCAGGGGCAGAGCCTCTGGCCTTGCTTACTTAACGCTCACCCTTAAGGACCTTTGGTATAGGCTAAAGAACTAGGCCGCGATCTTCGCCACCTCCGCCGGGCTCATCCGCACCAGCTTCTCGTAATCCTCCAGCAACGTCTCGGTGATCGTGCCCGGCGTATAGTGGTGCTCCCCGATCTGCCTTACCGGCGTGACCTCGGCGGCGGTGCCGACCAGGAACGCCTCCGAGGCGAGCGGCAGCTCCTCCGGCATGATCGCCCGCTCCACCATCTTGATCTGGCGCTTGTGGGCCAGCGCAGCCACGGCCCGGCGGGTGATGCTGTCGAGGAACCCGTCGGGCGTCGGAGTGTGGACCTCGCCGTCGAACACGAAGCAGATGTTGGCCCCGGTGCCCTCGGCCACCTGGCCGCGCCAGTCGTACATCAGCGCGTCGTCGAAGCCTTCGGCCTCGGCCTTATGCTTGGCGAGCGTGCCGATCATGTACATGCCGGCGGCCTTCGCCGCGGTGGGCGCGGTCTGCGGGCTTGGCCGCCGCCACTCGGCGATGCCCAGGCGGACGCCCTTCAGGCGGTTGTCGCCGAACAGGTTGGGCCAGGCCCAGCAGGCGATGGCGAGGTGGATCCTGGTGTGCTGGGCGGACACTGACAGCTGCTCCGCCCCGCGCCATGCGATCGGGCGGACATAAGCGTCCACCATGCCGTTCGCCTCCACCACCTGCTGGCAGGCGGCGTCGATCTGGTCGGCGGTCCAAGGGATGTCGAAGCCGAGGATGCGGCCGGAGGCGAGCAGGCGCTCGGTGTGGGCGCGCAGCATGAAGATATTGCCGGCATAGGCCCTTTCGCCCTCGAACACGCCGCTGGCATAGTGCAGGCCGTGGGATAGGACGTGCAGCGTGGCATCCCGCCAGGGGACCATCTTGCCATCCCACCAGATCAGCCCGTCGCGGTCATCGAAAGGGATAAGTGCCATCTGCGGCTTTCGGTGCAAGATTGTTGCTTTGACAGCCGTGATGGTATGAGGTGCCCGCCAAAGCGTCAAGAAGACTGCCGTAACTGGAGCGAAAACCAGCCATGTCTGGAATGAAGGCCGAACGGCCTGCCCCGCAAGCGGGCGCCGCCCTGCTGTTCCTGCGGGAGGAGCAGATCCGGCTGGCGCAGGACCTGATGTTCTTCGCCTACCGGGACTTCACCGGCGCCGCCGACGTGATCCTGGACGAGCTGGGCCTGGGCCGCGCCCATCACCGCGCGTTGCATTTCATCGGCCGCAACCCCGGCATGTCGGTGGGGGACCTGCTCGGCATCCTGCGCATCACCAAGCAGAGCCTGGCCCGAGTGCTGAACGAGCTGGTGGCCAGCGGCTACGTGGCCCAGGCGCCTGGCCGCCAGGACCGGCGGCAGCGGCTGCTGACCCTGACGGCCGAAGGCCAGGCGTTGGAGCAGCGGCTGTTCGAGCGGCAGCGCGAGCGCCTGGCCGCCGCCTACCGCGAGGCTGGCGGCCCGGCGGTGGAAGGCTTCAGCCGCGTCATGCGCGCCATCATGGGCCCGGCCGCGAAAAGCTATGCCGACCGGGGGCGTTGCTGAGTGAACGGCGACGTCCATGTGCTGGTGGTCGATGACGACGACCGCCTGCGCCGCCTGCTGCAGCGTTATTTGTCGGAGAACGGCTTCCGGGTCACCACGGCCAGCACGGCGGCGGACGCGCGGGCCAAGATGCGCTCGCTGCAGCCCGACCTGATGGTGCTCGACGTGATGATGCCGGGCGAATCTGGGCTGGACCTGACGGAGGCGATGCGCGGCGAACGGTCCGACCTGCCCATCCTGCTGCTGACGGCGCGCGGCGGGCCGGAAGACCGCATCGCCGGGTTCGAGGCGGGGGCGGACGACTACCTGCCCAAGCCGTTCGACCCGTACGAGCTGGTGCTGCGCATCCGGGCCATGCTGCGCCGGGTGGTGCCGGCCGAGCCTGCCGGCAGCGTCCAGCTGGGCCTGCTGGCGTTCGACCTGGGACGCGGCGAGCTGTCCGGCCCGGACGGGGTGGTGCACCTGACCGGCGGCGAGGCGGCGCTGCTGGGCTTGCTGGCGCGCACGCCGGGCGACGTGCTGTCCCGCGAGGCGATCGGGCAGTCGCTTGGCATGGACGAGGCGGGGGAGCGTGCGATCGACGTGCAGGTGACCCGGCTGCGCCGCAAGATCGAGGCGGACCCGCGCGAGCCGCGCTTCCTGCACACGGTGCGCGGCCGGGGCTACGTGCTCAAGCCGGGGGTCTGACGGTGCGGCTGGGTTTCCGGCGGGTGCTGCCGCGGTCGCTGCTGGGGCGCAGCCTGCTGATCATCCTGCTGCCGCTGATCGTCTTGCAGGGCGTGGCCTTCACCATCTTCTATGGCAGCTACCTGGATGTGACCTCCCGCCGGCTGTCCTTCGCCGTCGCCGGCGAGGTCGCGCATTCCATCTACCTGATGGGCCGCTTTCCAGGAGCGGAGAACCGCGACTGGATCTTGGGTTCCGCGCTGATCCAGATGCAGGTGCCGATGCGCTTCGCACCCGGCGCGCAGCTGGCCGCGCACCCCTGGGTGAACCAGCTCGGCCCGGCTGACGACGACCTGGCTGCCGCGTTGCAGGAGAAGCTGGGGCTGCCCTTCACGATGGACTGGACATCCGACCCGCGCGATGTCGGCATCGAGGTGCAGCTTCCTGACGGCGTGCTCAGCGTGCAGGCGCCGCGCAAGCGCCTGTACAGCTCCGCGCTGTACCTGTTCGTGCTGTGGCTGGCCGGGTCGGCGCTGCTGCTGTTCAGCATCGCCGCCCTGTTCATGCGCAACCAGGTGCGGGCCATCCGGCGGCTGGCGGCGGCGGCCGAGGCGTTCGGCATGGGCCGGGACCGCGGGCCGATCAAGCCGGAGGGGGCCACGGAAGTTCGGCAGGCGGCCGCCGCGTTCAACCGCATGCAGGCCCGCATCTCGCGCTTCCTGGCGCAGCGCACGGAGATGCTGGCCGGCGTCTCGCACGACCTGCGCACCCCGCTGACCCGGCTGCGGCTGGCGCTGGCGATGCTCCCGGCCGGCGGCGACAGCGGCCAGGACGTGGCGGACATGGCCGGGGACCTGGAAGAGATGGAGCGGATGATCGGCGGCTACCTGTCCTTCGCCCGCGGCGAGGGGCTGGAGCAGGCGCAGCCGGTGGACCTGTCGGCTCTGCTGGCCGACGTGGCCGCCGGCGCACGGCGGGCAGGGGCCGACGTGGCGCTCACCACGCCGCCTGCCCTCACGCTGCCGCTGCGCCCGGATGCGGCGCGCCGGGCGGTGACCAACCTGATCGACAACGCCCGCCGCCACGCCCGCCGCATCGCGCTGTCCGTGGTGCCGCGGGACCGGAACGTGGAGGTGCTGGTGGACGACGACGGGCCAGGCATAGCCCCAGCCCGGCGGGAAAGCGTGTTCCGGGCGTTCGAGACTGGCGGGGGCGGGACCGGCTTGGGCCTCACCATCGCCCGCGACATCGTGCGGGCGCATGGCGGGGACATCCTGCTGGAACAAAGTCCGATGGGAGGGCTGCGGGCGCGGATACGGCTGCCGCTGTGAGACTGGCCCTGCGAGCGCCGAGAAACCTACCGCGCCGCAGCGTTCAGGGCATGCTTGATCCACTCGCTGTTGAAGCGGATGCAGTAAACCGGTGTCTCAGGCTGGAAGCGCCAGCCCTCGGAAAGCGCGCCGACATCGACCGGGTCGAAGCCGAACTGATCGTACAGGTTGGCGACGACCTTCTTGGCGGCAGCGTCGTCGCCGGCGAGCGGCAGCGCGCGCCGGTCGAATGAACCAGCGGGCCGCGCATCCCGGTCGAAGTCCGGCATCATGATCGCGTTGAACGCCTTGACCACCTTCGATTGGGGAAGATGCCTCGCCAGCATCTCGCTGCTGGTGGTTTCCTTGCTGTTCAACTCGGGGATGGGGTCGTCCCGCATGGGGTAGTAGTTGTTGGAATCGATGACGATCTTGCCGGCCAGCGGTTCGATCGGCACGGCTTTGTAGTGCTTCATCGTTATGGCGATGACGATCAGGTCGCCGAAGCTGGCCGCTTCCTCGACCGTGCCGACCTTGCAGCCGAGCAACGTGGCTTCGCTGAACAAGGTCTGCGGGCCGCGCGAGTTGCTGAGCATCACCTCATGCCCGGCTTTCACACCAGCTTCGGCCAATGACCTGCCGACATAGCCGGCGCCGATGATGCCGATCTTCATGAGTTTGCCTCCATTCGGTCGGAAGACGCTTCTGCGACGATGCCGATGGGATACGGGGGAACCACATCTAGCGCCTCGGCCCCACTACGCCCCCGTCTGGCCAGCCTTGCTCATGAGCTGCTTCACTTCGTCCACCGATTCCGTGAACCGCTGGTTCAGCAGCGACAGCGCCTCGCCGTTGGACTTCTGGATCAGCCCGGCCAGCTCCCGCATGTTCGCCACCGCCCGTTCATAGGCCTCCTTCAGCATGTCGGCCTGCTGCGTGGCCCGCGCCTGCGGCGACTCCCCGGATGCCATCTGGCGCATCCCGTCCGTCAGCTCCGTCATGGTCTGCTGCATGATCTCCATGTTGCGGCGGGCGACGGTCTGCGCGCCTTCCAGCGCGACGCGGTTGGCGGCGGACAGCGTTTCGAGGTTGCGGCGGTGGGCGGACATCAGCGCTTCCATGTCCGGCATCATGGGCAGCTTCATCTCGGCGAACATGCGGCTGAAATCGCTCATGGCCTTGGCGCCCATGTCCGCCATCCCGCGGTTCATGTTCTGCGCGGCGTCGGCGCTGGTCGCCATCGCTTCGGAAGCGGCATCGGTCAGCTTTTTCGCGGACGGGTCGGACATTTCCGGTGTGCCTTCTTGTTGATGCAAGTCCCTGCACCCTGAACGAGGGTCGCATCGCGCGGTTCCGTCACGCTGCGGAGGCAGGCGGCGGCCTATTCCGGTCGGCCGGCTGCATCAGCCGCCACGTCCGGCAGCGCCCCGTGCATGGCCGCCTCCTCCGCTGCGATGTCTTCGGCAGGGATGTCGATGACGCCGTCGAGCGCGTCGCCTGCCGGCGCGGCGTCGGCCTCTGCGCCGAGCAGGCTGGAGAAGCGTTCCGCCTGGTCGAGCGCCTTGTCCAGGGCCGCCATGGTTCCGGCCAAGTCGGCGCTCTCGTCCTTCTGCCAGGCGCGCAGGGCATACAGCCATACGCCGACCAGGGCGTTGGCGCGCACCTGGCCGCGCACCCCGGCCACGGACACGCCAGCCGTGTCCAGCATCCAGCCCATGCTCCGCAGCGTGGCCGCACCAAGCATCAGGGACAGCACAGGGTTGAGCGGCAGCGAGCGCAGCAGTGCCAGCATCCCCTCGCGGTGTTCCTGCAGCACGTCGAAGCGGCGCATCAGCAGGTCGAACACCCGTTCCCGCGCACGCGGCTCGGCGGGGATCTCAGCCAGGGCGGCATCGTCCGCCATGAGGCCGAACCGCATCAGCACGGCGACCGGGCCGGGGAAGCGCGCCCGCGCACGGCCCAGCGGCAGGCCAGCGGCGCGGGCCGCGTCCACCACGCTGAGGCCGGGCCAGCCGGTCAGCGCCGCCTGGGCGAAGGCGGCGGAAACCAGGGCGGTGTCGAACTCGGTGTCATCCATGACTGTCACCTGGACCGTTTCGGCGGGATTGCCAGAGGAGAGCAAAACTGGCCCCGCATCAAGACGACAGCTCGCGCGAGCGCGCCGTGGCCGCTGCGATGGCCTGGCTGACCAGGGCGGGCCAGGCGTCCGGCGCCATGAGCACCGCCAGGGCATGCTCCGTGGTGCCGCCCGGGCTGGTGACGGCGCGGCGCATGGCGGCAAGCGGCTCCTCGCTCGCCGCCAGCAGCGCGCCGGACCCGGCCACCGTGCGCCGGGCGAGGCGACGGGCCAGGCCCGCCGGCAGGCCTTGCTCGACGGCAGCGGCTTCCAGCAGCTCGGCCAGCAGGAACACGTAGGCCGGGCCGCCGCCGGAAACGGCGGTGACGGCGTCGATCTGCGCTTCGGACTCCACCCAGGCGACTTCACCCACCGAGCGCAGCAGGGCGTCCGCCAGGGCGTGCCGCGCCGGGCTGACCCCAGGGCCGGCGAAGGCGGCGGTGAAGCCCTCGCCGATGGCGGCCGGCGTGTTCGGCATGGCCCGCACGATGGCGGCCGCCCCGGTCAGCCGCTCCAGGCTGGCGAGGCTGCGCCCGGCCATGATGGACAGCACCAGGGCGTTCTGCGCGAACTCCCGCACGGCCGGGACCGCCACGCTTGCGTGCTGCGGCTTCACGGCGATCACCACCGCATCCGGCCGGAAGCCCGGCGGGATCAGCGCGGCGTCCGGCACCACGCTGAGGCCCGGCGCGGCCGGCACGCTGGACGCCGGGTCCACGACGCAGCTCTCCGCCAAGCCGGTGCGGCGCCAGCCCTGCAGCAGGGCGCCGCCCATGCGGCCAGCGCCCAGCAGCAGGATCGCGGGCAGGGTCACGCCTCGCCCACGCACTCCAGCATGGCTGCGGCCAGCGCGTCGGCCGGCGACTTGCCCCCCCACAGCACGAACTGGAAGGCCGGGAAGAACCGCTCGCACTCGGTGATGGCGATATCGACCATGTCCTCCAGGCTTTCGGCCGAGGCGCCCCGCGCGCCGCGCAGCAGCACGGAGTGGCGGAACAGCGGCATCCCGTCGTCGCTGTCCATGCCGAAATGGCCGATCCACAGCTTCTCGTTGGCCAGCGCCAGCAGCTCGTAGAGCGCCGCGCGGCGGGCGGCCGGCACCTTGAGGTCGAAGGCGCAGGTGAAGTGCATGGCGCTGATCTCGCGCGACCACGAGAAATAGAGGCCGTAGTCGCACCACTTGCCCGGCGCTTCAGCGGCCATCTCGCCGTCGCTGCGGCGGTCGAACGCCCAGTCATTGGCGGCGATGATGCGCTCCAGGGCATCGAGCGGGTTGGCCGCGTGCTCGCTGATCGTCACTGGAAGGGGGGTCGGCATCATGGGGTCTCCCCAGTTGGAGGAAGGCCAGACACGCGAGCCACGGGCACGGCGCCCCGACTCGATGCCTTTTCAGACTACCGGGCGACAAACCCTTGCTGCAACCCTGGCCGGCTAGATGCCGTTCGGATCGGGAAAGCCCGGCTCCGACGCTTCCAGGCCCGGCGGGGACTTGGCCGCGCCTTCCAGCGCCGCCACCCGCAGCTCCAGCGCCGCCACCCGGGCGTCCGCCGTCTCCTGCCCGGCGCGGGCGTTGGCAGCCATCTGCTCCACCGCTTCGAGGTCCTCGCGGCGCACCAGGTCCAGCTTGCGGATCGCCTCCTCCAGGCGGGCGCGGATGGTGGCCTCCGCCTCGTCCCGCAGGCCGGTCAGGGCGGAAAACGCGCCGCCGGCCACGCCGGCAAGGTCGTCGAAGAAGCGCGGGCGATCGGACATGAGGGTCACTCCTGGCTGTGATGCCATTATGGGGCCGCGAGCCGCACATTGCACGACGGGTTTGCTCAGGAGGATGGATGTGTTTGGGTGCGCCATGGCCCTCGAACCCCTCGTGCTCACCATGGGCGACCCGGCCGGCATCGGCGGCGAGATCACCGCCAAGGCCTGGCGCACCCTGGCCGCCAGCTTTCCGCCCGGCTTCGCGCCCGGCTTCGCAATCATCGCCGACCCGTTCTGGGTGGGCGGGCTGGACGTGCCGATGGCGGTCATCCAGTCGCTGGACCAGGTGGCGGACGTGTTCGGCGCCGCGCTGCCCGTGCTGCCGCTCTCCCTGCCGGAGATCGCGCGCCCCGGCCGGCCGGACCCGGCCAACGCGCCCGCCGTGATCGCCAGCATCGAGCGCGCGGTGCGCCTGGCGCAGGCCGGCGAGGCCAGCGCCGTGGTGACCAACCCGGTCAGCAAGGCGGTGCTCTACCAGGCCGGCTTCCCGCATCCCGGCCACACCGAGTTCCTGGGCGCGCTGACCGGCGGCACGCCCGTGATGATGCTGGCCTGCCCCCGGCTGCGGGTCGTGCCGCTCACCATCCACGTCCCGCTCCGCCAGGCGCTGGAAGGCGTGACGACGGCGGCCATCCTGGCGGTGGCGCGGACGGCGGACGCTGCCCTGCGGCGGGATTTCGGCATCGCCCACCCTCGGCTTGCCGTCGCGGGGCTGAACCCGCACGCCGGCGAGCAGGGCGCCATGGGCACGGAGGAGCTGGAGGCGATCGCCCCGGCGGTCGCGGCGCTGCGGGCGGAAGGCATCGACGCCGCCGGCCCCCATCCGCCCGACACGATGTTCACCGACGCGGCGCGGCCCACCTACGACGCGGCGATCTGCATGTACCACGACCAGGCGCTGATCCCGCTCAAGACGCTGGACATGGCGGGCGGGGTGAACGTGACCCTGGGGCTGCCCATCATCCGCACCTCGCCCGACCACGGCACGGCGTTCGGCATCGCGGGGCAGGGCCGGGCGGACCCGGGCAGCCTGGTCGCGGCGCTGCGCATGGCCGCGGAGCTGGCGGCGCGGCGGGCGGCATGACCGCCCCGCGCCTGAGCGTGAACCTGAACAAGGTGGCGCTGCTGCGGAACTCCCGGCATACCGGGGTGCCGGACGTGCTGCGTTTCGCCCGCCTGGCGCGCGAGGCCGGGGCAGACGGCATCACCGTGCATCCCCGCCCCGACGAGCGCCACATCCGCCGCAGCGACGTGCTGGCGCTGGCCGAGCTGATGCAGCCGTGGCGGCCCGGCTTCGAGCTGAACGTCGAGGGCTACCCGGACGACCGGCTGCTCGACATCGTACAGGCCGTGAGGCCGGAGCAGTGCACGCTCGTCCCGGACGCGCCGGACGCCTTCACCTCCGAAGCGGGCTGGAAGCTGGACGCCGGGGAGGCGTCCCTGGTGACGTCCGCGGTGGCCGCGCTGAAGCGGCACGGCTGCCGGGTGATCCTGTTCGTCGGCCCCGACCCGGAAACCGTGCCTCTGGTCCCCGCCACCGGGGCGGACGGAATCGAGCTGTACACCGGGTCCTACGCCGCCGCGGCGCGCCGCGGCCAGCCGGCCGCCATGCTGCACGCCTGCGCCGCGACGGCACGCGCCGCGCACGGGCTGGGCTTGGCGGTCAACGCCGGCCACGATCTTGACTTGCGCAACATCCCGCCGCTCGTGTCGGCGATGCCTTGGCTGACCGAGGCTTCCATCGGGCATGAGCTGACGGCGGATGCGCTGGCGATGGGGTTCGGCGCTGCGGTGGCCGCCTACAAGGCAGCGCTCGGCCGGACTGGGTGACAGCTCCAGCGGCTCTTGAGGGTGGCTGTCAAGCAAGGCCAAAGGCTCTGCCTCCGGACTCCGCCAAAGGCAGAGCCTTTGGCCTTTGGCGGGTCTGGGCGGAGTGGCCCAAGGTTCCGATTGCCTCCTTCAGGCAATTGGAATGGCCCCGGAGGGGGAGCCCAGCCTTGCCGACCTGGCTCAGGCCACCTGCTTCGCCAGGAACGCGTGCGCGATGCTGGGAAGGTGCTCGCCGAGCCAGTCGCCCATCTGCATCTCCTCCTCCATCGACTGCTTCAGCACCGCGCTGTCGCCCGACGCGCCGGCCGCTTCGGCCAGAACCATCAGCAGCTTGTAGGAGCTGATCTCGTAGGCCTTGAAGCCGATCGCGGCGAGGACGTTCTTCAACACCTCGTCGGTCGCGGTCATGTGCACCAGGCCGGACACCTTGCCCACGATGTTGGTCACCGTCTCCTTGGTGGTGGACACGTCCGTGCCGTGCTGCTTCAGCAGCGTCTCCAGCCGGGCAGCCTGGCCGCGCGTCTGGTCCAGCTCTTTCTCCATGCGGGCGTGCAGCTCAGGGTAGTCCTTCATGCGCCCGAGCTGCCTCTCGATCGTCTCGACGGCCTGGCCTTCGACGGCATGCTGGTTGCGCAGCCCGGTCAGGTAGTATTCGGTCGTCTTGCTCGTCTGGCTCATGCGGCTTCTCCGTTGATCTCGACTGCGCAACGCCCGAACCGCAGCAGGATTCCGCGACCGATGTTCAGAATAAGTTGCACTTGACTGCCTGCCTGCCAGGCCGATCTATCGCGCTCACGCCCGCGGATGGGTGGCCGCGAACACGGCCAGCAATCCCGCCTCGTCCACCGCCGTATAACGCTGGGTGGTCGATAAGCTGGCATGGCCCAGCAACTCCTGGATCGAGCGCAGGTCGGCTCCGCCCGCCAGCAGGTGGGTGGCGAACGAGTGCCGCAGGGCGTGCGGGGTCGCGTGGTCCGGCAGGCCGGCGAGCTGGCGGTAGCGGCGCAGGGTGCGTTGCGCCACGCCAGGGTTGAGCCGCTTGCCGCGCAGCCCGGGGAACAGCGGCGCGGCCGGGTCGCCCGCCGCCGGGTGCTGCGCCATCCACCCGTCCATCGCCGCCTGCACGGCCGGCAGCACCGGCGCCAGCCGCTGCTTGCCGCCCTTGCCCAGCACCCGCAGCGCGCTGCCAGGCTGCGGCCGGTCGCCCACGTTCAGCGCCAGAGCCTCCGCGATGCGCAGGCCGCAGCCATAGAGCAAGGTGAACAGCGCCACGTCCCGCCGCTCGACCCGGGGATCGTCCCCCACCGCTTCGGCGGCCACGGCGCAGGCCGCGGCGACCGGCAGCGCCCTCGGCAGCCCGCGCCGGGCCTTGGGCGTCGCCAGCAGGCCCGGCGCGGGGTTCACGATGCCATGC